>JAZDMJ010000008.1:0-5643 GCA_043801115.1 Candidatus Iainarchaeum sp. | reverse complement strand
CGAACTCGACCACGTCACACCAAGAAGCGCCGGAATTTTTCGGTAGGCCGCAAAAACGAACTCTTTATTGACACCTAAGTTTTCAACCATGAAAACAAAACCCGCTTTCTTGAATATAATACTTCTTTAAGGCGTTCTGTTTTCAAGTAAGAACAGGCAGGGGTAGCGAAGCGGTCAAACGTGCACGGTTCAGGGCCGTGTGGCTTAGTGCCTTCGGGGGTTCGAATCCTCCCCCCTGCATTCGTCATTCGCCGAAAACAAACAACTAAATATATATATGTTAGTATTCTGGTTATGCGGTTGGATGAAACGGCGGTTTGTTTTCAGTTGGCACTATTCGAGGGACAAGAATATAGAGAAGGACTTGGCCATCGATTGCGTTTGCACGGGAAGAGTGTTGGAAGAGGGCGGGAACAAGTTTTTGAGTTCGAAACGGTACCGCAAAGGGGAACTGGTCGTGGTTTGGAAAAAGGACGGAGAAGTTTGTTTTGTGATTACGGCGTACTGGAAAAGGTGAAAGTATGATTGAAGGAAAAAAGTGCCCCGTGTGCGAGAAGGGAAAACTCAAGCGCTTCGTGCACGAGGCGGAGCCCGAAATTTTCGTCAACGCGTTCAAGTGCTCGCACTGCGGCGAAGTATGGTTTTCGGAAAAAGTGACGGAAAGACTGGAAGCGCTGCGCAAGGGAAGCGCGAGCGAGCGAAGGCTGGTCAAAGTCGGAAATTCGATTGCCGCCATTATTCCGTCGGACATTTCGAAACGGCTCCGGCTGCGCGAAAAAGAAACCATTTTCGTGCGCGAAGAAGGCGGCGAAATCCGCATTCGGCCCCGCAAGGCGCGCACGCAAGCGTAGCCTATTTATACCCGCAAATTCTTCCAATAGAGCATGCTCGCCGAATGGTTTCAACGATTGGGCTTCAAAAACACGGCGCTCTTTTTCGCATTCATCGGATTCGTGTACGCGTTGGTCGGAATCGGGCTTGCAACGATTGTATTCTCTTCCAGCATCGGACTCGTTGCCGTATTCTTTGTCAGCCTTGCGTTGATGGCGTCGATGGGAAAACTGTTGAACATTGCCGAATTATTGGAAGGGAGAAAAGAGGAAATCCGGCGAAAAAACGTGTACTTGGAAGAAGTGCAAGTGAGCGGCAAATCGCTCAGCGTGTGGGACTTGTTGGAAGATTACAAGGACTTGTTCCAAGCGTACGCGTTTTCGTTTTTCGGAATCTTTTTCGCCTTCGCGCTCGTAACCATTTTTCTCCCCTCCGGAATGGAGTCGCAATTTTTCGGAAACCAGCTGGGATTGCTGGGCGGAGCCGTGGGAGGCGCCATTGATGTTGGAAACTATTTGGGAATCGTCTCGCACAACCTGCTCATTATGGGAATCGTATTCGCCATTTCATTGATTTTCGAGTTCGGAACGACTTTTGTAGTAGCATGGAACGCCAGCGTGTGGGGTGCTGTGTTCGCCTTCCGCGCCAAACAGGCCGCGCTGCTCTCGCAGTCCAGCCCCTTGCTCGCCTTTGCCTCGCTCATGGCAATCGTCATTTTGCACACGGCGTTGGAAGCGAGCGCGTACTTCAGCGGGGCCATTGCGGGCGGAATACTGAACAGGGGATTCTTGAGAGAGCGCTGGTTTGGAGACAGGTTCAACCAAATCGCGCTCCACGCGCTGCTGATTTTGGTCGTCGGAATCGCTTTCGTGCTGGTGGCGGGAGCAGTCGAAGTGTTCTGGGCGTGGCCCTTGCTCCCGTTTTAGGCAAGCTTTTTAAACTCCCGCATGGAAGAAGTACATACTATGCAAAGTGAGTGCCTTCATTTCGAACAAGACAGAGTATAACTCAACTATTTTGAATAGTCTTTCGAAGGCCTCCAACGCATGGAATTTTTTAATGCAAACATCCGTCGAAGCCAGTATCATCGAGCCAAAAGGCGAAGATGGTACGCGTTACAGACGGACGCAACCGTCTGGTCCGTGTGGTGTAAGGGTTCGCATCGAGGCCTGTGGCGGCCTTTTTGCAATGCAAAAAGCCCGGGGAAAAAACGGGAAAAAACCGCAGTCAGCCTTGGGACCGGGTCCGAGTCCCGGCATGGACCTTTTTTCGGAGGAATTGAGGTGAAAGCAAGGAAGGCAAAAATCGAGCGAAAAACCAACGAAACGTCGATTCAAGTAGCGGTCAATTTGGACGGAAAGGGAAAAAGCAAAATCGACACTGGAATCGGTTTTTTCAATCACATGCTCGAATTGCTGAGCAAGCATTCCTTGATAGACTTGAAGGTCAGCGCAAAAGGGGATTTGAATGTCGACCAGCATCACACCATCGAAGATGTTGCAATCATTCTTGGAAAAGCAATCGACAAGGCGCTCGCCAGCAAAAAGGGAACCGCAAGATACGGCTGGCAGTATGTTCCCATGGACGAAAGTCTCGCCTTTTGCGCCATCGATTTGAGCGGCAGACCATATCTCAAAATGGAGGCAAAGTTGAAAGACGAAACAATTGAAGAATTTTTCAAAGCACTTGCAAACGAAATGAAGGCAAACATCCACTTGAAGCTCGTGTATGGAAAAAACGAGCACCACAAGACGGAAGCGCTGTTCAAGGCATTTGCAAGAGCGTTAAGAGAAGCGGTTGGCTTTGACAAAAGACAAAAATGGATTCCAAGCACAAAAGGAAGGCTGTAAAAAAGGTGAAAAAAATGGAACCAGACTTCGAAAAAATGGGCGGAATGATTCCGGCCGTCGCGCAGGACGCGCAAACGGGAGAAGTGCTGATGGTGGGCTTTATGAACAAGGAAGCCTATGAGAAAACGATGAAGACCAAAAAGGCCACGTTTTGGAGCCGAACGCGGAACGCGTTGTGGACGAAAGGGGAAACGTCTGGAAACTTTTTGAACGTTCAAAAAGTATGGCTCGACTGCGATTTCGATACGGTATTGTTAAAGGTGAACCCGAAAGGGCCGACGTGTCACTCGGGAAACAATTCGTGCTTTTACAACGAGGTGAAAATATGACGATCAAAATGGGCATTCCAAAGGGCAGTCTGCAATGCAGCACGGTGGAATTGTTCAAAAAAGCGGGATTCAATTTGAACATCAACGAGCGAAACTATTATCCGTCAGTGGACGATCCGGAAATCGAGTGCATGCTCGTGCGCGCGCAGGAAATGGCCAAATACGTGCAAGACGGCGCACTGGATTGCGGGATTACGGGAAAAGACTGGATTGAAGAAACGGAGTCGAAAGTAGTGGAAGTGATCGAACTGTTGTATGCAAAACAGGGATTGGGAAAAGCGAAATGGGTTTTAGCGGTTCCCGAAAATTCTCCCTTCCAAAGCGTGAAAGACTTGCAGGGAAAAAAGATTGCCACGGAAGTCGTCAACTTGACGAAAAAGTTTTTGCAAAAAAATGGCGTCCAAGCGGAAGTCGAGTTTTCGTGGGGGGCCACGGAAGTCAAAGCGCCCAATCTGGTGGATGCAATAGTCGATATTACGGAAACGGGCTCGAGTTTGAAAGCGAACAAGCTGCGCGTCATTGAAACTGTTATGGAAACGACGACGCGCTTCATCGCGAATCCGAAATCCATGCAGGATGCGGAAAAAAAGCGCAAAATCGAAGAAGTGGCCATGCTCTTGCAAAGCGCGTTGGAAGCGCAAAAGCGCGTTCTGGTGATGATGAATGTTTCAAATTCCAACAAGGAAAAAGTGCTAGAAATTTTGAAGGGAAAAGACCCAACTATTTCGGAATTGAAGAGCGGCGGAGTGGACATATCCGTTATTCTGGACCGCGAAAAGGAACGCAACATGATTCCCCAACTCGCAGCGGCCGGAGCGACCGACATTATCGAAACCGAACTGTCCAAATACTGGAAAGGTGGAAAGTAGATGCCTTCCAAGTTTCAAACCGTTCGCGGCATGCGCGACTTGATGCCGGAAGAGGCGAGAAAAAAGCAGTACATCGAGGACAAGTTTCGAAGGGAAGCCGAAGCGTACGGCTTTGAGCCCATTGAAACTCCGGAAGTGGAAGACTTTGCACTGCTGACTGCGAAAGGAGGGGGCGGAGAAGCCATCAAGGAAGACATTTACTATTTCAAGGACAAGAGCGGGAGAGAACTCGGACTCCGCTTCGACTTGACGGTTTCACTGGCGCGCTTTATCGCTTCCAACCCCCAGCTTCCAAAGCCGTTCAGGCGCTACCAGATTGGAAAAGTATACCGCTACGACCGCCCGGGGCCGGGACGGTTTCGGGAGTTTTCGCAGGCGGACGTGGACATTGTCGGAAGCGATTCCATTCTCGCCGATTTTGAATGCATTGCGCTCGCGTACAAGATTTTGAAAGACTTGGGCATCGGATTCAATCCGGGAAAGGGAAAAATCCGCGTTTCGAACAAGAAACTGTTGGAAGAAATCGCACTGGCCAGCGGAGTCCAGCAAGGGCAAGCAGTCGAGTGCATGCGCGTGTTGGACAAATTGGACAAAATCGGCTTTGAAGGAGTCAGAGCGGAGTTGAAAGAAAAAAAGATTTCGGCCAAAATTCTGGACATTGTAGCGGAAAACGATTTGAAAAAAATCGAAAAACTGGTTGGAGAAAAAAAGGGACTGGAAGAGTTGAAAGAACTGCTCGAGTATTGCGACAAGGCGGGAATTTCGGATTTGGTCCAGTTCGACGCTTCGCTCGCGCGGGGATTGGAATACTATACAGGAAACGTGTTCGAGTTCGGAATGCAGGGCTCTCCAAGCATTGGAGGAGGCGGAAGGTATGACGGGCTCATTGCATTGTACGGCGGGCCTCCAACGCCAGCAGTGGGATGGAGTTTGGGAGTGGACAGACTTATCGACTTGGTCGCGAAAGGAAAAGCGGAAAGGCCCCGCGCGTGGAAAACAAAAACCAAAGTACTGGTCGTTCCAATTGGACTGGAAGCGGGAAAAGAGGCGCTCCGCATCGCCAAAGAATTGCGCTCGATGGGCATTCCAACGGAAAATGATTTGATGCAGCGCAACTTGCAAAAGAATCTTGAATTCGCGTCCAAGCGCGGAATTCCGTTTGTGGCCATTGTGGGAGAGAACGAGCTGAAAGAGAAAGCGCTTTTGGTGAAAGAATTGCAGAGCGGAAAACAGTTCAAAGTTCGGTTTGGAAAATTGGACGAATTGAAGAAGATTGTGCAAGGCGAGTAGTTTAAAATTGGTTTCGAATGCGATTGTTTGTCTCAGGCCCCTATAGTTTATCAGTAAAATTCGCCCTTGGTAAGGGTGAGATGGCGGGTGCGACTCCCGCTAGGGGCTTTTCATGAAACTGGAAGGAAGTTTTGTATCGAAAGGAGTCAAGTGTGCTTCGTTTTACGAGGACTGCGACGAGTTTCCGGAACCGGTTGCAAAAGAATTTGTCCAAGTGTATGGAGTCTGTTTTTTGGAAAAAAAGATTGCACTCGTCCGCAATCGGCCCACGGGGAGATGGAATCTTCCGGGCGGAACGCACGAGAAAGGGGAATCGGTCGGCGAAACGTTTTGCCGGGAAATTCGAGAAGAAACGAATTGCCAAGTCATTTCATGGAAACCGATCGGCTTTCAGAAAGTGGTTGAAGAAGGCGGAAACTCGTGTTTTCAATTGCGCGTTGCGGCAATCGTAAAAAAATTGGGAGAGTTTGAAAA
>JAZDMJ010000019.1:0-24423 GCA_043801115.1 Candidatus Iainarchaeum sp. | reverse complement strand
CTCGAGTCTCCAATTCCAACCATCTCGCTGTTTGAGCCGTTGAATAAGCCGGGTCTGCGCTCGCTTAAAATAGCTAATTCTCTTCCAACAGCTAAGAAAGGGGCCAAAATATGAAAATTTTGATTGGCGAAAAAGGCGAGGTAGATTTTGACGCGCCAGTAAATATGTCAAAAGAACAATTTGACCGTTTTGTTGAGTTCTTTAAAGATTTGAATTTTGAGGTTGAAGTGGAAAAGAGGGTGGATGTGGAGAAAGTTCAAGGGGAAAGAGAAAGGAACCCAAAAAAGTGGACCTTGGATGATTATTTGGTATTGATTACGCCCATGCCATTAGAAGAGAAGAAAAAAAAGCTTGGCCGAAGTAGTATGGGTATTTGGATGAAAATGGCCGAAATTATTCCCAAATTCAGTTCTTGGGCGTTGGAAAAGGGCGTAAAACCACCTTATTCTCCGACAACGATTGACCGTTTCCTAAACGAGAGTGGATTGAAATGAAAATATTAGTTTCTGAAAGCAGTGATGGCGAGGGATTTTTCAAAGTGGATTTTTTTGAGCCCGTTCATTTAGAAAAAGCACAACAAGAAAAGTTTGTCGAGTTCATGAGGACACAGTTTGATTCTTCCATAGTTGAGCCGTCTGAATTTGAAGTTCGAACAGAGTGGTTGGGCGAACGCCTCTTTTCAAGCCGTTGGACGGATAAAGAAGTGAGTCTTTTGCTGACCACTTTTGACGATATTAGTATCTTGAAATCAAAGCTTGGCCGAACATGGATGGGTGTCCAAATACAGCGAGGAAAGCGTTTCGCCGCGCTTGATTCTTGGATGGCCGAACAAGGCATAGATCCTAACTTGAGATATGACCGCGAAATGATGTCTGAATTGGTCTCCAAATTTTTAGCTGAAGAAAGAAAAAAATTAGAAAGTCGGAAATTAGGGCGGAAACGGGAGATACTGCGTGCATCGCTTCCGAACTTGGACAAAATTATTGAAATTATAAAATCAAGTAGACTTCCTGTAAAAACAAAAGAAGACAGAAAGGACATGAAAGAATATCTTCAAATCAAAGGATTCCCCGTGTCTGGAAACGAATTAAAGCAAATAATCCAGTTATATGGTCTAGGTGTTTAGTAGTCAAATTGGCATATCTTTAAATCTTCAATAATATCTTAAGTATTCTTAAATTATCTTTAAGTTTGGTCTTTGGGCACGTAGTAAGCGCCGCGGGTTTTTCCTATTTTTTTGACGAGGCCGCGCTTTTCCAATTCTTTCAAGAATTTCAATATGGTTGGGAGCGAGACTCCAAGCTTTTTGGCCAGTAGTTGGGCTTTGGCGCTTTTCGAATCGCGAACGATTTTCAACACTTGTTCTTCGTGCATGGATAGTTGCAATTGTTTGATTTTTCGCTGGCTTTTGCGATTGAATAATGTTACGCGGAAAAAGTTTCCAATTTCTTCAAAGTTGGGGTCTGGAAGTTTGGAGAGCCGCATTTTTTCAATCATTCGCGGAATGCCCGTACCCAGACCTTCTCCATAGCCGACGTGGCTCAATAATTGGTACAGGCGTGGGTTGCGGTGGACGCTGATTTTTCCCAGTTCGGAAAACAAGAGGCCGTTGGGCAATGGGCCGGGGTTGGTGATTTCGACGCGGTCGTCAAAAATGTTGACATGGGTCGCATTTTGGTTGAAATAGTCTCGATGGCCAATGGCGTTGGTTACTGCTTCTCGAATCACTTCGGGCGGGTATTCTGGAACGTCTTTTCGTTTGGTTCCTTCAATAAGCAATCGCTTTCCCGTGTTTGTGGTTAGGAATGATATTGTTTGGTCGATGGCATCCAAAATGGTCGTGTTCAACCGTTGCGAATTAGCAATGTGGATGGGTTCAATTCCATCAAAGCGTGTAAGGCGTATTTCTGCTTGTGGCACTTGCTCTTGAATGTTGTTGGCGAAAAAGAGTAGTGCAAGGTTTGTAGGGATTGACTTGCTGGCTCCTTTCAACAATCCCATATTTTGCAATGCGGTTTTTTCGTCCAAACTGATTTTTTCGTCCCGCAATTTGAGATAGGTTTTGACCTTGGCCATGCTCAAGTCATCGAATTGCCCGTTGGAAGCCGTGTCTTCAAAGCTCAAAATTTGTCGTTGTCGCAAAAATTCGATCAATTCTGATTCGTTCAATACACGGGTGCTGCTTCCCACTCTCAAATACACTTTTCCTTGGTAGAAACACGCATGCTCTTCTCCCAATGGAAGGATGTGAACCGCCAATACGTTCTTTCCCTCTCTTTCGAGGGTTTCAAAGTCTATTTTCGGAGTTGGCCGGCAGGATTGGATGACGTTGGCGATTTTTTGACTCCACTCGTCCAGTTTTGATTTTGGAACGCCAACGACTGCCCCATTTTTGTCCAAGCCAATCAAGAAGTATCCGCCGATAGATTGGTTGGCAAACGCGCAAGCAGTATGGCCGATGCTGGAAAGGTCGGAAATGCTCGTCTTTTTTTCGAGCGAATCGCTTTCTTCTTGGCCGAATAGCGTGTCTAAATTCATAATCTTCAATCCTAAACTGTAACTTAAAGTATTTTAAACTATCTTTAAATCTTTCAAGTTTTGAATCCACTCCAATATTTCGCTTCGTTTGAGCGTTTTTCCGAGCTTTTCGTAC
This sequence comes from Candidatus Iainarchaeum sp., assembly GCA_043801115.1. Lineage (GTDB taxonomy): Archaea > Iainarchaeota > Iainarchaeia > Iainarchaeales > UBA10191 > CAZHUN01. The sequence goes on along the minus strand of JAZDMJ010000019.1, from coordinate 21,770 downwards.
TGGCTTTTGGACTCGTTTTTTGTTACGACAAACCACCAGTTTTGACCGTATTTTGCGTTGAGTTGGGCAATTTTGGCGTCTAGTTTGGTGTGGTTCTTGAGGATGTCGTGGCTTGTTTGCACTTCCAATGCATAGTGCTGGCTGTTGTGTTCGAAGTCGATGTCGGCTTCTACGGTGTTCGAAATTTGGACGTTTTGGAAGTGTTTTCGCAGCTCGTGCGCGACCATTTCGGCGAGCAAATAGTGGGACGTGCTTTGGTTGGAGGGAGGCGTTTTGAGCAAGTAAGCGCATATTTTGCCGTCCAGGTTGGCGCCTTTCACGAGCGCGTATCCGTTTTCGGCCAGAAAGCGTTGTTCGGCGAGGGAAAGCGTTTCTTTTTCGTAAAAAGTCTTGTCCATTCGGTACACGTCAGGTGCAGTTATTTGTTCTTCTTGGATTTCTTTTTCGACTTTCTTCTTGGCCTGCTCTTTTTTGTTCAACTCGTCCGGGTTCGTGGTGATGATTTCGTATTCTTTTTCTGAGGAAACGACGGCAATCGGGATTCGGTCGTTCATGGCGAACAAGAGGCCTTCTCCTTTTTGGGCGGAGAGGATAAAGTTTTGTTCTTCCTGGTTCAAGTTGAAGCGTTCGGCCAATTCTTTCATGACGACGGGCTCTTGTCGGAGCAATAGTTTCCATGCGGTGTTGGCGAGGATGGTGCGGCCGGCTTTGGTGAATAGCAGGTCGTTGGCTTCTTGGGTGATGATGACCATTCCGAGGCCGAATTTTCGCGCAGTTTTGATGATTTCGAACAAGTAAGTGGCTTGTTCTCCGTGGCGCAATAGCGTCCATGCTTCGTCTATGACGAGCAGTTTTCGTTCTTTGTTTTCCTGCATTTTCTTGTGAACAAAGTCGAGTATTAGGTACATCATGACGGATTTGACTTGGTTGGGCATTTCTACAATGTTGAACGAAATCAAGTCGTTTTTGAGGTCGAGATTGGTTTGCTTGTTAAGAAAGGAAAAAGTTCCTTTGGCGTAAATGCGAATGCGGTTTTCGAGCGCTTCGTAGGTCATGAGTTCTTGTCGGCTGGCTCCCTTTTTGGCTTGCAATACCTGGTCGTACAAGTCTTCCATGATGGGTGGCTTTTTGTTCCAACTTTCAGGGTCGTTAGGATAGATCCCTTTTGTTTGATATGCTTGGGTAATGCACTTGTCAAGAATGTTCTTCTGCACTTCGGTCAATTCGCCGCACATGATTTTGAACAAGTCCATTAACGACAACATTTTTTCGCCAAAATCTCGACCCATCAAGTCGAACGGGTTGATGATGGTTTTGGAAGTGCGCGAAATTTCAATCAACTGGCCGTTGTACGTTTTGCACAGCTCGATGTATTCCCCTTGCGGGTCGATAATCAAAGTTTTAATGTTGTTCAACAAGTTTCGCAAAATGTAGAGCTTTACGAAAAAGCTTTTTCCCGCGCCCGAACTGCCGATGACAAGGCCATTGTAGTTAGTAAATGTGTAGGGGTCGAGGATGATGGGAATGTTGTTGCTTTGATTCAACCCAAACATAAGGCCGTTTTCCTGAATGTTCAAAAAGCTCGTAGTAAAGGGAAAGCACGCGGCGAGCGCGTTGCTGGTAATGTTTCGGGACAGGTTGAGCTTGTCTTTTCCAATGGGCAGAACGCTTTGCAAAGCGGGGAGCATTTTGAAGTAGGGAATTTTGGGAATAATCATCATTCCATTCAATTCTCCCTGAATTTTTTGCGTCAGCAAGTCCAATTTTTCTTTGGTTCGGGCGCGAGCGTTGACGTAAAGGCTCAAATCGAATAGTTTTTCTTCTCCCAACTGCAAGCGCTCCAATGTTTTGAGCGTATCTGCGTGTTGGACTTGCAGTACGGGGTTGACGATTCCTTTCAATTCGGCGGCGAGAATGTCGCTCTTTTGCTTTACAAGTTCTTGATTCAATTTTGTTAATACAGTGTTGAGGGGGGCGGGTTTGATGTGCATGGAAATGTCAAAATCGCCTTCTGAAGCGATGAGGTTGTTCAGCCATCCTTCTCGGATTTGGCGGGGATAGCCGACGGCGGCGATGACGCGGTTGTAGTTGGTGTTGAGTTGGACGTGGTCGATGTCGTTCTTGACGAGCGATGGTTTGAGCAAGTCTTTTAGGGTTGTCATGTTTTGGCCTTTTTTTGGTTGATTTTTTTGTTGAGCATGGCTTGGACTTGGATGGCGTGAATTCGGTTGTGAACGCGCATTTGCTCTACAATATCACTGAAGAACTGGCTTTCCGAGCGCGTCAAGCCAGTTTTTGCTTTTTTGGACATTTGATTCACCTTCTTTTGTGGTTGTGAGTGTGGACAAGTAGTCGTGCTGGGCTTCGATGAATCCTTCAAAGTAGGCGGAAAGGAACGAAACGAGCTCCGTGTCGGTCAATCGTTTGGACAAGAGATTGCATCGTTTGAGTTTTTCTTGGCAAATTTTGACGCGAATTTCCAACTGTTTCCCAAACACTTCTTTCGTGTTAATGTTTTCTCTTTTGGCGAACATGGTTGGCTTGGAGGCCAGCCGAGTGGTTGGAATTAACAGGTAGAAGAGGCGGTTTTTGATTTTCTTCGATTCTATCGTGGTTTCGATGAATGTTTTGAACGATTCAAACTGTTCGGCCATTCCTTTCTTTCGAGAATCGGCGACTTTTTTCTGCATCGAAGCCAAATATTCGTTCAATTCGAGGTTGACGGTTCGCATGACGATTTGGACTGGAAAGTCTAGGCTGTTGAGAAAGTCTCGAAAGCGGGCCACAATCGCACGCTGTTCTTCGATAGAGAGAAGGGAAAAGTGTAGTGGTGTGATTTGTAATACGGCGCGGGCGCTTCCATCGTTCAAAAATATGGCTTCGTTTTGGATTTCTTTGGCTTCGACGAAAAAGTCCAATTTTTTGTCCCAATAGCCCGCGCTCCGGGGCGTCTTGTAAAAGTGAAAGAGAGTTTGGAGTTTTTCAAAAAATCCGAGAAAGGCAAAGCCAATTCCGACAAGTGCAAATAGGATTGAGAGACCAATTTTGGCGTAAAAGTTGATGTTGGTTTTCAAGAAAATTGCGGCGGCGAGTATTCCAAACAGGGCAACCCAGATGAATTGTTTGAGTGTGAGGCCGAATACGATTTTTTCTTCGTATTTCAAGTTTTGGGGGATTTCGTAGCCCATTCTAGTAGTCTCCCAAGTTGGTTTGATTGTTTTTTTGCGAAGGCATGACGCGTTGGACAATTTGGGTAATGGAAATTTTGGTTCCGCTTTCGCTTGCGGCCTTGTTGACGGCAAATTTTAACAGCAAAATGTTGGCTGCGGCAACGAGGAAGAATCCCATGGTGGGGGCGAGCAGTTGCATTTGGATGTTGTTTCCAAAATCATTCAGCAATAATGAAGAAGCAACGAGTATGAGTACGTCGATGACTTGTAGGAATATGGTGATTCCGAGCGTGTTGAGGATGATTTTTCCATAACTTTGCAAGGGAGGGATAAAGTATAGGAATACTCCGATGGGAAAGGCCATGATTCCGACAATGACCAAAATGTAGCGAACGAACAGCGTAATCAGGGCGACGAGTACGGCAATGGCGAACAATATGAGCAAGAGGAAGTTGAGTGCGCTCAAGTTTTGGAGTTGGAATAATTGTTCGTAGGCCGAATTCCACATGAACAGCGCGGCCGCCGAGCCCAATTGCAGGATTAGAGAGTAGATTAAGAGTGAAGCGTTGCAAAGAACAACAATTAAAATTGCTTTTTTGGCCCACTCTTTTGCTTCCGCGCGCTGGACTTCGTCGTAAGAGCCGACAATGAATTTGAAAGCGACCATGAAGAACACGAGCAAGTAGAAGGCGGAGATGAGAATGAGGATGGCTTGCCAGTAAGTCTGGTATTGCATGGGGTCGGGGTTGGTGGTAATGAAATTCTTAGCCAAATCTAACAAGGGAGTGACAAAGTCGACGACGATTTGTTTGAAACCGTCCAAAATGGCATTGGCAATGTCTCCCGGCAAGTTGGTTACACTTTCCCACAGTCCGGCGTGAGCGAAAGAGGCCAGGAAAATGAGCAATGGAATCAAGAGTACGGCTTTTTTCATAAAGCGACTCCGAACTTTTTCTTGGCAACAAAGTAAATCGAATAGTAGGAGAAAAAGAACACTCCAACGCTAATCGCAGTCGGCGCCAAATTGCTTCCCGCAATGGGCGCGCGTTCGGTGGCTTGAGCGGGGGCATACTCGAAATCTTGAAAGAACGCTGCATCGAATACGCCGTTGGATTGGATTGCAGGAACCGCCCAGCTTGCTGTTCCTTGTGCGTTGGTTGGAACGCTTTGTTTTTCGTTCTTCGTAGAAAATTGAATCACTTTTCCTTGCAGTGGCGCGTTTTGGTCGTCTTTCAATGTTGCAGTCATTCGGATGGTTTGGTTTTGGTCAAAACTGTTTCCATCCAACGTCAAATCTAAGCGGTCGGGTTTGAGCTGGGTTGCATTGCACGCTTTTTTGGTTTCTTCAAAATCGTCTATAATGTCGAGCTGGCAGTCTTTGTTTGAATCTGTCGAAAATTTGAAACTATTTCCATTGCGGTCTTCGATGAGAAAATTGGCTTTGAGCTTTTCTTCCGGAATTCGAACAATTTGAAGCACGCCGTAGGGCTGGAAGACGATATTCCAATCGTAGCGGGCTTGACTGTATGAGAAAGCGTGATTTTCTTGGGAGAGTGTGAGCTGGTTCAACGGTTCGACGGAATCGAATTGGAGAAAAAGGGCACTGAATTGGTTGTAGTCCAACACTGCTGTCTTGACTTGAACACTGTTTGAAACTACGGTTGCAGGAATAACATCTTGCAATTGGACTGCGTAATCGTTGAAGGTCGTGTTTTGGAAAAGACAGTCTCTGCCGTTTTGCCGGTAGTGATCGGTTTGCAGTCGGACGGCCAACTGCCACTTGGCGGCAAAGGTAAGCTGGCTTTGGTTGGGCAGGGAAAACGAATAACTGGTTTGGGGAGAGTTTCCAATGTATTGGCTGTTGGCGTATTCTTGGAACGCGTTTTGGGTGATTGAGTAGGAATAGCGCGTGTCGCATTCTCCGGGCAAATGTCCGCTGGGAAGGTTGATGGAATAGTTTTTGGCAACAAGAATGCTTCCAAAAGGCTGCACAAGAAACTTTTTTTCGTTCGCGTCGTAAACGCTTTTGTGGATGGCGACGATTTTGACCCACGCATTTTGGATGATTCCACTTGATTGGGTTGGAACTCCTTGGGGCGGTTGTGTGTTGAAGATGATTTTGGTGTTCCATTGCCAGGCAAAGTCGTGAGCGGGTAGGCTGGTTTGGGGGTTGGAGAGGTTGAGGTATATGTCTTCTTTTTCGGCTTGGGAAAGAGAGGTGTCGGATAGCAAGTTTTGGCAGTCTTGATAGTCAATGGGTGCAAGGGCGCAGTTGGTGGGAAGAATGGAAGCGTGTACGAGTGGGACAAGTAGGGCGAGTAATGGGAGAATATATTTTGCTTTCATTTTCTTTTTCCACCTTTTTTTGTTGAAAAGAGAGAAAGCGGCAGCTAGATGGGGATTCGGCAACCGCCTTCTCTCTGTTTTGCAGGGAGGGGATGAACTTGGTGAAGCGTTACACTGCGGGCGCTGTCAGGTAGGTTACAATCAATGGGGCAACCCACACGAGGACGAGTCCGATGATGGAGTAGGCGGCCATGTTTTTGGCGCCTTCTCTTGCTTGCATGTCGTCTCCGGAAAACATGAAACGCGCTCCCGCAATCGTCAACGCGATGATTCCGACAACGCCGACAATGGCTTTGATGAGCGTGTAGATGTTGTTCAACGGAGCGAGAATTTGTTCGGTTGTCGTGTCGGCAAAAGCAATGGAAGAAACCATCACCAGTCCCAACGCGCTTGAAAGGATTTTTTTCTTCATGGAATTGAACCTCCACAAATGGTCGTTCATACAAAACCTTCTTCCGCGGTTGGAAGTATAAAAAGGCAAGAGTTAGGTTTTGTCTAAACCAAGCTTTACTCTCGGAATTAAAAAGCTGGAAAGCGAGAGAGTGAAGGTTATGCAAACCACTCTCTACAAGCAACCCACTCTCGAAATGCAGTCTTTCGTCCAAAAAAACATTTCAATGCTTTCCTATTTTATCGAAAAGTATTCCGAATGGAGCCACTTGAAAGGCCAAAAGAGGGCTGAAAAAGAATTGGAACACTTCACCAAAATGCACGGAATCGCATTCACCCAACTATTAGAACTCATCGACCAACACTTGGAGGAACTACCATGAGAGACATCACCAAAGAAGGATTCAACGCTAATGAACCAGTCAGAAACTATGTCAAATTGTCGGAAAGAATTGAAGAATTGGTAAAACGACAGCGAGAAATCGAAGAACTGGTAATTGAGTTTGCAGTACGCTTGACAAAAGTCGAGCAATAATAGCAGAGATTAAATTTTTTGGGCAGGCTAGTTACCTAATGTGGTTATTGGCCGGCTTTGCACGACGTATACTTTCCCTTTCTCGATTGCGAATTCAATATCTTGTGGTTTTTGATAATGCGTTTCGATTGCCATACAAACTCGAGCTACTTCAAGAATTTTCTTTCCCTCCAATTTTTGTTTCTCTTGTAGTTCTATGGCGAGCTTTTTTTCCACGCTTTTTCCTTTTTCCTTTACAATTTGAGTGAGTTGCCTGCCGATTGAAACATTTTCAATTAGTTCGGATTTTTTGTTTACCATATAATTATCTGGAGTAACTTTCCCTGACACAACACTTTCCCCAAGGCCAAAAGCGGCTTCGATTACGATTTGGTTCGGATTTTTTGTTACCGGGTTTACGGTAAAAACGACTCCGCTGGCTTCGCTGTTCACCATTTTCTGCACAACTACCGCCACACTCACTTGTTCGTTTCGCATTTGATGTTCTAGACGATAGAATATGGCGCGCGGCGTGTACAAGGAAGACCAGCATTTTTTGACGTTTTCAATCAAGTCTTTTTGGGAAGTGTTGGTGTATGACTCGAGTTCTCCCGCCCAAGACGCGGCAGCGGCATCTTCGGAAGTGGCACTACTTCTTACGGCTACAAGTTCAGTATTCAACTGCTTGAAACTTTCCAACACTTTTTGTCGAATATTTTTGGAAACAATCCCGCTCAAGATACGCTGTCGGATTTGATTGGAAGCGTTTTCAATGGAAAGCATGTCTGATTGGTCGGCTTTGGAGAGTTCTTTTGAGATTTGCATTCCAATCTCGTTCTCTTGAATGAATTGGTTGAAAGCAGAAGTCAACACGACAAACCCGTCTGGAACAGGAATTCCCGCATTAAACATTTCTCCCAATTGGGCGCCTTTTCCACCCGCGATACGAGTGCTGTTTTTGTTTAGTTTTCGAAAAGGCAGAACAAGTTCGTCCATCATGTTCACTTGGAATTTTGGGAAATTCTCTTTATTATTCCCTCGCTTGCGTTTACTTCCACCCACTCGTCGTCCTTGAGCACCTTGGTAGCGGTTTCGGTTCCAATCACGCAAGGGATTTGCATTTCTCTCGAAACAATGGCCGCATGCGAAGTGATTCCGCCAATGTCGGTTACGATTGCTCCAGCCAATTTCATTGCAGGCACCACGTCCGGGTTGGTGGCTACTGAAACAAGAACGTCTCCTTTTTGCATCTTGTACATGTCGTTCGGGTGCAAGACGAGTTTTACTTTCCCCTTTACGAACCCGGGGCAGGCGCAAACCCCTCTTAGTTCCGAAACAGTTGTATCAATCTCTTTTTCCGCAATATTCTTCTCAACAAATGCTTTGGCTTCTTTGCCAATCAGTGAATGGTTTTGGGCGTCTTTGGAGTAAAGAACTGAAAATTTGTCTCTTTCGTTCAATATATTTTCGTCTATTGGCTTTCCCTTAACCAGTACATTCTCTATCTCTTCTGGCATCATATAGCGTACTTGTTTTTCGGAGAGCGCAAGCCTTTTTGCAATTTCTTGCGTTAACGGTCGGGAGTAGAAGCAGCCGATGTATAGGATATCTTTTCGGTATACTTTCAGGTCAATGAATTCCTTGAACAAGTTGATCCAGTGCATTTCTTGTGCGGAAAAGCGGCCTTCTTGGAGCAATTGTTTCCGTTTTTGGTCGATTTCTTTCTTTTTCCGATCCAGTTCGGCCAGTTTTTTTTCAAAATTTTCCTCTTGCCGGAATAGGCTCTGGAAGAGGCTGAGAAAGTATTTCTTGTCCCAGCCCGTTCCAAAATACCAGTGAGGAATCCAACCGAACTGATGTACGTGCTCGTCAATTTCTTCATTGATATCGGGGGCGTTCTCTTTCAAATAGTCGGCCAATTTCTCCAGCTCTACTGTCTTAAATTTTTCCACTAAATCTTCTTGTTGAGAAATTTTTTGCCCTATTTTGTAGAATGCCGTTTGTTCTTTGGCCATAAAGGACGGATTTTCAGGCGTGGTCAAAATGCTGAGAGCTTCTCCTGCTTTTTCTCGGTTTTTGAATTTGGATCCAATAATGGATTGTACTTTTTGGGTAAACTCGCCCGTAACATCGGCAAACACGAGCGCCCAGCCATAATCATAGACATTCTTTACCGCTTCCATCCAGCGAAAAATTTCTTGGGCCAGTTCTTTGTTGGAATATTCTTGGAATTTCTTTTCGCCCAAGGACTCGAAGTAAGCGCGTTCTGTTTTGCAGGAATCGAGCAGTTTTTGTTTGAAAGGTGGAAAGAAGGAGGGGTTGGAAAACTTTTCCAAAATTGCACCCCCCACTTTTTGGTTGTCGCTTTTTTTAAACCCAACTTCTTGGATTCCGTTTCGGAACAGGCAGGCCACTTCTGGATAGCATGTTTGGACTGACTTTTGAAGTCCTTTGGTTAGCGAATTGAGACTGCTGATGGTAAACAAGTAGTGCATGTCGTAAATTTCGTCAATCAGTTCAAATTTTTCGGTCATTCGTTCACCTTAAAGAAACACTAGCTTATGTTATGTATTATCTTTGGCAGTGTTATTATTCCTTTACCCGTTGTACAACGGTTATTTGATTGCAAGGCTTTCGAGTATGAATGGTAGCAGTTTTTCCTCTGCCTTCCTTAAATGTTCCTGAAATGTACTTGGGGAAAGCTTTGCCGACTTTGCGAGTCTTTCAATGTTTGTCTTTTTTGGGAATTCATAAAATCCTTTAGCGTATGCGATGGTTATTGCCTCCTTCTGTTTTTCGGTCAATTTTGGAATCAAATGTGGAATGTAAAAATCAGTCATTTTTTCCTTGGAAAGGTTCACTGAGTTAATTTTGACACTTTTTTCGATTTTTTTCAAAAATTTGGACAAATACTTTTTTTCGATTGAAGCCACTTCTAAATACTCGAACCCGTCTGGTTTTATGGTGAGGGGCTTGACAAAAAATATTTCAGGAGAAAAGTACATGTGGGTGTGGAATTCGTTTTTGGGAACCTTTCCCGAGTAAATCAAAAAATTTCCTTCAGTTTCCATGTATTCCACTTTTGGATTTTTGCGGACATCGGCTAGGTATGCTTGCTTGTCTTTCTCTCTTCCTAAGAGAAGGTGTCCCGTCGTTATGTGCGCGAAATCTCCGGTAACGTATTTGTGCAGGGGGAATCCAAGAATGGTTAAATTGTATTTTTTGGCGTAGGGAATGGCAAAGCTGTTCTGGTGCCAGAACTTCAACTTGAGAACCCACATAATGGTAGATAGACGTTCAGTGGTTTTAAGGCTTACTTAGGAGTTTATCCAGTTTTTTGGAAACGTCGAACTTTTTTCCTCTCCACGAAAGAATGATTCTTCCATCTGGAAGGTGATAGAACAGCATGGCTTCGGTTTCTTTGAAGGTTTCTCCCCGCTTGGGTTCCCTTCCCGCTCCCGTTTTGGGCTTTACGCGCGCATAATCGATTCCCAACACTTTCAACATTGCGGCGTCATATGGCGCGCTGGAAACCGCAGCATGAAACGGGCGGTATCCGAACGCGATTTGAACTTTTGTTTCTCTCAAACGTTTTTTCAAGATTTCTTTTCCAACAATTTCGGGGCGTTCCAAAACTTCTGGCGAAACATTTCCGTCAATCCACTTTCTTATAACTGCCTCCCTTCCAAATTCTTCCACTAACTTTTGGTAGGCTTTGGGATTCTTGAGCCATTGCACTCCAAGTTCTGGTGCAAGAGCGGAAGCGGTGGCAGTTGTGAAGGGTTCTTTTCTTCCCGGATAGGCGGCGTGCACGTAGTTGGCCGTACTCTGGTGCCGCGGTTCGTCCCCATGAACAACGCTGAGCAAGAATCCTGAAGGCAAGTGTTGTCCGGCCCAAATCGCTTTTTCCACACCTAATTTGGAAAGCCCAGTGGGTGCGTCTCCTTTGAACGAATGTCTTCCAATAGCGGTTATTCCTATCGCCTTCTGTAAGAGGGATTGAGTGTTAAGCCTATTTTTTCGCTGAGAACGGGGCACGTGCGAACGCATACTATTCCTCCGCTTTTGAAGTTTAAAAGCGAAACCGCTAAATACTTCTTTGTTCTTATAGAATGCGTTCTAATAGGTTTGAACCGAAAACTACTTGGCGACGTGAATAGTCGATTGAAGTCGCGTCCCCCGCGCTTTCCCTTTCTTTCAAGGCAATCGTCGAATTCTTGCAACGGTTTAAAGAGAGTTAGAGTTTCAAGGCTTGAATCAAAGGCAGGAAGAACATATATTAATGACATATGTTTATAGAGTATGTTGAACTGGGCAACGGAATTGCTCCGAAATTCGAAGGATTGAAAGTTATTCCAAGCCGTTCGGCGTTTCGCGAGCTGTGCCGGCAGGGCATGACGATTGCGGATGCCATTCGCGTGCTTGAAGAAGGTTTCGACTGCGAGGTAAGTCCTCGAAAGAAGGAAGTGTTGGAAAAATGCGTTCGAAAGGGAAGAAAGATGTTGAAAGTGGTTGCGGTAAAGTCTTTCAACTATTCAATGAATTGCGAGTGCTGGCTGTTGCTTCATGTGGGAATTTTTTGAGTGAAAACGTATGAAAGGATTGAAGTGCGGAAAGTGCGGCGCGATTGCCAAAGAGGCCAGGCTCCGCTTTCAAGGGTTTGACGTCAAAGGGTGGAAGTGTGCAAAGTGCGGGGAAGAATACTTTCACCCAGAAGAAGCGGAAAAAATTTTACTCTTGAACAAGCTCCGAAAATCCGAATTCAAAGTCAAAGTGGGGCAAATCAAGAGCAACTTGATTGTACGTATTCCCAAAGAAGCGCAAAAAGCGCTGGGCCTGGAAAAAGGAGAAGAACTCGTGCTCAAAGTGTGCGCGGGCAAAAAAATGGAACTCTTCGCCAAGTAGCTTTCCCCCTCCTTTTTACGACTTTTGCCCCTGCAAGTGAAGGGCTTTTGGCGTGAAGATTGCAGTGATTGGAAGTTTGGGCGCGGGAAAAACGTATTTTTGCAACCACTTGCACAACCACTACTTGTCAAAAGGAGAAAACGCGACCGTAGTCGACGAGCTGTCCCGCCAGTGCCCGCTGCCCGTGAACGAAAAAAGCTCGAAAGAGGCGCAGGCGTGGATTTTGTTCAACCAGATTGTCCGCGAAATCCAGGCCGAAAAGGACCACAAAATCGTCATTTGCGACCGCTCGATTTTGGACAACTACGCCTACTTTGTCCGCGCGCACAAGGAAAAAAGGGACTTGGACGCCATTGTAAAATATTGGATGCCCTCGTACGATTTTGTGTTCAAAATCCGTGCTTCTCCGCAAAACCTCATCGCGGACGGCTTCCGCTCGACGAGCGTGCGCTGGCAGAAAGAAATGGACGCGCGCATTGACAGGGTATTGAAAGACTTCAACGTCAAATACTCTGAACTCCCTTCCGGCGCGTGGAAAAAAGCCATCGGAATCGTCGAAAAACGCTCTCCAAAAAAGGAAAAACAGACCAAACTCGTCGCCAAACAAGGCGATTAAAAACTTGACATTTCATTTTTTGATTTGATGACTGTCGAATGCAAGTTTTGTCTGCTCGCGCAGGAAAAAGTTCCGATTGCACGCGTGTTCGAAAGCGGAGCAATTTTGGCCTTCATGGACCGCGCGCCCGTCAATCCGGGACATGTTTTGGTCATTCCCAAAAAGCACGTTTCCGAATTTCAAGAATTGGACGACCCGGCTTTTTCTGAAATAATGCTTGCGGCCAAAAAAATCGCCAAAGCGGTCAAAAAAGTCACACAGTGCAAAAAAGTCGGAATTTTGATCGCCGGTTTTGACGTTCCGCACGCGCACGTCCACGTCATTCCCATGTTCGACGCGAAAGACGTTTGTACGAAACGCGTTTTCGAAAAAGAGTTCGTCCAACAACCGTTAAACGTTTTGAAAGACTTTGCCGAACAAATCTCTTCCAAACTGGACAACGCGTAAACCTTGCAAAACAGGCGGTTTGAAGCGTTGGTCCATACAAGGTTATTATTAAATTTTAGCATTGCATATCTAATTGTTTTGACCGCTGATGAGGCCAGGTCGCTTTCATTGCAGGGGTAGCGAAGCGGTCAAACGCGCCAGTCGCAATCCGTCTAAAAAGCGGTTTGCGGGCGAAACTCAAGATCTGGTGGCTTAGTGCCTTCGGGGGTTCAAATCCTCCCCCCTGCAATATACTTTCCAAAAAGGTGAAAAAATGAGAAAAATACAAACCAAACACGTCAAAAAGGAAGACTTGCCTAGGCGTTTCCTTTATGGGGGATTACTGCTTGTTGAAAGGACTCCTATATTGCATCCTAGACGGTCGTCTCTTAGCAGAGTAATTCGCGAAACTGGGGCATCAATATGAAGGAAGAAAAAAACGTGACGGAATGCAAAAAATCGCAGAATTTGAAATCCTGCCCGTGCACGTACGAGTGCGCGCGCAAGGGCATTTGTTGCGAGTGCATTGCACACCACCGCAAAAGCGATGAACTGCCCGCGTGCTATTTTTCCAAAGAAGTTGAAAAAACGTTCGACCGGAGCATTGACATGTTTTTGGAAGACAGGGGAAAAGCATGAAGTGGGAAAAGGAATTGAAAAAGAGCGCGCTCAAGCCGTTCGGACAAACCGACTGCCTGCCCTACTACATCGCCGTCGCTTCCAAACTGCGTGGGTTCTTGAAAGACAAAATGCTATCCACGAAAATTTTGATTCCAAACGGCCCCAAAATTTTGAAACGCGGAAGCGAAATCGAACCCTTGTACGTTGACGAATTGGCGCAAGTGGGGAGCGAAAGTTTTTGGAAACTGCGCAAAAAGCACTTGGACGAAGTGCGCGCGCAACTTTCCCCATTGGAACTAAAAGCGTGGACTTACTTTTACCCGCGCAAGTATGCCGAATTGTTGTATGCGACGAACGGGGAAGGAGTCGGCCTTTCCATTGAACGGATTTTTTTCGACATTGACAGAAAGGGAAGGAGTGCGAAAGAGGCCCAGTTGGTGGCGAGAGAACTCGCGCGGTGCATTCTAACGGATTTGGAATTCAACAAACTCGTGGGAGCGTTCAAACTGCAGGCCGCATGGACGGGAAAGAGCTTTCACTTGTATGTACTGCTCGAAAATCCAATCGACAGGGAGTTTTACGAAGAGCACTTGCAATTTTCGAAAAATAATCCAATGCAGGGTTTTGCGGGAAAGTGGAGCGTTGAAATCTTTCAAAAACTGGACATTCCCATTACGGGCGGGCACGAAAAAGTGTCGGGATTTATTACAATAGACCCTTCCCAGACTCCGAGCGGAAAACTGTGCCGCGCTCCCTTTTCATTGCATGTAAAGGATGGCAAAATCGTGGACGGCGTGTGCGTTCCGTTGAAAGTGGAAATGCTTTCGGACAAGAAACTGCTTTCCAAGTTGGAAAAATTGTCGCCCGAAAAAGTGCTGAAAGACTTGAATGTGTGGGCGAAGAATTTGACGGTTTGAATTTTGATTTTGGAAGGTTTTCGCCTTCGGTTCTGCAAGGTATATAAAACCATAGTCTACATTATGTGAAGAACCCGATATTGAGGTGGAACTGCAATGAAATTATTCAAAATCGAATACGACGGCGGCGACGGGGACGAAACTCCTCCAGAAGAAGACAGCGACCCCGACTCTACGGACGAAGAAGAAGAACCGGAAGAACTTCCTGCAGACGATTCAGGCGACTTTGAATAACAGCTCCAATTCTGCTTTTTTTCCTTTTCTTTCAAAAGACAGTAGCTTTAAATAGGCCTTTTGCCCTATTGGCAGGGTATGCCGTTAGAGCACGCGTCGGGACTGAACCCCTTTCAAGTGTTTTCCAAGCCCCGCAATGCCTTGCAGGGAGCCTTTGATTTTCCAAACTACATTTTTGCCATCGGCCTCATTTTACTGCAATGGGTTTTGCTCGCGCTTGCTTCGTACGGTTTCGGTTTGAAAGTAGACTTCACAATTTTGGCCTTTTACTTTGTTTCTTCCCTGCTTACTGTCATTGTTTCCGGCGCTTTCATTGCCGGAATGGGAAAGTGGGCCAAGAGCAAAGAGGCCAAGTTTTCTTCCATTTTTACCGCGCTCTCCCTGCTTGAATTCATCAAAGCCCTTTCCGTTGTATTGGCCGTCATACTCTTGGTCGCGTTTCCCGTTGCAACGGACGTGCTCCAACAAGCCAGTTCGGGAACGCTCTCTCAAGGAGAACTGTACAACGGGGTTTTGAACGCGTTTTTGAACGGCCCTCTTGTTGTTGCATTGCTGATTGTGCTGGTTGCCATCTTGTTGGGCTTGTACTCCCTTTACCTGCTCTATTTGATTATTGACAAGGCGACCGAGTCCACGGTGTTCAAAAACCTCGTCATTCTCGTCCTTTCGCTCGTCCTTTCTCAAATCGTCGTTCCGTGGACCGCAAATTCGGCCTTTCAACTCTTTTTTTAAATTTTTCCCTATCCGCCCTTTGATATGAAGGTAAAGTGCCCCGAGTGCAAGGAAGAGTTCGACTTGGACAAGAACGCGACAGATGAGGGAGATGCTGTCGAGTGCCCCGAGTGCGGCGCTTCCTGCATTGTCGAAATCAAGCGCGGAAAATTCGTCCTCAAAAAGGAAAGCGCGAAATACTTTGAAGACAACGAGTTCGAACACGAGGAAGACTTTGAATAGGAGGCAAAAAACAATGAAAGAACCGGATTTTTGGAGCGAAATGCGCTCTTTCGACCCCTTTTACGATTTTCGCATTCCCTCCATCGACGTGAAAATGCCCCACGTGCGCACGCCATTGATTGATGTGGTGGACAAGGGAAAACACTTCGAAGTCGTGTGCGAACTTCCGGGCGTTGAAAAAGAGGACATCAAAATCAACGTGTTCGAAGAAGCCATTTCCATCGGCGCCGAACAAAAGCACAATTTTAAAATCGAAAAAAAAGAGCAGGGCTTTTTTCGCAGAGAACGCTCGCACAACCGTTTTTTCAGACAATTGCCCTTTCCCTCTCCCGTAAAACCCGAAACAGCGATTGCGGAATACAAGAACGGAATTTTGACTGTAACAGTGGAAAAGCGCAAAGCCGAGCGCAAAGAGCACAAAGGCCAAGAAGTCAAAGTCAAGTGAATTTGCGCCTTTTTTAATCCGAAAACGCTTTAATATCCGCTCGGCTCTTATTCTAGCATATGCCCGAACCGCCCATTGTTGCGCGCATTATTGCGCGAAGGCAAAAGTTCATCCAACGGCTCGACCAAGCGCACCCTCAAGCACAAACCCTTGAAAGCAAAAAGCGTCAACTTGACGCGCACATGCGTCCAGGCGATTACCAAAAAAGATTTGGCGCGCAACAGCTGGCGGAAGACCGTCAGGAAATTTTATCAAGCTTGCACGGTTTGGAAAAAGAAGTCGCGCAACTGGAAAAAGGTATTCCCCAGTTTTCCGGAAAATTCGGATCGCTAAAATTGGAAGGAAAAACGCCCAATGAATGGTATACTGTTTTTGCCATGCGCGCCAACCACCTCTCGGGTGCGTTCGAAAAGAGGAAAATCGAAAAAAACGTAATCCGGCATTGGGAAGAAAGAACTCGCGAATCCATCGAAAAAATGCAGGCAGAGGAACAAAAAACATTTCCATCATGGAAAAAAGAAGCATTGCGCTATTACCTACTGTTGGAAGAATACGCGCGCCATACCTACAAGGGATAAACATGCTCCAATTCTACAACACTTTAACGAGAAAGAAGGAAACGTTCAAGCCCGTTGAAAAGGGAAAAGTGCGCTTGTACTGCTGCGGTCCCACCGTGTACTGGTTCCAGCACGTGGGAAACTTGCGAACCTACGTGAACGAGGACGTCTTCCGCCGCGTGCTCGAAATGGACGGCTTCCAAGTCAAGCACGTGATGAATCTGACGGATGTTGGCCACTTGACGAGCGATGCGGATTCGGGAGAAGACAAAATGGACAAGGCCGCGAAGCGCGAAAACAAAAGCCCGCAAGAGATTGCCGACTTTTACGCGAAACAATTCTTCGAAGACTGCCAAAAACTGAACATCCAAAAACCGCACATTGTCTGCCCGGCGACGAAACACATTCCCGAAATGATTTCTTTGATTCAAAAACTCGAAAAGAAAGGATTCACGTACGAAACCGCGGGCGGAATATTTTTCGACACTTCAAAATTCAAGAATTATGCGAAATTCGCCAAGCTCAACTTGCAAGGGCAAAAGACGGCCGTGCGCGAAGAAGTAATCGAAGAAAAGGAAAAACGAAACCCTTCAGACTTTGCGCTCTGGTTTTTGAACAAGCCGAATCACATTCTGCAATGGGATTCGCCGTGGGGAAAAGGGTTTCCCGGATGGCACATTGAGTGCGCCGCGATGAGCATGAAATATTTGGGAGAAACATTGGACATCCATTGCGGGGGCATCGAACATATTCCCATTCATCATACAAACGAAATCGCCGAAGCCGAAGCGGCGACGGGAAAAACGTTTTCCAATTACTGGATGCACAACGAGTGGCTCATGTTCAAGGGCGAAAAAATGGCCAAGTCGGGGGGAGGAATCGCAACGCTTTCCGAACTCGAACAGAAAGGATTCAAACCGGCCGAGTTGCGCTTTTTCTACCTGCAAGGACATTACAGGAGCGGAATCGAATTTTCTGAAGAAGCCGTCAAAGAGGCGGGCAAAAAGCTGGAAAAAGTGCAAAACTTTTGCGACCGCATGCTTGAACTGGAAAAGGGCAGTGAAAAGGGGGAAGAAAAAACTGTTTTTCCGCTCGTCCAAACCGCGGACAAAGCGTTTTTCGCCGCGCTCGACGACGACTTTAATGTTCCAATCGCACTGCATGCGCTATTCGACTTGATGAACAAAACGAACGTGTTGGCGGATGCTGGAAAATTAGGAAGCAAGGACGCGTCAGGCGTTCTCGCATTTCTGAAAAAGGCGGACAAAATTCTCGCGGTATTGCGGTTCGAGCGCGCGGAAATTCCGGAAGAAATTTTGAAACTTGTAGATGAAAGGGAAAGCGCGCGCAAGGCAAAAAATTTCAAGGAGTCGGACAGGCTGCGCGATTTGATCCGCGAGAAAGGGTTTACAGTGGATGATTCTGCGCAAGGTTCTGTAGTAAAAAAGGCCTAAGCTGAAGGCTTTTTTTCCCAGGGCTTTTTCCAAAAGGCCTTAAACCTTTTATTCTCGAACTCTGTTTTGCATTGCATGTTGTCTGGCTTGCTGTTCGACTTGGGCGTCATCATTGTCGCGGGCACGGTGTTCGGATATATTGCCAAAATGCTCAAACAGCCTTTTTTGCTCGGCTATCTCGTTGCGGGCCTCGTCATGGGCCCGATGTTGTTCGGAATTTTGAAACCTTCTCCCGAATTGTCCACCTTGGCAGAGTTGGGAGTGGCATTTTTGCTTTTTGCAGTGGGAATCGAACTGGATTTTGGAAAACTTTCCGCTTTGAAAAAGCCCATTTTTCTCGTCGGACTCGGCCAAGTCGTCATTACCGCGCTCGTCGGAATTGCCGCCATGAACGCGCTCGGCCTTTCCATGATTGAAAGCGCGTACTGGGGATTGATTCTCGCATTCAGTTCCACTATTGTAGTGGTAAAGATTTTGAGCGAACAGCAAAAACTGTCCAGCGTGGAAGGAAAACTCATTATCGGAATCGCATTGGTGCAGGACCTGCTCGCCGTCATTGCATTGCCAGTACTGCAAAATGTTTCCAATATTTTCAACCCGTCCATTTACGCGTGGTTTTTGGTCGGACTATTGGCCATGTTCGGCCTCGCGTGGTTTTTGAGCAAGACGATTTGGCCCAAACTATTGGCGTGGAGCGCCAAACAGCCCGAAATTTTTTATTTGACGATTATTTCGAACTGTTTTCTGTTCATCGGACTCGCTTCCGTTCTCAATTTTTCACTCGCAGTGGGCGCTTTCATCGGCGGACTCGCGATTTCCAGGCTCCCGTACAGTTTTGAAGCCCTGCAGGACATTCGCGGTTTGAGGGACTTTTTCGCGACCATCTTTTTCGTCTCTCTGGGAACGCAAATCGTCCTCGTAGGCGCTTTCCCGTGGGCGCTGGTAGCGGTTGGCCTCTTGTTCGTATTTTTCATTAACCCATTGATTTTGGGAGCCCTTGCCACGTATGCGGGCTTCGGAACGCGCATTGGAATGTTTGTCGGGCTTTCCCTCGCGCAAGCCAGCGAATTTTCGTTCATTCTCGCCTCCCAGGCGCTCGCATTGGGGGCAATGACTTCTTCCAACTACAGCGCCGCGCTCATCGTCATTTCCCTCTCTCTCGTTGCCACTCCGTACATGATGCGCTACAGCGATTCCTTGCACGCGTTTTTGAGCAACCTGTTTCGCTCTCCCACTTCCAAAAACAAGTTCTTGCACCGCCAATTGGAAAAATTGTCCAAAATTCCCAACGTGAAAGTCAAAAACCATTTCGTCCTCGTCGGAGCGGGGCTTTTCGGAAAGCAAGTGTTGAACGCGCTGCGCGGAGAAGGGGAAATTGTAGTAGTCATCGACCACGACCCCGACGTTCTCTCGCATTGCATGCGCGAAAAAATTCCCTGCTTGTATTCTTCCACTGCCGTGCAAGAAGTACTGGAAAAGGCCAGCATCGGAGAAGCATACTCGTTGATTGTAACGATTCCGGACACTTTTTTGGCCGAAAAGTTTGTCTCGTACGCGAAACAGAAAAATCCTTCCCTCGTCGCGTTTGCCAAAACCAAATACACCCCCCAAGCAAGGCAATTATACGGCGCGGGAGCGGACGTCGTTATTCTTCCCGAAATCATTGCTTCGAACGTTTTCCTGAAACAGCTCGCGCAATTCAGCGTGAAAAAGTCCAAAACGCACGTGCAAAGCATGCGCTCCATGTATTTGGACTATTTGAACAAGACGGAAAAAAACAACGGGTTGCTGTAATGGCCAGAAAAAAATTCGCCTATGTTTCCTTTTGCTCGTGCGAAGGCTGCGCCATGGAATTTTTGCACTTGTTGGACGTGAAGCCCGAAAAAATCAAACAACTCGACATTCAAAGTTGCCGCGTGTTGCAGGAAAAAAACAACCAGAAAAATCTGGACATCGCGTTCGCCGAAGGGGCGATTGCAACGCCTTCTGAACTCAAGCGCTTGAAAGAATTGCGGAAAAACAGCAAAAAATTGGTGGTAGTGGGAACGTGCGCGCTTTCGGGATGGCCCAGCACGCAACGAAACTCTTTCTCGCCCGAACAATTGAAAAAATTCCAGTCCAAACTTTCGCACTACGGCCAACTGCCCAAAATCCAAACCGTGCCCGAAAGCGTCAAAACGGATTTGGAAATCCCCGGCTGTCCCGTTACATGGGAGCAATTGGATGATGCACTGGAAAAACTCAAAGGGGCGAAAAAATGAATTTTTTTGAAGCGCTTCCCGTGCTGCACTCTTTTGACGTGAATTTGGATCAGATTACGAAAATAGAAGGGCATGCGGGACTCGCCCTGCGGGTAGTGAATGACAAAGCGGTTCAAGCGCAATTGAAAGTTTCGCAGAGCAAGCGGTTTTTCGAAGAAGCTGCGCTCGGAAAAAAATATTCCGAAATTCCGCAATTGTTTTCGCGCATTTGCGGAACGTGCAGTTCCGCGCACTTGTTCGCGGGAATCGACGCCATCGAACATGCGTTCCAGATTTTCCCGTCCGAACAAACTTTGCAACTGCGCCGTTTGATTATGCACGGAACCATGATCCGCGACCATGGAATGCACTTGTACTATTTCGTCCTCCCTGACTTGTTCAACAAGGACAGCATTCTGGACTTTGCGGGAAAAGAGGAAAAATGGCTCAAAGACGCGATGCAAGTGCGGCAGGCGGGAATCTTTCTGACGGAAGTTGCCGGAGGGCGGAGCATTCACCCCTCTTCTCCCACCATTGGAGGATTCCTCAAATGGCCTTCGAAGGGAGAACTGGACGAAGCAAAGGAAAAACTCGAAAAAGCGCGCCCCTTATTGCTCGACCTCATCCAATTACTGGACGAAAAACCCTTGTACGACTTCGAGCGCAAAACCAACCACGTTGCGCTGGACGCCAAAGATTTCGGGTTTTTCGGGCGGACGCTTGTAGATTCGCATGGCCACAAAATCGAAGAAGAACAATTCGAATCCCACGTGGACGAATTTGTTTTGCCCTACACAACGGCGGACGAGTTCGACTTTGAAGGCAAAGAATACAGAATGGGCTCGATTTCGAGATTGAATTTGTTCAAAAACCGTCTGCATAAAGATACGAAATCGGACTGCGCTTCTTTTTTGAAAAAGTTTCCCAGCGAAAAGCCGTTTGAAAACAATCTGGCGCAGGCAATCGAAACCTTGCACTGCTTTGACCAGGCCATTGAAATCATCGAATCGGAAAATTTTAAAACCGAAAAGCCCGCGATTCCGAAAATTTCCGCCGCGCGGGGAATTGGAACCGTCGAAGCTCCCCGCGGAGTGTTGTATCACTCTCTCGAATTCGACGCGCAGGGAGTGTGCACGAAAGCGCATGTGATTATTCCCACAGCGCAAAATCTGCACAACATCGAAAAGGACATGCTCGAACTCGTTCAGCCCTTGCTGGACGCGAAAGAGAAACAGCACGACATCGAACACGCGCTGGAAAGTTTGGTTAGAGCGTACGACCCGTGCATGAGCTGCGCCACGCACTTTTTGAACGTGAAATGGGTCTGATTATTTCAATCCGAGCTTTTGCTTGTTGTAGGAAGTCAGTCCGCCTGCTTCCAAAATTTCCTTGACGGGGCCGAAGGGCTTGAATTCAAACTCTTTTCCCGTTTGTACGTTTTTCAATTTGTGCGAATCAAGGGAAATTTTAACTTCGTCTCCCGTTTTCAATTCCTTGGAAATGTCCTGCTTGGATTCGAGGGGAAGAATGAGTCTTCCGCCGTTGACGGAATTGCGGTAATAAATTCGCGCGAAAGAAGAAGCAACAACCGCCTGGATTCCCGCAGCGTTCAATGCGATGGGAGCGTGCTCGCGCGAGCTGCCGCATCCAAAGTTTTTCCCTGCCACAATGATTTGAAAATTACAAGATTTGTCCGCGTTCAGGAACGGAATCGGATATTGTTTGGGGTCCAAATCTTCCATGGCGTGCTTTTTGAGCTCGTTCGCATCCATCGTCGTGAGATAGCGCGCGGGAATAATCACGTCCGTGTCAATGTCGTCGCCGAGCACGTACACTTTGCCTGAAATCCGCGAAGGAATCTGGCCGTTCACAGTTCCGCCTCTTTGATATGCCCTGCAATCGCGCTTGCGGCAACCGTTACGAGGGAAGCGAGGAATACTTTGCTGGTAGGGTCGCCCATTCTTCCGCGGAAATTCCGGTT
>JAZDMJ010000042.1:0-9386 GCA_043801115.1 Candidatus Iainarchaeum sp. | reverse complement strand
TTTTCATTCAGCAAATCTATTATTTTGTTAAAATCTTTTCTCAAAAATGCCTCTCCGCCGCTAATTTGAACGGACAAGACATTTGCCTTGCCAAACTCTTCAATGATTTCCTTGACTTGTGAAAAAGAAGGCTCTCCATATCTTCCGCTCGGTGCTTCGATATAACAGTGCTTGCACTTTAGATTGCAGTGGCCCGTTATAAGCCAGCATACATTTCTGACAAAAGGATTATTTGCAAAACGGTATTTTTGGATTCTTTCAATTTTCTTCGCAGAGTTTTTAGATTTGACAAATCCAAATCGTGAAATCGCTTTGAAAATATTTTTTTCAGAACTAGATTTTAAAATATTTTTTTCCAAAGTTAAACCATCACACCTATTCAAAACTTTAAAGAATTCTTTTGTCAAAACATAAAGCTCTTCTTCTTTCCAATCATAAACACAAAAAGTGAGCCCTTTTTCTGAATATCCCCTAAGCAAAAAATTTTCTTTAAGAGAAGGGTATTTTCCAAAGCTATTCATAGAATAAAACAAGTCTAGGACAGCTTAAAATGATTGCAGGGAAAAAGGGTTTTAAAGGCGATTTTGGGGTTAAAGGTTTTTGTACGCGTTTTTGCGGTGCAATACGCGGAGGACGAGCATGATTTTTTGAACGGGAAACAGTTGGATGAAAATGCGGTAATTGCCCACTCTGTACTTGTAAAACTTTTGCCCGGACACTTTTTCGACGCGGGGAATGTCCTGGCCCGCCAATAGTTCGACTCGTTCGAGGATTCGGTCGCAAATGTTTTTTTCAATCAGTTTGAAGTCTTTTTTGGACTTTTCCGACCAGACGAGTTTGAAGGGCATTCAAAGTCCCAGCTCTTTCCGCAATTGCGCAGTAGTGTAAACTTTGCCCTTTTTGAAGTCTTCCATTGATTCCCTGACTCCGGCCAGCGCTTCATCGCTCAGTTCCAAACTCGCTTCCTCGTCTTCCTTCACGATGTACACCAGCTTTCCAATCACTTCTTCATAGCTCTGCCGCTTGAAATCCTTCAAAGAGTCAAGCTCTCCTTTCAGCTTTTTCGAAATCTGAATCGTAGTCGTTACAGGCACTATAATCACTTATAGCAAGTTATAGCGAAAAGCATTTAAATGAAGCCGCTTTTCGGCGTTTTCGGCAACAATCAATTAGTCCATGCAAGAAGAATTCAATTTCTGGAATTAAATGCTTTTTCTGACCACTTTTCCGGTCAAGCTTGCGGAAACTGCTTTTTTTCGAAAGCGTTTCAACCATTCGAGCGCGTTGGGGTAGGAAGTGTACTCGTAGTTTAAGAGCGCGTTCAATACTTGCTTTCGCTGTTCGCGTTGGGGAAACAGGCGGAAGATTTCGAACGCGAGCGCGGCTCCGACGCGGTTGGGGTCTTTCAAGTGCGGGTTTTGCTGGAATCGGCTGAAATCGGCCATTCTCGAGTAAAACTCTTTTTTGCTTTCCTGCAACAAATAGTCCAACGTGACGGTGTATGCTGCCGCTTCGGAAATGGCGGCTTGTTTTCGGTATATTGGAACGCCTTTTTTGCGTTCGAACGCGGCGTGGGCGATTTCGTGCACGAGCGATGCTTTTTGGTCAATGGGTATGCTCGTTTTCCAAATTCCCTTTCGAAAATAGACGAGCGCTTCGCGCGGTTTTTTTCCCAAAATCCAAACCTGGGCCAAGATTTCGGGCAGGTGTTTTTCGAAATCTTGGACTGTAAAATCTTCTCCTTCTAAGGCTTTGTCTCGTCGTATGGCGCGGTACAAAGTAGAACGCTTTTGGGTGAACTTGGCCGAACCGCTTCCCCTTCCGAACGTTTCTTCCACAAACCCGCGTGCTTCGCGGATGCTCTTCCACCACAAAGTAGAATGGCGCGGTTGGCGCATTTCACTCGCTCCCATGCTCTTTGAGTCTTTCTGCAACGTACGAGGCGAACGATTCTTCCGTCATTCCGAGAGTTTTGATGATTTTGCGCGTTTGCTTGGCAATCAAGTCGTCCTCATGCAAGTATTCCAATTGTTCGGGCATGACGAAGTAGACGTGCTTGTTTTTCCAAAGCAGGAAAAAGTGGTTTTCTTCGCGTTCGACTTTGGGAAACGAGTTGGCCAGTCGGATGGCTTCCCTGATTTTTCCCTTTTTTTGCAAAAATTGGACGGCATACATGTATTCGCCGGTCTTGCGGACAAAGTCTTGCATTCCGGCGAGGGTGGAAGCATAATTTTTTTTGTTATAGTGCAGAAAAGTCCCGGTCTTGGTTTTTACTTCAATGGATTCGATTTTTCCGGCCGGCTTGTCGATTTCTTGAATGAATTGCTTTCTGCGGTGTTCTCGAATTGCGGAAACTTCTTGAAAGGAAAGGCCGGTTTTTTCCATAATTTTGGCCTCGCTTTCCCCTTCTTCGAAGAGTTTTTCGGCAAACGCGTGGCGCTGTTCGGCGGGAAAATTGGAGCCCCAAACGTGCTCTTTCAAGAAAAAATTGAGAGTGCTCGTCGCCAAGCCAATCTTGTCGCGCCCGTTCAAGTGTTCGGAAATCTGGGTCGGAGTTTTTCCCGCGCAAAGCATTTGGACTATTTTGGGTTGGAGCGGTTTCAAGTGTTCGGTCTGGTAGTAGGATTTGGGCGGCGGGCGCCTCTTGAAATTCCAGTTCACTCTTTCACCTTAGTGGGGAATATAATTGTAATTGAATCCGACGTTTTTTCCTTTTTGGAGTTCGGCAGTCGAACGGTCTTCGATTTTTTGAACGTCGTTCAAGTCCAAATGGTATGTTTTCATCAAGAGATCCAAATTCTGGCGCCGCTTGTCGTTGGCCGGCGTTGTAGGATAGAGTTTGGCGCTGACGATGGGAATGTTGATTGGATAAATGGACAATACGAGTTGGTTCTGTCTGAAATAAGTGTAAGCGGCCCGCTTGACAAAATCGCTTGCGGTCTGTTTTCCAAAATTTTTCTTGAAACATTCCACAATGGCGGTCCTCCAGTCGGTTCGGACGCGAAAGAACCATGCCATTCTTTCAACGTTTTTGAACGGAATGAATTCTCTGTCCGGCTCTTCGATGAAAACCCCCCACTTTTTGTTCCGGCATTCGATTCTAATGTTTCTCTTTTGTCCTGTTCGCTTCGCGAGCGTTCCCGATTTTGTCCGACTATTTTGGGAAAGGATACTTTTTCGAACGGGTTTTTTCGAATGCGCTGCAGTCATTCGAGCACCGCCTTGATTCTTCGAACGCCCGCGGAAACGCTTTCCTCTTTCAAAATCTTAAAACTGCCCAATTCTTTCAAATTTTCCACGTGCGGCCCGCCGCAAATCTCCTTCGAAAAAACTTCCCTCGAAACGGGATTCCAAATCGTGTACACTTTCACTTTCTCTCCGTACTTGGAATCGAACACTCCGTACGCTCCGCTCTTTTTTGCTTCTTCCAGTGGAAGAATTTCCATCTTGACTTCCAATCCATTGCGGATTTGCTCGTTGACCAATTCTTCCACTTTTTTCAACTGCTCTGCGCTCAGTTTTTTGGGATTGGAAAAGTCGAAGCGCAGTCTTTCCGCCGTAATATTTGCCCCTTTTGGCGTTACATGCTTTCCCACCACTCTGCGCAGTGCTTCGACCAGCAAGTGCGCGGCCGTGTGCAGTTGAACGGTTTCGTGTTGGGAGTCAGCAAGCCCTCCTTTGAACTTCTGCTCCGCCCCCTTGCGCGAAAGTTTTTGGTGTTCTTCCAACAGCGCGTGAAACGCTTTCAAATCCACCTTCAGTCCCTTTTCCGCGGCGATTTCTTCCGTCATTTCAATGGGAAAGCCGTAACTCTGGTACAAATCAAAAGCGGTTTTTCCCGAAACCAATATGGCATCCGCACTGAACTTTTTTGTAAGAGTCAAGCCCTTTTCCAAGGTTTGTCTGAATTTGGTTTCTTCCTTTTCCAGTTCGCTTTCAATGCGCTTCGCATTTTTCGAAATTTCGGGAAAAACAGAAGCGTACAGTTTGACAACTTCTTTGCCCACTTGAGCGCAAAAATTGTGTCTAATGCCCAAAATGCGCCCGTGCCTTACGGCTCTTCGAATCAAGCGGCGCAGCACATATCCCTGGTCCACGTTCGAGGGGACGATTCCCTTCTCGTCTCCCAAAATGAATACTGCCGCCTTCAAATGATCGCAAACGATTCGCTGCGAATGCAAATTTTTGTTCGAAGCGAGCTCTCCCACTTTGTCGAAAATCGGGCGGAACAAGTCTGTTTCGAACACATTGTCCAATCCGTTCGCGATTGCAACAATTCGTTCCAGTCCTCCTCCAAAGTCCACGTTTTTCTGCTCCAGTTTTTCCAAACTCCCGTCCTCGCGCCGGAAGTATTCCATGAACACGTTGTTTCCCAGTTCGGAAAACTTTCCGCAACCGCACGACGGATTGCACTGTCCCACTTTGGCGCCTTTTCCCTTGGAACAGTATGGTTTTCCCGTATCATAGAAGATTTCCGTGCACGGGCCGCACGGCCCTTTTCCCGGCAGTCCCCACCAGTTTTCGCTTTTGGGAAAAAAGAAAATGTGCTCTTCCGGAATGCCAAGCGATTTCCACACTTTCGCGCTCTCTTCGTCGCGCGGAGCATCCTGGTCCCCTTCGAACACTGAAACAAAAATGCGCTTCGAATCGAATCCAATCCACTTTTTGGACGTCAAAAATTCGAAACTGTATTCAATGGCGTCTTTTTTGAAATAGTCTCCCAAGCTCCAATTGCCCAGCATTTCGAAAAAGCTCAAATGCCACTGGTCTCCCACCATGTCAATGTCCGTGGTTCGAACGCACTTTTGCGAATCCGCGAGCCTTTTTCCCACCGGGTGCTTTTCTCCCAACAAGTAGGGAACGAGCGGGTGCATTCCCGCGGTTGTAAAGAGAACGGAAGGGTCGTTTTCGGGAATGAGCGAGGCCGAAGGAATGACGGCGTGGCCTTTTTCTGTAAAGTATTGCAAGTACTTGTCCCGCACTGTTTTGGATGAAATCATAGGGGTTGAATAGGTGGAAAAGAGTTAAAAACCGCGTTACGCGCAGGAAGAAGTGTTCCAGATTTCGAGTGTTCCGCTGGTTTCGTTTTGCGTGCTGATTTTGATGGCTTCGCAACCATTGCAAGTTTCGGGGCATGGCGCGGGTTCGTTGTTTTGGACAAGGTCGCCCACGATTGTTGTTGAAACGAGAGGGTAGCAGTTGTTGTTGATTTTGGTGTACTTTCCGGCCCAACTGACTACAATATCATGGCATACTCCGTTTCCGCTTGAATCAACTGGTTCAATGTACCGGTCCCCGCTCGTTCCCATCGTAAGACCAACCGTTCCGGAAAAGACGGGCGCGGGAGCAGGCGCTGTTTTGCACGCTCCGTCCGAACAGCCGTTTGCACAGTTTATTGATTGTGTCCCGTTCACAAAGTTTCCGCTCCCTGCAGGAGATTCGTAACACCATTGCTCGTTTACTGCCAGCCCAGAGCCCGTGCACTCGTCCGGAATAGTTTGTGTTCCAGTTTCGTCAACGTATGTAACGCTTCCTTTTGTTTCTTCAGGTTTTGCACTGCCCGCATCCGAATCCGTGCAGGTTTTCAATACTGTGAAATTGTAAAGGGCGGTCAAAGGTTGACCGTATAAATTTTGCATGAATTGTCCTGTTGAATCGCGCAGTTCCGCGTTGATGGAATAGTTGCCCGCTTTCGAGAGCGAAAAATTGCCTCCAGTTGCTGTGTTCCAGGCGTCGCCGAGCGAAAATGTTCCATAATACCATTGGGTTGCGGCGGGGATTTGTTCTGTTTGGTTCGAAATGATGGGCGTGATTTCGCCGGTCGAATTGTTTTTGACGAAAATCGTCAAATAGGCGGTTTTTTCTTGTTGGACCCAGTTTTTGATTTTGGACTTTCGAAGCTCTTTCAATACGACAGGCGCCCGATCCGTCGCGCGTTCTCCGTTTGAGTTGGTTACAGTGAGGCGGATGGTGTACAGTCCATCTGCAAGTGCTGAAACGTTCCACGATTCCAGTTTTCCGTTAACGACAGGAGTTGAATAGGTTCCGATTGCATTCCATGCGGTTGGGTATGCGCCGGTTCCGTATTCGAGCGTATAACTGGAAAACGTGTTTCCTTTGGCTTTTCCGAAAATGTCGATGATGTCGTTGTTGGAATTGCTGGTGCTGTTTTTCAAGTCGGCGATGGGAAAATTGTCCGAAATTTGGGACGAAACCGCTTTTGAAGCGTCCAATCGCCCGTTGCCGACGAAGTAGTAAGAATTTCCAATGCCAAACTCGCTGGGCGAGAGCTCGGAGTTGACGCTGGACTGCACGAGACTGTACAATTGTTCAACGCTCAGGTTGGGATGTTGGGCGAGCGCGAGCATGGCCGCGCCGGCCACTTGGGGAGTGGTGAGCGACGTTCCGCCATATGCGGCACCGTATGTGCAAGAGCTGCATTCTCCGTTTGGGTGGTTGGGCCATGTTGCATATACTCCGTCTCCTAGGGCAGCAAGGTCAACCCATCCGCCGTAATTGAAACTGGAACTGGCCATGCCGTCCGAGCTGTTGACGGAAGTCGTGGCCAGTGTGTTTCGAAGCCCGGCTGGATAGTCTTTGACTTCACCAGCTTCGTTTCCCGCGCTAGCCACGACGAGCACGTTTTTGGCGAACGCGTAGTTGACCGCATCCCTTTCCAGCGAAAGGTCTCCAGAAGTGTCTCCTCCCCCGTAGCTGATGCTAATGACTTTTGCCCCGTTTTGGACGCCATAATAAATGGCTTGGGCGAAGTCGCTCGTGTACATGCTACCATTGTCCTGTCCCGCTTTCAAGTTCATTACTTGGGAACAGTTGGGGCACTCTCCCGCCACTCCCGTTGAGTTGTTGGTATTGGCCGCTGCGATTCCCAACATGTAGGTCCCATGACCCAATGCATCGTCCATTTGCGTGTTTTCGGCCGCGAAATTCCAGCCGTACACGTCGTCAATATAGCCATCGAGGTCGTCGTCGATTCCATTTCCGGGAATTTCTCCCGAGTTTTTCCACATGCGGGAGACGGGCAGGTCTTCGTGGTCCTGGTCGAAGCCCGCGTCGATGATTCCCAAAACGAGATTCGGGTTGCCCTGCGTCGTGTCCCATGCCACATCCGTCTTCGTCTGGGGAAGATGGAATTGGTTGGAATATTTGGGGTCGTTGGGAGAGAGCATCGGCCCCAAAACATAATTGGGTTCTGCCCATTCGACGTTGGGGTCGTTTTTCAAATCGCGTACTGCGTTTTGAACATCAATCGAACTGGAAGATGTGAAAATGTATATATTTTCAAGGCCGGATTTTTCCTCTTTCTGTTTTACTTTGTCGTCCGATTTGAACAATTTTTCCTTTTTCGAAAGCCCGTACTTGTCCGCTTTTGCTTTCACGGAGGAAATATCGTCAATCTTTCCTGAATCGGGGTCCAGCGCGGACTGGCGGATTTTGACGATGACCTGATTTTCGGCAAATTTTTGGTCCGAGTTCCACAATTCGGAAAGAGTTTTGTTCGATGCGGTAGATTCCAGCTCGATTTTGTTGTTGCTTTCCGCTCCGGCATACGTTTGCGTTGATTCGGTGAGTGCAATGGATTCTCCGGGTAAGTACGCGCTTTTGGCGGTTCGGATCGAAATGCTCGCGTCCCATCCCTGGGCAGGGTAGACCAAGATTTTGTCAAACATGCTGGCTGCATAACAGCCTTGAGAGTCGCAACCGCTTGGCGTCACATAATAGGGTTGTTCGGGGTTCACTTTCAACGCCACTGAATGGTCAATCCGCGTTCCCCCTTGCACAACCGCGGTCTGGTTTAGCGCACTCCAAGGATCGGTATAGTTGGCGGTGGAAGAGAGCGAACTGCTTGTCGTCCACGTAACGGTCGCATTGTTTGGGTCGGAACTGGAAGCGTAGATTTTGATGAAATTTTTCCCTGTCTTTGGAGTTCCATACACGAATACTTTTGCTTCGGCGATTTGTGCCTGAAACTTTCCACTCGTTGGAGAGGTTGTCGGAAACTGGTCCATTCCCGTTACAATGACTCGAAAGTATCTCGCTTTGATTCCAGTCGGGAGAACGCACGAGTAGACTGACTTTCCAGTGGGACGATAATTGGTTGCGGCGCAGTAGGGGTTCGAGTCCGTATTATCACTGTCTGACTTTTTGGTTGCCATCAAATAAGTGTATTTTAATTTTCCGTCTGATGAGAAGTCTTCCCGAACTACGTCAATGTAGAAACTGTAAGGGAACAGCGTAATGTCCTGCTTGCTTGAATTGACGGATAGAGCAGGCGGAACGACCAAATCGATGCGGGCGATGTCATTGTTCTCGCCCAAGTCAATGAACAGTCGAACTTCGGCTCCGCTTGGCTGCGAATCCCTCAACGCGCTTGCCCACACAGTGGTCGCTTTTCCGTCAATGACATTGCTTGATTCTTTTTCTGCAAAATTGCTCGTCGCGAATGTTTTAGTTGTGGGGCCGAAAACAAATTGGGAAACGGCCGGAATTCCACCATTGCTTCCCGCTTCCCCGCTCGGCTCTTGCGTGCAGCCGAACAGCAAGAACAATGCGAGCAGCAGTACGAACAAAACAGCGATTGTTTTCATTCAATTATTCGAAGAATTTGAACTTTATAAACTTTTCTTGGTATAAAAAGCACGGCATTGCGCTTATTCGCTTATTTCGCCGTTTTCGTCCATTTCTACTTTTTTATCGTCTTTCACGCTTCCGCCCGAAATTCGGACGTTGTCTCCTTCGATTTCGACTTGCGCGCCTTCGCGCGTTTCCAACTGGATGACGGGAGAGAAAATGTACTGCCCGCTTCCAGTCAAGTGCAGGCTTTCATCCAATTGAAAGTCGAACACGGCAGTGGAAACAGAGTTTGCATCCACGGAAAACCCGCCGGCAAACTTTAACACTCCGGAAGGCAGTTTGGCCGAGTGCGTGCCGTTCGAATCGGTAACCGCCACGTCTGAAATCGTCAACCGAATTTGCTGATAGCTTCCTTCCGGCAAACTCGCGTCCGCCAGAATTTGGGCCAGCCCGCTTTCTTTCAATTCCACCAAGTCAAATGTTTGAGGTGGAAATGGCCTGCTGTCCGCCACCGGGCTCGGTGACAGGTCAATTAATTGAATCCAACCGTTCGCATCCGAATGCACTTCCGCATTCGTTACTGTAATGACAACACTCGAAACATCGTTCAAGTCCGAGCCCGCGTCGGCGATTGCAACAACGGCTCTTCCCGTCGCGCTTTCTCCGCCCGACTGCGTGCATCCAAACAATAACAGCGCGGTCAGAACTGCTAGGGACAGGAAAACAATTCCTTTCATGACAAAAGCTGCGCTAAACTGGTATTTAAAGCCGAGCCAAAAACGCCGTTTTTTTTG
>JAZDMJ010000037.1:0-5935 GCA_043801115.1 Candidatus Iainarchaeum sp. | reverse complement strand
TGTGGTCCAAGCGCGACTGAAAATAGTGAATGTCGTTGTCCGCTTCCATGTAAATTCCTCCGTCGTTTATAAATAAAAACGAAGGGTAGGACTACACCAATTCACTTTTAGCCCCAGGGAGATTCGGACTCCCGTCCACGGGTTTCTTCCTTGCCTTTTCTCGAAAGGGAAAGCATCGGACTGTTGCGTACGGTCGAAAGACCGTACCCGAGTCCGGTGCAGCCGATCGGAAGCGGCTGTCCAAAGCCCGTTATCCTTGGCCACTAGACGATGGGGCTAAACCCTTGCGCGAGTTTGCGGCGCGCACGGTCTTCGCTATCGCTCGACCCTGCATGCTCCGCTTTGCGAGCGGAGCGAGCAAGTACGAACGAGTGAAACGAAGTTCGTACGCGGACCTGCCCTACGCAATGGGCAGTGGAAGAGGGGAGATTTGAACTCCCGACCGTCCGATTATCAGTCGGATGCGCCACCAGGCTGCGCCACTCTTCCATTCAAAATGCAACGTACTGGCTTACTCTTCAAAGAAAGGGAAACCAAATCCTTTAAAACGCTCGCCGGACTTTCTCCAGCGCTTTCAACGTCACTTTCGCAAGCGGCTTTTTGGACAACTGTTTGGCGTCCAAAAACTCGAAATCGGAAAGGGGTTTTTCCTCAAGCTCGGCGCGAAAGATGGACAAAGATTGGGAAAAGTGCGTGTACTGGTGGAACACTTCTCCGATGCTTTGAAGACTTTTAACAGAAACTCCGAGAATGTGAAACTTTTTTCGAATGCTGCCCACATTGTCCTTCAACGGTTCGAAAGAAACTTGCGGCAGTTCGTACAACCCTGACAGCAATCTTTCGGAGCGCTTGCGCAAAAGGATTTTTCCGTTCTGTTCAACGTACAGCGCGGCGAAATGCCGCGTTGAAACTTTTTTCTTTTTGGATTTTACGGGAAACTTTTCCTGCGCGTCCAACTCAAACGCTTTGCAATCTTCATTCAGCGGGCAATGCGAGCATAAGGGTTTTTGGGGAAGGCACACCGTCGCGCCCAACTCCATCAACGCCTGGTTGAAATTCCGCGCCTTTCCTTTCGGAAGCCATTCTTGGATTATTTTTTGCACTGTTGAGCGCGTTTCGGGCAAACGAATGTCTTCAGGAAGCGTGAGCATGCGCGTGGCGACGCGCAATACATTTCCATCCACTACTGCAACATCCTCTTCAAACGCAATCGAAGCAACCGCGGCCGCAATGTACGGCCCGAAGCCGGGAAGCAATACGAGTTCGTCGAACGTTTCGGGAATTTTTCCGTCAAAGCGCTCGACAATCTCTTTCGCGGCCTTGTGCAAATTGCGCGCCCGCTGATAGTAGCCCAGTCCTTCCCACGCCTTCAGCACTTTTTCCTCGGAAGCGGCTGCAAGCGCTTGAACGGTGGGAAATTGTTTCAAAAAGTGCTCGAAGTAGGGAACCACTTGCTGCATGCGCGTCTGCTGGGCGAGCGATTCCGAAATCCACACTTCAAAAGGAGAATAATTCTTCCGCCAGGGCAGCGCGCGCTTGTTTTGCTCGAACCATTCCAAGAATTTTTCAGAATTCATTGTAGAAAGAAACAGATGAAGAAATTTTAAGCGAACGCTTTTTTCGGCAGAAAATATTTTTTGGAACGGAATTTCGGCGGTTTTTGTGCGAAAAACGCGAAAGAAAGTTTTAAATAGTAGAAATTCGTCCTACAATCATTCAAAACTTTTCAAAGGCGGTGAAAAAAATTATGGCAAAGAAAAAAAAGAAAAAGAAAAAGAAATAATTGAATGAGTTTTCAAAAACATAAACTCATTGTAATGCTTTTTTTAAAGCATGCGAAAAGCATGCTTTTCCATTTCTATTTCAACCCCGCTTTCAGCATGTCCTGCACTTTTCTCGGATCCGCCTTTCCCTTCGCATTCTTCAAAACCTGCCCGACCAGAAAGTTTAGCGCTTTTTCGTCTCCCTTCTTGAAATCCGCAACCGCTTTCGCGTTCTCTTTCAGCACTTCTTGGATGATTTTTCCAATCTCTTTCCCGTCCGAAGAAACCATCCAGCCCATTTTTTGGATGTATGAAACCGGTTCGGCTTTTTCGTTCACTATTTTGATGAGGGCTTCCTTCGCGCTCTTTTCCGAAATCTTTGCCCCTTCCAAAAGCTTCAGCAATTCCACAATGTGCTTTTCGTCCAATTCAACGTCGCGCAAACTCAAGTTGTCGTGGTTCAACACCGCAAGCAATTCTCGGGACAAAAACTGCGCGGCGAGTTTGGGCGAAACTTTTTGAGAAACGCCTTCGAACAATTGCGCGAGAGGCTTATCCTGCGCAAGCACTTTGGCGAATTTTTCCTCGATTCCGAATTCTTTCACCCAGCGGACGGCGCGGTCGGCGTGCAGTTCGGGCAATTCTTTTTTCCACTCTACAATCTGGTGTTCCTCCAAAACGATTTTGGGCAAGTCCGGCTCTGTAATATAGCCATAGTCTTCCTCGCTCTCTTTCAAGCGTTGGGATTTTGTAATTCCCGCAACGTCGTCGAAGCCGCGCGTTTCGCGCGCAATCTTTTTTCCTTCCCGGACGAGCGCTTCCTGCCTGGAAACTTCGTACGAGAGCGCGCGCTCGACTCCCTTAAAAGAGGAAATGTTTTTCACTTCCACGCGCTCTCCTCCTTTCAGGGAAATGTTCGCGTCCGCCTTGAGCAACTGCTCTCCGGAAATAAAAATTCCCAAATAATCCAAAACCGTCTGCAACTCGTTCAAGAATTCGCGCGCTTCTTCCGCGCCTTCCATGCAAGGGGAAGTAACGACTTCAATCATGGGAAAGCCCGAACGGTTGTAGTCGACGAGCGAATAATTGGAAGATTCATGCACGAGCGAGGCGGGGTCTTCTTCCAAGTGCACGCGCTGGATTCCGACTTTTTTTCCGCTCTTCAACTGCAAAAACCCGCTTTCGCCAATCGGTTTTTCGTATTGCGTGATTTGAAAGTTTTTGGCCATGTCCGGATAGAAATAGGTTTTTCGCGAAAAATAAAATTCTTTGTTGACGGAACAGTTGAGCGCGAGCGCGGCCTTGACGGCGA
The DNA here is from genome assembly GCA_043801115.1 of Candidatus Iainarchaeum sp. Lineage (GTDB taxonomy): Archaea > Iainarchaeota > Iainarchaeia > Iainarchaeales > UBA10191 > CAZHUN01. The sequence goes on along the minus strand of JAZDMJ010000037.1, from coordinate 2,860 downwards.
ATTCGACGGCTTTCTCGTTCAGCATGGGCTTGCTGCCCGGCATTCCCAGACATATTTCACACGTGTTCGAATTCGGAGTTCCCTCTTTCGTGGGACAACCGCAGAACAATTTCGAAGCCGTGTTCAAGTGCACGTGCACTTCCAATCCGATAACTGTTTCGGGCATTACTTGTCCCTCTTGAGCTGGTGCGGTTTGGAAACCATTCGTGGTTTTGGCTCGACAGCTTCGGCCACGATTTGGTTAAAGCGCGCGGCGCGGTGGACAAAGCCGACTTTGGAAAGGGCTTGGACGGCGGGCGTGTACTTGGCTACCCAGCTGTCCAAAATCATCTTTTGCTTTGAAGCGGGAAGAGTGGGATTTTTTTGCAATCTTTTTTGGAGTCCTTGCGCAGCCAGGCGGAACGCCGTTGCAGGCTCCACGCCGGCGACAATCAGTTCTTTGAACGCTTTGAGCGTCATTTCTAACGACATTCTTTCACCTTTTCGACGGCCGAAGCCGCCTGAATCGCTTTTCCTTCCTGCAGGTGGTCTGAAGTGAACAGAATTCCAACTGGCATTCCTTTCGAAAACCCCGCGTTGACGGAAACGTGCGGAAATCCGCCCAAATTGCACGGACTCAAACAAACGTCCGAGAGATAATTCTGCAACGGGGAGAGTTTTTCGATTTCTTTGAATTTGGGCGCAATAAAGGGCATCGCGGGATGGGCCAGCACGTTAACCTTCTTGAACTGCTGCTGGAATTCCTGGATGATTTTTGTTCGCACTTTCAACGCGCGCAAATAGTACGCGTCCCTGTATCCGCTCATGCGCGCGAACGTTCCCAGCATAATCCTTCTCTTGGCCTCTTTTCCGAATGCGCTCGAGCGGACTTTGGAAAAGTATTCGTCAAAATTTCCTTCCAGTTTTTCCTCCAACCCATAGCGCATGCCGCAGTACTTGGCCAAATTCGTGCTCGCTTCCGCGGTTGCAATCAAGTAATACGCGGGAATTGCATACTTGGCCGAGAGTGGGAGGGAAATTTCGGAAATCTTGGCGCCCTGCTTTTCGAGCGAGTCAATGCTTTGCTGGACGATTTTGCGAACGCCCGAATCAATGCCGCTTCCCATCAGTTCTTTCACGACTCCGATGCGCATTCCTTTCGCGCTCTTTCCCGCAAAAGCGGAAAAGTTTTCCTTCGGCTGCAAGAGCGCAGTAGCATCCTTGCCATCGCTTCCCGCAATGACTTCCAACAGCAATGCGGCTTCGCGGACGGTTTTTCCCATCGCGCCGATTTTGTCGAGCGAAGAAGCATAATCCATCAAACCGTAACGGGAAACCCTTCCATAAGTGGGAGTGATTCCCGCGACGCCGCAAAAACCCGCGGGACAGGCAATGCTTCCGCCCGTGCTCTCCGCAATCGAAACGTGCGGAAAAGAGGAAAGAGAAGTCCAGCCCGCGCACCCGCCCGAACTTCCCCCCGTCGCACGCTCCACGTCGTGCGGGTTTTTGGGTACTTCAAAACCGTTTCCTACATTCGTGGAAAAAGTGCCAAAGCCGAACTCGTCCTGGGAGGTTTTTCCCACAATAATCGCGCCTTCGGCGAGAACGTTTTCAATAACAGTCGCATTGAACGGGGGCTTGTATCCGCTCAAAATTTGGCTGCCTGCGCGGCTCTCTACTCCCTTCACGCAAATCGCGTCTTTTACCGAAACAAACATTCCTGAAAGTTTTCCCTTCTGCTTTTCCTTGTCCAGTTCTTTCGCGCGCGTGAGGGCGTAATCCTTCGCGACGAGGCAGAAGTGGCGGTACTTTTTGTTCTGCTTTTCAATTTCTTCCAGCGCTTTTCGGGTTTGTTCAATCATTCAATCGCCTTCGGGCCTTTAAAGTAGGAATCTTTCTTGTTTTTCGTGTTGGAGAGCGCTTCTTCAACGCTCAAGCAATTTTCCGCCTTGTCCTCGCGGAAAACGTTTTGCACGGGAAGGGGCTGGAATGCGGGAGAAATTCCTTCCACGTCGACTTCGTCGAGTTTGGAAAACGATTTGAGAATTTCCCCAAACTGGGGCAAAAACTCTTTCTTTTCCCTTTCGGACAGGTTCAAGCGCGCCAGCTTGGCCACCTTTTCTAACAGTTCAGCGTCCACTTTCACGTTGGGCATGCTGTATTGCAAGGAGCGTTAGGATTAAATTCTTCAACGCAGCTAGGTTTTGAAATGCCCAAAAGCAAAAGCATTCGAAAGGCCAAAAGTCCGCCCAAACGAGTTCCAAAATTGAAATACCCCGCTTTCGACGCGGAATACGCTTCGAAAAAGTTCGCGCTTTCGGGAGACGAAAAAAGACTGTTGGAACGCTTTTCGGTCGAAGGATTTCCCGCGGTTCGGGGATTCAAAGCCGTCCGCTTTTTGGTAAGCTTTGCGAGAAAGGAAAAAATTCCCGTCATCAACGTGTTGAGCTCGTACTATTCCCACTTTCGCATCGAACCCGAAGCCATGAAACTGAATCCAATACTCGTGGCCGAAGAACTCGCCCGAGGCCTCGAATGGAGAAAAAGAGAGCAGGAAGAGTTCAAACAAGTGCTCGAACAGAGAAAGCGGGAAGCCGCAGAAAAAGAAGAACGCTTGCGAAAAAGCCAAAACTTTCCCTAAACTATTTTTCCAAGTCCAGCTTCAAGCGCAATTCTTTCAACTGTTTCGGGTCGACTTCGTTCGGCGCGTCGTCCATGGGGGAAACCGCGGCCTTGTTTTTCGGAAACGCAATCACGTCGCGCAAACTTTCCGCCCCGACCAATAGCATGACAAATCTGTCCAATCCGAGGGCGCATCCTCCGTGGGGCGGAGCACCGTACTTGAACGCGTCGAGCAGAAAGCCGAACTTTTTCTGCTGGT
>JAZDMJ010000031.1:0-2056 GCA_043801115.1 Candidatus Iainarchaeum sp. | reverse complement strand
GAAACACTTCTTTGTTGTAAGTCATAGTGCACCACCTTTTCCTTTCCTTTCTTTTTAAAGAAAAGGGGGCACCGCGAATTGCACTAAAAATAAAGCGCGGGGGACGCGATTTGAACGCGTGCCTCCTTTCGGAGACGAGCTTAGCAGGCTCGCGCATTAGACCGCTCTGCCACCCCCGCGGCTGGACGTCAGCCGGCACCGACCGCATAATGGCGCGGCCATTATGCAACATCCGCACTAGCATTAGTCCTTGCAAAAACAGGGTCGGGTTTGGTTAAAAATAGAATGCGTTTTGGCAGTATTTTTACCAAAACTTCCACCAAGGCTTTTTGTGGAATTCCGCCCATCGCCTGTCGAGCTCTTGTTCTTTCTGTCTTTCTAACGTAGCCGCGCGAACGGCTTCGACGGCTTCCCAATTAGCTTTGATTTTTTCTTCTTTGGAGCGCGGGTCGTATCCGGCTCTCAATTCCGCTCTTTCATCCTTTTCAACATAGCCCATGTTTAATTCCAGTCTCGCTTGGGCCAATTTTCTTTCTTGAGAAGTCGAGCGGGGATCTGCCAATACTTTGTGCGCTTTTTCCACAAAAAGTTCTTCGATTGAACCTTTTTTTCAATCGACGGGGTCACGGTCACAGCTTTTCTAAGTTTTTCCTTCGCTTCTCGGATGAGCGGAGACGAATAGGGAACGCTTTTGATTTGGTCCGGCCTTTGCGGCCTTTTCCAGAACGCCTTGCAGTGTACAACCTTTTTGGCCTATTTAAACATGCGCGCTTTTTAAAAGAAAAAAAAGCGCCCGAGGGAGGACTTGAACCTCCGACCACTCGATTAACAGTCGAGTGCTCTACCTACTGAGCTACTCGGGCGTTTGGTTGGAAAAGTGTTGAAGGGCACGTTTTTTATTTGCACGTGAATTGCAAAAGTGTGGGCCGTCCCCGCATGGGTGCGAAAAGTGAACACTTCGGTGAACGGCGTTGCTTCCTCACTTGCGTTTTCCCAAAGCGTGCTGTTTGAATGCTACCGTTGCTATCTTCCGATTCTGGCGGGTTTGGTCCAACCAACACCTGTTGGGGACACAAGGTCGACGGTTGCAATGCCGGCCGAAATGCGTTTTCGACCGCTGCAGGGCCTTCAGCGCGCGGTAAAGCCGATTCCGCGTGACAGAGCACGGCTGGCGCTCCCGCCTGCCCACAATTAAAATTGGCGAAAAAAAGCTTAATAATGGGTTCATCGTTGGAGTGTACGGTCGGTGCAAATGAGCGTTTCCGTTCAAAACGAGCCCGTTTCTTCCAAACTCGATTCCAAAATTTTAGTCATTGGAGTGGGAGGAGCAGGCTGCAATAGTTTGAACCGCATGTACGCGATGGGATTCGACAGCGCGGAATTGGTTGCAATTAACACGGACAAGCAGCACTTGAGCACGATTGACGACAATATTGCCAAAATTTTGATCGGAAAAGCCGTCACGCAGGGCTTCGGCGCGGGAGGACACGTGGAAGTGGGCGCAAAATCGCTCGAGTATTCGCGCAAAGTGGTCGAAGAATTGTGTTCGAACGCGCAATTGGTTTTTACGATTGCCGGAATGGGCGGAGGAACGGGAACGGGCGCGGCTCCGTTGATTGCAGAAATTGCGCGCAAGGCGGGCGCATTATCCATTGGAATTGTAACTTATCCATTTGATTTGGAAAGACTGAAACAGGCCAAGGCGGAAGACGGAATCGTGGCCGTTTCGAATGTTGCCGATTCTACGATTGTCATCGACAACAACCGTTTGTTGGAATTGGTTCCAAACCTTCCTGTTAATGAAGCCTTCAAAGTGGCTGATGAATTGATTTGCCGCACTGTGAGAGGAATTTCGGAAACCCTCACAAAACCTTCTCTCATTAATTTGGATTTTGCGGACGTGAAAGCGGTTACTGCGAACAAGGGAATGAGCACGATTGCGGTGGGAGAAAGCGAAGCGAGTTCGAACAGAGCGCAGGAAGTCGTGAAAGACGCGCTTTCGAGCGCATTATTGGATGTGGATGTTTTCGGCGCGAAAGGCGCATTGATTCACATT
>JAZDMJ010000028.1:0-33818 GCA_043801115.1 Candidatus Iainarchaeum sp. | reverse complement strand
TTGCAAAATTGGGAGTAAAAAGTATTTTGTACAATTTCAGCCTTCCATCCATTGAAAAGGGCGAAGTTGCAAGCTCGTACAGTTTGGACCCAAAAACGTGCGCTACCGCCGCAGCCAAGGCCTATCGCGAGCTCAAGAAAGAAGGAATTCACGTTTCCTTCTTCGCCACTCTCCCTTATTGCCTGTTCGAAAAAAGCGTCCTCAAAGAGATGTTGGAAGACCAGACCATTTCAAGTACCTACCAATGTCACACCTATTATGGAACAGGTGTGGCTTTTGAGCCAAACGGAAACGTACTACCTTGCACGCACTATGTTGACACGCCGCTATTCAATGCAATGGACCAAAACGGCAAATTTGCAATGAAAGGAAAATTTGCGCAAGAGTGGAAGGAAAAAATGCACAACCAGTTTTCAAAAGAACTTTGGAAGTATCCGGCAAAAGCATGCAAAGATTGCCATTTTTGGGGCAGATGCATTGGTGGTTGCCCGTTTTTATGGATGCTGTTCGACCCAGAACAATTCATTCAAGGTGGCGTCAACGACTTGCAACTGCCACCCATATACCAGAAAAGCGCCAAACCGCCGAAATACTTAAATAGTGGAACAAACAAGTAAAGAAATTGAGAAGACATGTACGCATCCAAATTGTTAAGCAAACGCAAAGGCAAACACACAGAAGCAGAAATCATTACGTTAAACCACCCAAAATTTGGCCCCTCTTGCGATTGTGGAGACTGCGGCCAATGCGATTGTTGCGACTGCGCCGACTGCTCGTGCGATTGCAAAAATTAATTTAGCCAATAAAAAAAGCAAAAGGACTGCTTGCACAAAAGTCAATTAACTAAACCCTGTTTAAAATTACGTTCGAATTCGAGGGCTAGCGCGCGGGAACGGCGATGCGTTGTTTGGCGTGCGTCGGGGGTTGTACGGCGCGTGATAGGGGTACTTCCAAGCGGAAGCCGGAAATGCCGCTGTGCACTTCTACTGTTCGGCCCTTCTTTTTCAATTCGACGAGTTCGGAGTGTTTCAAAAAGGCCAAATCGCGGGAGACGGAAGGCTGGGGGCGGCCCAGTTCTTTGGAAAGGCGGGAAACGGAAACAACTCTCCCATGCATCAAATGGCGCAAGAGTTCGAGCTTGGCGGGAGACAAAACCGAAAACAAGTCTTCAAAAGAGGAAAAATAGAACGCGTACTTGTTCTTCCGCTCGACTTTTTTTCGCGCACTTCGCGAACCACGTCCGCGTCAAAGTCTTCCAAATCCTTGCCCACTACAATACTCAATTCCCAGTGTTTCATCCATTCCACCTAGAAATGTATAACATAAAGGTTATATAAATCCTTTCTCTTGCGCGTTTTTTTGAAAGGCCGAAAGCCAGGAAGGCCAGTTGTCATAGATGCGCTGTTTGCAAAAGCGGTAAATTTCCCACACGTTTTCGCTTTCAAAGGGCAGTATTCGGTGCTTGAGCGGGGGATTCTTGTAGAGAAGATCTTCGTGGTATCGGCCCGTCAGCGAGTTGTCCACGCGGTAAAAGTCGAACTCTTTCAAGCCCATCCGGATGAACACGCGCAATCGGAACTTTTCCAAACCGCCCGAAACGTCGTTCAATATATACTTCGCCCGCAAAACCACCAAGGGCGAAATCTACAAATAGAAATCTTTCGAACGATCATACGCACCCATACCCTTTTCGCAAACTCGAACCGTTTAAAAACGCGCGCGGGAGTTCGGCAATCGGCGAATGCGCAAAAATCCAAAAGCGTTAAATAAAAGGTCGGATGTTGTTTTTGTACATGAAGCGGGTTGGATTGTTGTTGGTTTTGGTGTTGGCGCTGTTGCTGGCGGGAAGTGTTTGGGCCGCGCCCTTGCAAAGCGCGCCGCGCATTCACGTCAAAGATTCGACGAGTTCGAACTGGGGAGGGTATGCGGTGTTGCCCCTTTCGAAAGCGCAGACTTTTTCGGACGTGAAAGGAAGCTGGATTGTTCCCGCAGTCGATTGTAGTACCACTCCCACTTCGTATTCTTCGTACTGGGTGGGAATTGACGGCTATTCGTCCAATACTGTGGAACAAATCGGAACGGATTCGGACTGTTCGAACGGGAGTGCAGTGTATGATGCGTGGTATGAAATGTACCCTAAATATCCAGTATATATTTCAATGAGTGTTCGCCCGGGAGACGTCATCAACGCCGAAGTCCAGTTTTTGGCCAACAAAAAATTCCAACTCACCATTACAGACCAGAACTCGGGCGCTTCGTTTTCCACCATCCAATCCAGTCCAAGCGCAAAGCGAACTTCCGCGGAATGGATTGCAGAAGCGCCCTCGAGCGGGGGAGTATTGCCCCTTGCCAACTTTGGAACTGTTTCTTTTTTCAACTCGAGCGCTACTTCGGGAAGCACAATTGGAAGCATTTCGAACAGCGCGTGGAAAAAGGACGCCATCATCATGGGAACGCGGGACTACAACAAAGCAATTCCGTCCGCGCTGTCCAACAATGGAACCAGTTTTAGCGTAGCATGGCAGCACGCGTAAAAAAATCAATGGCGCAAGAATAAAACAAACACGATTTCAAAAATTGTCGTCCAATAGTTCGAAAAAGTTCTGCGCGTGCCTGCACGCGGGGCACAATGCGGGTGCTTGAGCGCCTTCGAATATATAACCGCAATTGCGGCACTTCCACTTTGTTTTTGAATCTTTTTTGAACACGTGCTCGGTTTTTACATTTTCAAGAAGTTTTCGATAGCGTTGTTCGTGGTGCTGTTCGACTTTGGCGATTTCTCGAAAAGCGGTCGCAGCTTCGGCAAAGCCTTCTTGTTGGGCGACAGAGGCAAATCCGGGATACAATGTGCCCCATTCGAATTTTTCGCCCTCTGCTGCTTTCAGCAAGTTTGCGGGCGTGTCTGAAATGCCCTGCAAGAGTTTGAAAAACACTTTCGCGTGCTCTTGCTCGTTCGCGGCCGTCTCTTCAAAAAGGGCGGCGATTTGCTCAAAGCCGGCTTTGCGGGAGACGTTCGCAAAGTAAATGTATTTATTCCGCGCCTGGCTCTCGCCCGCAAAGGCCTTTTCCAAACACTCGCGCGTTTTGGGAAATTTGGACAAGTCCACTTGGGCGAATTCGGCCATTTGAGAGAGAAGGGGAAAAACGAATTTAAAGCCGCGCTTTTTGCAGCACTAAAAGATGCTTAGAGGAAAACTTGGAAGCGGGGTGAAAAGGTTCGAAATCCGAAAAGGAAAAGCGTAATAGGGGAAAAGGACAAGTTTGGTTTCGAGCTGGCAGGACAATTCGGTTGTCCTGAAAAGGATGCAGCTACGACGGCCTCTGGCAAGCGCCCGGCCAAAAAGCAAACGAATGGACTATAACTCGTTTGTCCAAACCTGCGCTTGTTCACGCTGGATCGTGGAGCGTAAGAGATCACCTCTAAAACAACAATGGAAGGTCAAGATCGTTCCTTGAAATTTGTTTGAGGAACTCTTACACCGGGTCCATATGCCAGCTCACAATTTTACCAAAACGTGAACTCAATGGCGAAAAAAAAGGCAGCAAAAAGGCCGGCCAAAAAGGCCAAACCCTCCAAAAAGTCCAAAAAGGGCGAAAAAAAGCACTCGCGAAGGCCGAGCAAAAAGAGCAAAAAGTCGAAAGTGCTCAAACTCATCAAATTGTTCAAAAAGCGCTAGAACCAGGCCGCAAACCTATTTATGCCTCGAACGTGTAGAATTGAAAATGGGCGAACCGTTCTGGTATCGAACGCTGAAAGGAGTCAGCGATTGGCGCATAAAAAAATTGTACAATGATTATCATTCGCGCACTGTCAACAAACAGCCCGAATTCAAAGCGTTTTTGAAAAAAAACCTGGCCATGGTACTGCCCCAAGGAATTTTGGAAGATTGGAAGGCGCTAGAGAAGGCGGAGATTCTGGCCTACAGACAATACAAGGCGGTGTATCCGAAAAAGTACAAGCGAATTGAACTCATTACTATCCAAAAACTGGAAAAGTACGAGCGGACGAAAAAAAGGCACGAAAAAGTGCTCGAGCGCATTCGGCCCAAAGCGTAGAAAGTGAAAAAGTCAGTGGCGTGGGAGCCGCTTTTTGGGAACATTTTTTCTCGTTCTCGGAAAGTGGGCGCTTTCGAATGTTTTTCGAAAGCCCGCGTCCACTTTGTTTTTCAAGTTGGCGTGAGATTGCAAGAGTTTGGACAGTTCGGCCCTCGCCTGTTCGGGAGTTTTTCCCAACTCTTTAAAGTGCACGTTCAAACGCTGTTTTTCGTACTCGAGCAAACACGCATAGGCCTCGTTTTTCACGTGCTCCCATTTTCCCGCCTGTCCCAAAGAAAGCTTTTCAGACTTGCACAATCCTTCCAAAATCTGCAGCACGGCGCGCGCTTTCTGCGTTTCCCCGTTCAACTTTCCCAAATCCCACTCTGCAGAAGGCGAGTCAAAGTGAATCGAAGAAAGGTCGAACTCGAGAGAAGCCATGCAATATGGAAAGCGTTTGCAAATTAAAAACTATTGCACGCACGAGCCCTTCTTGCACTGCAAATTCGAATAGCACGAGTACTGGAAGGGGCCGGTTTGACAGCAGGGCGCTTCCAAAAAACCGCAATACACTCTGTGAATGAATACTTGCGCGAGGACGAGCGTGCCGTCCCCTTGCTGGAATATTCCCAAACCGCTCTCGTCCAGTTCGGGGCGCAACAAGCGGTCGCGGTTTTCGGAAGAAAGCGAAACGGAAAGGGATTGGGAAAAATTTGAAGCGGAAAACGATTGCACGTTTTCGCCTGAAAGGTTGTAGTACAAAATTCCCGCATCGTCCAAGCTTTCGGAAAGAAGTTTCGAGCGTTTGACGGCGCGCTCGCGGGCAATTTTGGCCAAGTCTTCGTTCCACAGCAAGAGAGAAAGATTGGCGTCTTTCCGCAAAACATTCAACGCGTCAAACGCTTGCGCTTCCAACGGGTCTGAAGGGCGGGCGTCGCGAGAGGCCAAACCTATCGGAGAAGGCGTTCCCAACAACGTCGAACGCCAGTTGATGGCGTCTCCCAACGGGGAAAAGAAAACCACCGCGGCGACAACGACCAAAAAAATGGACAAGTATACGAAGCGGACGACGGAAAGCTGGACCATGAGAGTAGAAAGCGAAAGGGGTTTAATTGCGTTTGGGCTTTTAAAACTCCAATGCCCAATACCCTCGCGCACCGCGTTTGTGCCGTACTATTCCTGCTCGCCTTTTTGCACTTGCAACACGCGCTGAATCCGTTCAACGCAATTGCGGCGATTGCGATTGCCATATTGTTCGGCGGGGGAACATTGAATGCGAGTTGGAAAAAGTTCGGAATTTCTCCCGACATCGACTTGCTCTTCTGGCATCGGAATCCCCTGTTCCACTCCATTTTACTGCCAAGAATCGTATTTCTTTCCTTTCCCAACTTGGTTACGGAATTGATTTTGCTCGCGTGGGGACTGCACGTATTGCTGGACTTGTTCACGGTAAGGGGAAGACTGCAATTGCACCTTTCGCCCAAAAACTGGCAAATGGGAATAATCGGATTTGGAGTTGCCGGAGCGAGCGCGATTGTTACATTGTTGTTGTTTGCCGGATGGATTCGGTTTTCCTAAAAATCAGCGCTTTTTCTTGGAATTTTGGGCGGATTTGGCTTTCACTTTGGCTTTTGTTTTCGGTTTGAACTTCGCTTTTGGTTTCTCTTTTGGCTTTCCCGCTTTCGGTTTGGGCAATTCCAATGTTTTCACGCCGTGCATGTACTTGTGCAATGCGGCGGGAATTTTCACGGAACCGTCCTTTTGCTGGAAGTTTTCCAAAATCAACCGGAGAACGCGCGGAGTGGCGACCATTGTCGCATTGAGAGTGTGAACGTACTGCTTGTCTTCTCCTTTTCGGAATTTGACGTTCGCGCGGATGCTCTGCCAAGTGGTGCAATTTGAGGCGGAACAGAGTTCGATGTATTTTTGCTCTCTCGGACTCCAGCCTTCCACGTCGTACTTTTTCGCGGCGACAATGCCGATGTCGCCCGTGCAAACATTCACGATTCTATAAGGGATTTTGAGCGCTTTCATGAACTGTTCCGCGTTTGCAATCAGTTCTTCGTGCAGTTTCCAACTCTGCTCCGGAGTGCAATAAACGAATTGTTCCACTTTGTCGAACTGGTGCACTCTAAAAAGGCCTCTTTCGTCCAAGCCGTGCTTTCCCACTTCTTTTCGAAAGCAGGGGGAAATGCCCGCAAATTTGAGCGGGAGCTGTTCCGCGTTGAAAACCTGTCCTGAAAGCATGGAGCCGATGGGGTGCTCGGAAGTGGCAATCAAGTACAAGTCGTGATCCTGCACTTTGTACAGCATGTCTTCAAACGCGTCCAATGAGGTTACCACATCCATGGCCTTGTGGCGGACCATCAAGGGGGGATTCACGAGTTGGAAGCCCTTTTTGACGAGCATTTCAATTGCGAGCTGTTGGAGGGCATTGTTCAACAGCGCAAGGGGACCTTTCAAAATGTAAAACCCTTCTCCGGAGATTTTGACTGCACCTTCAAAATCGGCAATTCCCAGTTTGACGGCGAGGGCGCCGTGGTGCTGCAATTCGAACTTGGGCTTGAACTCTTTGCCCCACTTGCGGACGACTTTGTTGTCCACATCGCTCTTTCCGAAAGGGACTGAGTCGTGCAACAAGTTGGGCATGCGCTGGGCGAGCTGGTCCAAAGAGAGGCGGAGCTCTGAAACGCGCTTTTCGTTCTGCTGAATCTGCGCTCCGAGTTCGCGCGCTTGCAAAATCAAAGAGTCGAATTCCTTTTTTTGCTGTTTGGCCTCGTTGATTTGCTGCGTCAAAACGTTTCGCGCTGCTTTTTGCTTTTCCAGTTCTTGCAATTTCGAACGCCATTCCTTGTCCTGTTCCACGAACAAGTCGAAGTTTTTCAGCACTTCGTCGTCCTGCCGTTTGGCCAAATTCGCGCGCGCTTTGTCGGAAGAAGCGCGCACGAGGGAAATGTCCAGCATAGCTGGAAAAGAGGGGAAAAGGGTTTAAATGCGTTTCAGCGCGGGCGCACGGAGACAGCGCGCACGCCTTCCACTTTTTTCAACTCTTTCACAATTCGGGGCAGCAAGAGGGGCGGAGCGTCCAGCGAGAATAGAATAAAGGCGTTGGAACCTTTTCCGCCCGCTTCGGCTTCCAGAATGTTGACGCCGAGCGAGGAAATGGTCTGCGAAGTTTGGGCGAAAAGGCCCACCCTGTCACGCGCTCGAACTTCCAAAAAAACGGGTTCAAAGTGTTTGACTTTTGCGCGATGGACAGAGCAATAGCGTTGCAAAAATTCGCGTGCGCGCTCGGTTTTCACAAAACCGGCCCAGTTTCCCTCCACGCACGGGGCAAAAGAACGTCGGATTACAATTCGGTCCCCGCTTTCAAGCTCTTGCCAGAGTGGGGCGCTCTTTCCGTTCACCAAAGCGCTCTCGCATTTCAAGCCCAAATCGCGGGACATTAGAAAGGCAAAGTCCAAAACCGTGCTGCCTTGCGGGAGTTCGAACAATTCTCCCGACTTGGAAAACACGGCAATGTTTTCGGCGAACTGTTTTTCCAAATCGGAAACGAAAGCGCGTGAGTCCTTGTCTTCCACCCGCGCAAGAGTTTGCAAAAAAGAGGAAAAGTGCTTCAGCAATTCGCGCGATTTTGCGTTTTTGTGCGAAAAACAGTACGCGATTCCCTCGCGAGAAATTTCGAACATTTGGAGGGTTTGAATGCGAACTTTGACGGGCTTTCCCTTCGGGCCGATTACAGTAGAGTGGAGCGCCTGATAGGAAGCGTTTTTCGGGAGGGCAATAAAGTCCTTGAATTTTTGGGGGAGCGGGGGATAGAGCGCGTGCAATGCGCCCAAAAATTTGTAGCAGTCGCTTTCGGTTTTGGGAAAAACATACAATACGGAAGCGTCGTATAGGGATTCCAAGGGTTTGCGCGAGCGCTTGCTCTTTTCGCTCAAAATATACACGCTCGAAGGAACGGCGCGGAATTTTGCGGAGGGAAATTTGCGGCGGAGCACGGAAATCATTTTCGAAATTTCGATTTCTTTCGAACGGCGCAAGGAATCGATTTGCTTTTTCATCTTGGAATAGTTTTTCTCGTTGAGGGCCTGCAACGAAAGGTCTTCAAAGCAGTAGCCGATTTCCTGCATGCCCAGCTTTTCGGCCAAGGGGGCGTAAAATTGCAAACAATCCAGCGCAATGCGGTGACGCCTTTTCGGAGGAAGAGAGCGCAGGGTTTGCATGTTGTGCAGTTTGTCGGCCATTTTGACCAGCAACACGCGCTTGTCCCTTACTCCATACAAGAACAAATTGCGCAACTGGGAGAGGGAAGTTTCGGATTTGCGCTTTCGAACTCCTCTCAACTTCGTAACCCCTTCGACCAACTCCGCGACTTCTTTTCCAAAACGCTTTCGGAGCTCTCGCGCGCTGACATCGGAATCTTCCAAAACGTCGTGCAATAATTCGGCGCACAAAGTGGAAGCATCTAATCGCAGACTGGCCAAGTACAGCGCTGCTTTGAACGGGTGCACGAAATAGGGTTCGCCCGAATAGCGCTTCGCGCTCCCGTGCATTTCTACTGAAAATTCGAACGCCTTTTTTACTCGGACGCGGTCCGCTTTGGACAAGTAGGAAATCGCGCGAGAAAGCTGCTTCCACTCTTTTGCAAAGCGAGTCATGCGGATTTTGTGCGCGAAAGAGTATTTAAGACGCGGCGCGGCGCAAGAGGACCATTTTGGCAAAATCCAAAAACAGTTTGTTGGGAAGGAAAATCAGGGCAAAAATCTGAATGCCGACAAAAACGCCGTTCGGACCCAACGTCGACAATTCATTGTACGTGGAACCAAAAGACTTCCCGCTCAAGACTAAATACGAAAGCAAAACGATTCCAAACAAAAACAATATTCGAACCATCCAAGTCCCCCAAAGAAAAACTGCTCTGCTCTGATCCAGGTCGAACTTCAGCAAACGGATTACGCCGATTAAGAGGAAACCAAGAATTAAAAACGCGAAAGCGATTTCAGAAGCCTGCCAAAAAGCAGTCAATATCGCCCAAATTAAAACAAAAATGTCGAAAACGATTCCGATTTTGGCCGACAAATAGGACATGCTACATCTGCTCCAAAACGGGAACGTGCAATACCGTCAAGCCGTTTTCCAATACTTGTGCAGTGGCTTGAACCAAAGCAAGGCGGGCCGCGCGCTGTTCCGTTGACGCCTTCAAGACGGGCACTTCGTGGTAGAAAGAGTTGAACGCGCTGGCGAGTTCAAGCAGGAAATTGCACAATTTGTGCAGCGAAAGCGATTTGCGGCAGTCGAGCAAAATTTGGGGATAAGTTGCAAGCAAAGCGAGAAGGGCTTGTTCTTTTTCGTGCTGGAGCGCTTCCCACTTCGGCTTTCCCTTTCCCTTGGACTTGCGCAAAATGCTCTTGGCGCGCGCGTACGAGTACTGCAAGTAGGGGCCGGTTTCTCCTTCAAAAGAAATGCTTTCTTTCGGATTGAATGTCATGTCTTGTTTGGCGTCCACGCGGAGCAGGAAAAAGTTGAGCGCGCCCAGCGCAATGGCGCGCTCTCTCCGCTCCAATTCTTTGGAAGAAAGGGAAGAATAGCGTTTGACGAGTTCTTCGCGCGCGAGCGAGCGCACTTCTTTCAACAAGTCGTCCGCGTCTACAACCGTTCCCTCGCGGCTCTTCATGCGGCCTTCGGGAAGGAATACCATTCCGTAGGACAAGTGGAACAGTTTCGAAGCCCACTTGTAACCCAACAGTTCGAGGATTTTGAACAATTGCTTGAAGTGCAAAATCTGTTCGCTTCCTACTACATACGCGCTTTCGTCCAGTTTGAAGTCTTTGAATTTTTGAACGGCCAAGTACAAGTCTTGCGTCATGTAAATGGAAGTTCCGTCCGCGCGGATGAGCACTTTGTCGGGAAGGCCGTGCGCTTCGAGTTCGGCCGCAATCGCCCCATCTTCCAGCTTTTTGAACAACCCCTTTCTAAATCCTTCTTGGACGATTTCTTTTCCCTTCTTGTAATAGTCGCTCTCGAAATAGTATTTGTCGAATTCAATCTCCAATTCTTTGAAGGTTTGCTTGAACCCTTTCAGGCATGAATCGCACAATTCTTTCCACAGCTTGCGCACTTTCGGGTTTCCCTTTTCCCACTCTTGGAGCATTTTTTGAGCTTCCGCTTCGAGTTCGGGGTTTTCGGCCGCGCGCTTGGAAAACTCGACGTAATAGTCTCCCACCACGTGGTCTCCTTTCGCATTTTTGGGCATTCTTCCCTTGAACCATTTTTGGCACGCGAGCATGCTCTTGCAAATGTGAACGCCACGGTCGTTGACCAGATTGGCCCGAACGACTTTCGCGCCCAAAGTTTCGAGCAAGCGGGAGTAACTTTCTCCCAATGCGAGGTTGCGCAAGTGGCCCACGTGCAAGGGCTTGTTCGAATTCGGCGAACAAAATTCAACCATCACTTTCTGGCCTTTCAACTCGCTTCCTTTCCCATATTTTCCCTTCTGCTTCAAAATAACGGGTAAGGCAGACTGGGCGAGGGATTCCTGCAGTACGAAAAAGTTCAAGTACGGGCC
The DNA here is from genome assembly GCA_043801115.1 of Candidatus Iainarchaeum sp. Taxonomy (GTDB): domain Archaea; phylum Iainarchaeota; class Iainarchaeia; order Iainarchaeales; family UBA10191; genus CAZHUN01. Next base: position 23,215 of record JAZDMJ010000028.1, on the reverse strand, counting down.
GCTGGCTTGAACGGAGCGGAAGTCAGAGGGAAGTTTCATCGCGGAAAGGTCGAGCGCGATTTGCGCGGGGGATTTTTTGAAAATTTCCGCGAGTTTGAAGCAGGGAAACACATAGTCTCCGAGCTCGCGCGAGGGCGGAATTTCAATCAGCAGTTCAATCTCTTCAACCGTCAAATCCTTCACGCGCGCGTGCAATGCTTTGGCGAGTTCGAGTTTGAAGTCCATGCATTGTTCAAGCGATTGAAAGAATTTAAACCCATTCTTCAAAAGGGACAAAACAGGAAACGCCCTCGCGCAGGGAGTCGGAGCGGTAGCCTCCTTCCAATACCACAAAGTGCGGAAACGGTTTGACCAATTCGCGGATTTTTTCGAACGAGCGCTTGGTGAGGGAAAAGCCGATTCCTTCTCCCAAAACGTTTTGGTCCTTGTAATAGCAGTCGAATCCCGCGGAGAGCGCGACAATGTCCGGGCGGAATTCTTTCAACGCGGGGGCGACTTTTTTTTCCAACGCGTTCACGTACACCGTGTCGCGCGTTCCGTACGCGAGCGGAATGTTGAGAATGTTGTCCGAACTCTGCATGCCCGTTCCGGGAAAAATAGAGTGCTGGTGCAAGGAAGCGTAAAAAAGGTTCGAACGGCCGCGGAGCAGGGATTCTGTTCCATCCCCGTGGTGCAAGTCGAAGTCCAACACGAACACGCGCTTTCCTTTTTGGACTTGAGAGAGAGTGGCAATGGCAATGTTGTTGAAAATGCAATACTCGCGCGAAGAGGAGAACGAGGCGTGGTGCCCTGGAGGGCGGAGCAGGGCAAAAGCGCTGTCTTCGGCGGCCTTGACGGAGAGCGAGGCTGCATATACTGCAGTCTCGAAGCTTTTCAGGGAGAGGGGAACGTCTTGGAAGAGGGAAACTTTTTTCTCGCACGCGAGCTTGACCGCGGAAATGTATTCGGCGTCGTGGGCCAAATTCAAGAGTTTTTCATTGTACAATACGGGCGTGTTTTTCAAGCCTGCAAACGCTTGCAGGCGGGAAGGGTTTTCGGGACAGTTTCCCGTCTCGTGCTGTAAAAAGAGTTCGTTATAGTAGAGCTTCATGTTGGCCACTTTGGTTTATTAATGTCTTTCGGGTTTAAAATGGTTCAAGGCCCGGTAGTTCAGCCTGGATAGAATGCCTGCCTTCTAAGCAGGAGGTCGAGGGTTCGAATCCCTCCCGGGCCGAAATGATTCAATTTGAAGCATAAACGATACATATAAAAAATCCGTGTTTTACCGTACAATTAGGTGATTCAAAGATGAACGTCATCTTGAAAGGAAAAACGAAAGCGATTGTCGAAACCATGGTGGAAGAAGGTTACGCCAATTCCCAGTCCGAAGCCATTCGACTCGCCATTGTCAACTTCGACAAAGACCGCATGAAAGAAGCCGATTTGGTTAACCAAAAATTGGACAGAATCGACCGGGATATTCAATCAGGAAAAAGGAAACTTCTTACTGCCAAGCAAGCTTTGGGAAAGTACGCGAAGTAGTTTTCTATGTACCAAGCCACTTTTGACGAAGAATGGCCAAATTACTTCGAGGCGCTCGAGAATTCATTGAAAGATCGCGTGGCCAAAAAGATTCAAAAAATTGCGGAAACGCCAGAAAAGCGCCACCTGAAACTGGGCGTCAGCTTTTTCATCGGAGAAGTCGGCCAGCATCGAATTGTCTACCGCATTTTTGAAGAGAAAAAAGAAGTCCGATTCTACTTTGTCGGAAACCACAAAGAATACGAAAAATGGTACAAACGATTCTTCTGACACAGAGAGGTGAAAAGAATGCCGAAAAAAGCGAAAAAGAAAGCGAAGAAAAAGTGCTGCGACTGCTGCTAAAAAAAGCGCCCAAATTCTGCCTTTAAAAACGCCCACCTCTATATAACCTTTTTGGCGGGGGTTTGAGTATATGCCGGGCAAATTATCTACGTACCAAGCCTTCATCAAGAGCCAGTTGAAGCTGGGAAAGACTTTCAAACAGGCCGTCAAATTGTGGAAGACGGAAAAGTGGGAGCAAAAAATGCGAAAGTCTGGAAATTTGGGAAAAGCGAGAGCGCGCGGAAAAAAGCTCGCGCGGTTCGCCCAAAAAAAGCGCAACGCGAAAGCGCGCGTTGCAAAGGCGAGAGTGCGGAATTTGAAAAAGGCGCGAAAGGCCAAGCGCAAAACGAGAACCATTATTCGGAGAAAAATTGTCGTTCGAAGAGTGCGCTCGAAGCCGAAAGTCATCGTGCGCAGAATCAAAGTTCGAGCCAAAGCAAGGCCTTCAAAGAGGATTGTTCGCATTGTTCAAGCGCCCGCTCCGCAGCAGGAATTGAATGAATTGATTGAAATCGTGAAAGCGCCCAAGAGCGCGGCAGCGGAAGAAACCGCCGTCAAAATCGTCGACTTGTATTTCAGGGAAATCGCCCGACATGGACTGAAGAGGGACATGGACTTGGACGCAGTAATTAACGCGTACAAGTACGCGCTGGGCAAGCTGAAGAGCTGATTATTTAATCAAGAACTTTTCCAACAATTTTTCTCTTTTTTCGTATTCGATGGAATGACGGAACAAATACCAAAACACTTGTTCAAGCCATTGCGTCCACACCTCGTCTGAAAACTCGTAGAATACGCGAACGTCCTTTTCCAGTTCTTTGGCTTTGAAAATATTCTTTGCTTTTTCTTCTTTCAATCGCACGAGCTTTCCGTCGGCAACGAACCCTCTCAAGGGCTGATGGCAGTGTCGGATTTCAACTTGCTTGGGAAAGCGCCTCATCAAGGATTCAATCTTGTGGAGATTTTTCAACGTGGCGACGTCTATCCGGCAAAGGATTTTAACGGAGACGCCCCGCTCGAGCATCCTTTCAAACGCTCGAGTGAGAGGGTTTGAACCTTCCTTGACATTGATCCAGGAAAGGTTTCCAGAAAAACAGAGAAGTCCTTCGTTTACTTTTTTGAAAAATGCGGAAAGTCCTTTGTTTGGCTCTACCAAAGGGTCAGTATAATACTCGACTCTGGCATTCCCTTTTGTGGGGGAAACGTGTTGAAAGATTTCGAGAGGGTCGAATAGGTTTTTGTCGGAAAGAAGGCGGATTTTTTCAAAAAGCCTTGACCGAATCTCGTCTGACTGAACACTGTCTCCATAATTCCAATACACCACTTTGACCGCGCCTTTTGTACCTGCACGAAATACTTTCATTCTGATTTGGCCTGTTTCGGCGGCAATCTTCTCTACATACGATTCGGTAGTGACCCAACTTTTTCCGATAGTGCGAGCGAGGTCTTGAACGAGACACGGTTCCTTCTTGACAAATTCAAGGATCTTTTGCGTTTCTGCTTTGGAAAGCATAAAGCAAGCCACCAAGGAAAAGATTAAAACACCATGGCAGATTTTTTTAAAAAAACATTAAATAGCCTTAAAACCCGCCTTTTTTGCGGGAGAACGTGCAATTGGAGGAATTTCAAAAAGACCCGCTCGGGGCAATGATGTACGCCGAGCGCTTCGTCAACCAGAGGAATTACTCCGAATTCTGCAATCAATCCGAAGTCCTTCCCCGCTATTGGCCCCAAAACGTCGAACAACCCTTTTCCCTTCCCCATCTTTCAAGTTCGCCTGATGGCACGCATACGAATGGAAGACACTTGCTGGTCAATCATTTGAAAAAAAATCCTTTCTTTTTCGTCCACCCGGATTCGGGATACCCTTTCGAAACGCAATCCGGAAAATTCGCCGCCATTCCCACTGCTTCAATGCGGACGCTCCTCCTACAAGGCTGGCATTCGAAGCCGATTTTCGTCAAAACAAGCCTTCCCAAGCGAATTTCACGCTTCACGCGAGAATTGGACGAGTCTGCACTGTTGCACAGCCTTCGAGTATCAAACAAGATCGAACGATTTTGTCGAAAGAGGAAAGAGTTTGCATTGCTTCGAGATTTTGGCGGAACCTCTTTCCAAAAAGTAGGATGTCTTTATCGCGACACCCTAGCAGGCCCGAAGCAACTTCAACACAGTCACCTCATCCCCGCCTTCAGCTTGTACTCAAGAGACAAAAAAAGGCCGCAAGAGGATACGCTATTGTCCCAACTCGCGAAAGCGAACGGAACGAGCGAAAAAAGATTGGCACAATGGATCCTCGAGACGACGACAGAATATTGGTGCGAAGCGGCCATTCAAACGGGGTGTCTGTTGGAATTTCACGGCCAAAACACGCTCGTCGAAACGGACGCTGAATTTAGGCCGCAACGCATCGTAGCGAGAGACTTTTCTTCCGTCCGAATCGACGGCGCGTTCGTATTCGAACCCGAAACCCCAATCCAAACGAGAAAAGTGATAGGAAAAGGCTCCAATTTTGGATTGGAACAAGAATACAGCCTCTCCTTCGATTTTTTCATGTGTCACCACTTTTTCCAACCATTAATCGAACACGCGTGTAATGGCGATGCTTCCGGACGCGCGGAGTTGGAAAATTGTGTCAAAAGCACGTTCGAATCGTATTTCAAAAATAGCAACAAATTCCCAACCCAAGCCTACGGCTATGCCAATAAAGCGTTTGGAAGCGAAAAACCCGAACTCGAAGTCGTGTGGAAGTCGAGCCCTTTTCGATAATCGGCAGAAAAAGGGACTGCTTTTTTATATCCGAAAATCCTGTGAACTGCCAGCATGGCACTATTCAAGGAAAAAATCGGACTCTTTGACGTAACCAACTTAGTAGTAGGAGCCGTCGTGGGAGCGGACATTTACGTTGCAACCGGATTCGGAATGAAACTGGTCGGACCGCTTTCCCTGCTCGTGTGGATTGTGGCGGGAATTTTCGCAGTTGTTACAGCAATGGCGTTTTCGCAGTGCGCGCACTTCGTGCAAAAAGTCGGAGGACCGTACGCGTACGTGCACAAGACTTTCGGACACTTTGCCGCGTACATGACGGGCTGGAGTCTATGGCTGGCCGAAATCGCGGGACTGTGCGTGTTTCCCCTCGCATTCGTCGCATACCTTTCCTTTTTCAATCCCGAAATTTCTTCGAATCTTTTGTTCAAGGGAATCGCGCTGTTCGCGTTCGTGAATTTTTTGTTTTGGACTAATTTTTTCGGAATCAAAAAAGCCGCGCGAGCGAACGACGTATTGACTGCAATAAAATTACTGCCCTTGCTACTCATCATCGTGCTCGGGCTCGGATTTATTCTGTTCAAGCCCGCGAGCGCGTTGCAAAACTTTCTGCCCTTTGCGCCGTTGGGATGGGGAGGATTTGGAAGCGCGCTCGTGCTCATCTTCTGGGCATTTGTCGGGTTTGAAATTGCAACCCTTCCCGCGGGAGAAGTGAAAAACCCGCGCATCACGATTCCAAAAGCCATTGTATTGGGAATGACGATTGTAACCGTATTCTACCTACTCACCAACCTCGCAATTGTGGGAGTGGCAGGAATGCAAGTGGCAGAGTCGGGCGCTCCGCTCGCGCTGGCGGGAACCATTCTATTGGGAGGATTGGGCGCGGTGCTGATTTCGATTGGAGCCATTTTCAGCGTTTCGGGAAGCGATGAAAGCAACACGATTGGAACCACTCGATTGGCGTTTGCGCTGGCCGCGGACGGGTACATGCCCAAAGCGCTGGCCAAACTGCACCCAAAATTCCAAACACCGTACATTTCCCTTGCCGTCCACTCCGCGATTGCCTTCTTTCTCGCGCTCTTTTTCGACATCCGACAGTTCATTATTTTCTCGACATTCAATTTTGCGCTGTGCTATTTTATGGTCACGTTGGCGGCGTGGAAATTGAATTCGGAAAAGCATTGGTGGGAAAAAATCGTATTGATTGCGAGCGCGTTGGTTTGCATTTATCTTGTAACGCAGATTGAATGGAACGCGCTCGTTTCGGGAATTTTCCTGCTGGCCGTCGTCGCGGGACTCTACCCGTTCGCGTCCAAAATGGAAGTCAAGGAAGCGAAAGAATTATTGCAAAAAGACGAGCACGTTTTGGCGAGAATTCTCAAACACGAGGAAACGTTTTTGGCGCACCCGTTCAAGCACGTGAAGCACCACGTGCGAAGGCACTGGACAAAAGCGGGCTCGCCCTTGCACGAAGCTGGCATGAAATGAATAGTGCAGGAGGGAGGATTCGAACCCCCGAAGGCACTAAGCCGCCGGCACCTCAAGCCGGTACGTTTGACCGCTTCGCTACTCCTGCAACTAGAGTGTAAGGGTCCAGAATGCCTTTTAAAATATCCTCTCGTTGTTGCGGAGTTGTATGAGTTGGACAAAAGCCAAAACGGCAGTAAATTTCAAACTTGGATAAATGTTTTGGATTGTGCGAGCCAATTTTTTTCATAAACTCATTTGTGTGCGGACGGTAAATTTCGATTTTAAATGAATCCTTATCTCCTACTTTGCTTGAATATTTTCGGACATAGTGTTTTACTCTGGCTTTGGCCAAAATTTCCGAAACGTCTTGAATGAGTGTTTTTGAAACCGAAACAATATTGATATAACTCACGCGAGGAATCCTTCCAGGGCAAGTGTTGTTTCGTTTGAACGAAATCGTTCCATCCGTGTCGAACAGCCCCCGTACAAATGCTTTGGAATAGTTTTCATTTTCAAGAATCCAGTTTGGAATGGGAAGCTCTTCTTTGATGCCGATTGGAACTCCAAGTTCGGTAAAAAATCGCTCGATTTTGTCGGTTTCGAGCGCGATGCCGAAGCTGTTGAGCTTTTTGTCGTGAATGGTCGAGAGTGGCCTCCCGAGTAGTGGAAAGCCAATGAGTTCGTTGCACAAGGGAATAATGAATTGTTCGTAGTGGGCGCGGTCGGTTTTGGCGTCTCCACGCAGTTGGAAGCGGAGCGTGTTTTTTCCGGGACGCCGAGTCAAACTTCCATCTCCGAAGTGCAGTCCGACAAATTCGGCGTGTTTTTCGGAAAACAGCATGAACGAAAAAAGGTTTTTCGAATTTAATATTGTTGGGAAGCCAGTTTTCCGGTCGAACTACTTGTCCGCCAATCGCGCTTTTTCGATGACGAGCACTTTCGCCCCGCCGCCGCGCTCTTCCACGCGCGTTTTTTGTATTTGAATTTTTTGGCGGAAAAAGGGCGCATCATAAACAAAACTTTCGAATTCTCCGCCTTCGCCCGCGGGGTTGATTCCGGAAACGCGTTGGACGTCTGCAATAAAACGCGCATCAATGTCGCGGCCCAAAAAGTTTTCCATTCCCTGCGCGAAAACTCCAACCACTTTCGCTCGAATGTGCGCCTGTTGGAGTTCGCGCAGCACTTGCAATTGGTTCTGCTGCCACAACGGATTGACGCACTTCAATTCCAATTCGTCGCAAATGGCTTGAACGCGCGACGCTTGATAGTTGGAAGCGAGCGCGCCCGTTACAACTCCGTCAATTTTGAATTGCTTTTTCGCGCGAGCGATGGCTTCTTTCAAGTCCTTCAATTCTTTTTCTTTTTCCCCTTTTGTTTTCCACTCGAGCAGGGGAATTTGCATGGCTTTGGCTTGCAGTTTCGTCCATTCAATGTTGGGAGTGTGGAACATGAAGCTTTCCGCGTTGGCAGAGTGAATGGAAATCAGGCACTCAATGCTCGCACGTTCGCGCGCGTTGGAAAGGGCAAGGCACGAGTCTTTGCCTCCCGAAAAGAGGACTGCGAGTTTGGAATTCATAAAAGCGCGGGGGACGAGATTCGAACTCGCGCTTCCGTGAGGAAACACGCTCTCTGTGCCTTTCCAAGGAAAGACAAGAGCTCCATCCTTATGCGCCTTCGATAGAAGGCGCGACGGATTTTGCTCTGGCCACGCAATTGCGGCCTTCCAGGCGTGCGCATTAGACCGCTCTGCCACCCCCGCGGCCCTTTCGCGAGCCGGCGGCGAAGTCGGATTTCGCTTTGGCTCAATCCAACAGGCTCGCTCCGCTCGCAGCTGGTCGAAAGAGAAGGGGCGGAAAGGGTTTTAAAAAAGCGGTTTTACTCGTTTTCAGAGCCCGCGCCGCCCTTGTCCAACCTTTTCTCGTATTTTTGCAACACCATTTCCAACGCTTCGTCCAAGTCGACGTTGTAAATGTTGGCCAGGCGGAGCAGGGTAAAGTAAAAATCGCCGACTTCTTCTTTCAGTTTTTCGCTGTAATGCGCGTGCGTTTTTCCATAATCCGAACTTTTCAAAATTTCTTTCGCCACTTCTCCCAGTTCGGACATGGTGTCCAGCACGTGGTGTTCGGGCGGAGCGCGAAGATTGTGGGCTTCGCAAAAAGCGCGCACTCTTTCCTGCACGGGATTCATGCAGTATAGTGGAAAACGACAGTTTTTTTAAGACAGGGTTCCTTTGAAAAGGCATGCCGGAAGAGTTGAAACTGCCTGCCAAAGTGGAAGCCAGACTGTTGGAACAGAAAGAGTTGTTGAAAAAGAGCGAAATTTCGCTCTGGCTCGACCATTACGACGACATTTTTTCGGACTTCGACCCGAGACCCTACCACGAACGCTCGCTCTCGGACGATTTTTTGTTCGAAGCGAGAAAAGCGAGCCGGGAAATGAAGGGCGGACTGCAATTGCACTTTCTCGTTCCCGCGCTCTTGAGAGATTCCAAGCACGAAGAAATGATCAAAAAGCGCTTGAAAGAGCACTTCAAAAAGCACGCAATGCTCGCCGAAAAAGAGCAAAAAAAAGTCGTCGAAGTGGGAGCGGGACTGGCCGCGTTCGGGTTTGTACTCTTGGCCAGCGGAGCATTCATCGTGTACAGCCAGCCGCAAAACATTGCATGGGATGTTTTGCTCGTCATTTTGGAGCCCGCGGGATGGTTTACGGCGTGGACGGGACTCGACCAAATCTTTTACGAAGCGAGAAAGCAAAAGCCCGAACTCGAATTCTACCAAAAAATGTCCAAAGCCGAAATCTTGTTCGAACCGTATTAAAAGCGCAAAACAATTTTATGTTTGAAAAGCGTGGGAATAGAGAATGCTTCGAAAATATTTGAACCGTCGTCGAAGGAGGCAGGCCATGGAGTTCAGCGGAAAAGAAGGAGAACGCGTGGCGGGAATGTTCTTGCAAGGGGCCAAGTATATGGGAAACGTGGACGGCCACGGCGCGGACTTCATGGTCAAGCGGACCAATAGCCGGGGAGAAAAAAAAGTCCGACACATCGAAGTCAAGTCCACGCTTTCGAGCGACCCCGAAGAGAAAAAGAATCCGAAAATCATCCTCAAAATGAGCCAAAACGGCGACCATTGGGAGTGGACCAACAAACTGGCCGACCACGTCATGTTTGTGACATCCTCTCACGTCTATTTCGGAAACGCGGAAGACGTGAGAAATTACGTCAAAAAACACTACATCAAGCTCGAAAAAGTTCCAGAACCCATCGAAAAGGGAGTCATGCAAATCTACGTTCCCATCCGAGAGTTGGTCGCCAACGACATCATCGAAGGAGTGGAGCGGGGAAAATATGATATCGCCAAAAAAGTATTCAAATTTCCTAAAACCAAAAAAATTTATCCCGCGCCGGACAATTCCGTGCTGAAAAAAGCGACAATCGCCAAAAACCAGTATATTCAACCCCAAAAATTTAACCGCAGAATGCAAATAGGAAACAAACGCTAAAGGAGAAGAATCGCAGGGGAAGGGATTTGAACCCTTGCTCGCTTGCGCGAACCCGCTCTCTTGAACCGTGCGTAATTGCGAAAGCATGCACCATCGAGCAAGTGCCATCGAAGATGGCACGCGTTCCAGCCGGACGCAACCGGCCCGAAGATGGTGCGCGGATCGGCCCTACGCAATGGGCCCTCAAGGCGGGCGCATTTGCCAGATTCTGCCACCCCTGCACTGCAAAGAGTAGGAAACGCAATGGTTTAAAAGTAGTAAAAAAAAGGCGTGAAATTTACGCCAAGCCGTCTATTGCTTGGACGCCTTTCGAACTTTTCCGTCAGCCAGTTTGACAAATTTGATTCCTTGAACTATTACGGATACCCCGTCTGGTCCATATTCGTCCTTCAACACCAAGGTTGCCTCTTCCAACGGCGTTGCCCTTCTTGCTTTTCCGTTCTCGCCTTTGACATACAAAATTTTGTCCAATATGACAGAAGAAAAACCAACCCTTGACAAAATCCTGTTCGCATCGGCCAAGCGCCCCTCCTCGACGGGAGAAACCGTTTTCGGCTTTAGCCGCTTGGTATTTCCTTTCTTTCTTCCGGGAATCATGCTTCAAAAAAGAGTTTTGAACTTTATAATGGTTTGGCGTTTAAAAAGCAAGAATGAAGAAAGGTAAGCCAGGGAGATGCGCTTTCGCGCAGTATGACTTACCTCTCTAACTCCCAATACCGTTGAATTGTTTCGTGGTGCGTCCGGTTTAAATAGTTTTCTTGGGCGCTACATAAAACTTCCAGAGGGGGAAAAAAGGCCCAAAACGCGCGGTTTTAAACCCTCGCACAGGCAATATTGTCGAAAGCCTGAACGGCTTTCAATATAAAAAAGGTGAAAAAAGAATGGACCGAAATTATGGCGGGCCGCGCGAAATGTTCAAAGTGACGTGCTCCGACTGCGGAAAGGAAACAGAAGTTCCTTTCAAGCCAGACGGAACTCGTCCGGTATATTGCCGCGACTGCTATCAAAATCACAAGAAACCCAGAAGCGGTTACTAGTTTTTTGGAAGCAAAAATCGAACGATTAGTTGAATCGAATTTTTTTATTTTTGAAAAACGCCCAGCCGAAAGGCTCTCTTTGCAAGGCTTTTCATTAAAAAGAGTTTCCAGAACCATTCTCTGCACAGCGAAGCAAGTATCATCGAGCCAACAGGCGAAGATGGTACGCGTCGCCGGCTCGCGAAAGGGCCGGGCCTGTAGTCTAACGGCAGGATACGTCCTTCGCACGGCCTTTTTGCCCCGCAAAAAGCCTGGGAAAAAAAGCTCGAAAAAGGACGAAATCCGGGTTCAATTCCCGGCAGGTCCACTTTCATGACCGAGTACAAAGCATTCGCGCTCGACTTGGCGGAAAAGGCGGGAAAAATCATTCGCGAAAACTTTTCGGTGGGAATGAAGAAAGAGTGGAAGAGCGACCATTCTCCCGTAACCGAAACTGATTTGAAAATCAACCAAATGGTCATCGAAGCCGTTCAAAAGCAGTTTCCCGAACACGGAATTCTTTCCGAAGAAGAAAGCGCGTTTGACGGGAAAAGCGAATATGTTTGGGTGTGCGATCCAGTGGACGGGACAATTGCGTTTTCGCATGCAGTTCCAACTTGTGTTTTCTCGCTCGCACTTGTTCGGAATGGAGAAAGCATTTTGGGCGTCGTTGCCGACCCTTTTTTGGAGAGAATGTTTTCGGCCGAAAAGGGAAAAGGCGCTTTTTTGAACGGAAAAAAATTGCACGTCTCCGAACAGACCTCTTTGTCGAATGCAGTGATTGGATGCGGACGTTGGAAGGGGAAAACGTACGACTTGGAAGCGCTTACATTTCCATTGCTGGAAGAAGGCGCAAGCGTGCTCGATTTGGGCTCGGTCACCTATATGGGAATGCTGGTTTCAAGCGGGGAATTTGCCGGAAACTTGTTTCAAGGCATACGACCGTGGGACATGGCGGCATTAAAGGTTATTGTAGAAGAAGCGGGCGGAAAAATGACGGATTTGTTCGGAAACGAACAAAGATATGACCGCGACCTTCGGGGAGCCATTGCTTCGAACGGAAAAGTGCACGACGAATTGGTGAAAATGGTTCAAAAATACATGAAAGGGCCCAAATGAACGCGGAACAAATTCTTTCGAAACTGAATTCCCGCGCAAACCCGCGCAACGTGGTGGGAATGCAGCGCTTTGGAATTTCGGGCAGAAAAATGCTCGGCATTTCCATTCCATTTTTGCGGAGCACGGCGAAAAAAATCGAAAAAAACCACGAACTTGCGTTGGAGTTGTGGGACTCGGGCATTCACGAAGCGAAAATTCTCGCGGCTTTTATTGATGAACCCGCGCGGGTTTCGGAAAAGCAGCTGGAAGAATGGGTTTCGGAGTTCGACTCGTGGGACGTGTGCGACCAAGTGTGCAGTTCGCTGTTTGATAAAACCCCGTCCGCATGGGAGAAAGCGTTCGAGTGGAGCTTTCGCGAGGAAGAATTCGTCAAACGCGCAGGGTTTGCAATGATGGCGTGCCTGGCCGTGCACGACAAGCAGGCAAAAAATGCAAAGTTTGAAAAGTGCTGGAAGCGCATTGAAGCGGAAAGCGGGGACGAGCGCAATTTTGTCAAAAAGGCCGTGAACTGGGCGCTGCGGCAGATTGGAAAGCGGAATAAAAATTTGAATAAAAAAGCGATTGCGCGCGCGAAGCGCGTGTTGAAACAGAAATCGAAAAGCGCGCAATGGATTGCGAAGGACGCGCTGAGAGAATTGCAAAGTTCTGCCGTTCAAAAAAAGCTGAAAAAATAGTTTGGGGTTGCGGGGATTTGAACCCCGAATTGTGCCTATTGAGTGAACATTGAATGTGCATTGTTTATATAGTTTATTGCGCATTGTTTGGTTGGTGAAATGACATGAATGCGAATTTGGGAGTGCCGTACGAGGCGATCGTGAAAAGCGCGATTGAAAAAGGCTATGCGGGCAACCAGACGGAAGTCATTCGACAAGCGTTGCTTGCCTATGAAAGAATGCTTGAAGAAGAAGAAGTTGTGCTCGTCAACAAGGGCATCGAATTGGAAATGCAGGAAATTCAGGAAGGAAAAATCAAAACCAAAGAACTCGCCAGCGTCAAGAAAAAATTCAAGTTGTGAATCGAATGCGGATTGTTTTTTCGGAAAAAGCGGAAGAAGAATTGGACGACGCGGAGCAAAGCCTGCGAAGACTCTTTGTAAAGCATGCGGAAAAAATCGCTTCCCTGCCCCCCAAAAGACATTTGAAGTTCGGACTCCCGTTCAACGTCGAAGAAGTAACCCGCCAAGCCAGAATGGTTTACAATTTCGAAAACGACGACTGCTATATTCTGCACTGTTTCAAAAACCACAAAGAATACGAAAGATGGTACAAGTCTTTCAAATAAAAAAGCTAAACGTCACGCGCTGGAAGGGACGAAATTACTTGCGGCTTTTTTCGTCGAGCAGTTTTTGGAATAATTTTTTGATTTCGGCGTTGGAAAATTTGTTTTCGGTGTTGGTGTAGAATTCGTCCAAGCTTTTGGAATGGTTTTTGGCTTTTTCGTACTCTGAAGCTTGGAACGCTTTTTCGAGCTGGTCGAGGTCTTTGGCGAACTTGGCCTCTTTTGACTTTCCTTCTTCGTACTCTTTCCACAAGGAAACGATTTCTTTTGCTTGCGCGGGGCCGAGCTCGTTCGCGACTTTGTTCAATGCTTTTTCCTCGAGCTCGATTTTCTGGCTCCAATCCATTTGCCGGTGCGCGCTGTTTCGCTCTGAAACAATGTCTCCCGTAATTCCTTCGGCCAGGTCGTGCACGAGCACCATTTTCAACAATTTCAATTCGTCGAGTTTGAAGCGCGGAGCGAGCACCATGGCCATGACGGCCATTCGAAACGAGTGGTCGGAAACGCTTTCGGGCTCTGAAACTCCGCTCAACACCCAGCCCGTCCGCTTGGTTTCTTTCAACTTTCCCGCTAAGTGGAAAAACTCGATCAAATTTTCGCTCATTTTTTCGACCTTTTTGAAATGGGGACACGGGGATTTGAACCCCGGCTTCTTGGTCGCATCCGGCTTTTTTTCCCAAGGAACTTTTTCCCGGGCTTTTTGGCGAAAGCCAAAAAGGCCGCTGGAGCCAAGTGCGCTACCAGGTTACGCTATGTCCCCCTTGGCCGAACATCGGCCAGCGCTGACTCGCATAACGGCTTCGCCGTTATGCAACACTGAATGCAATAGAAAGACGGTGAAAGCTATTAAAGGTTTAGAAGTAGGACTGAGCAAGAGCGAAGTCGTACGCGGGTGCCGGCTGACCGAAACAGCCGAGCCAAAGATACTCACTTCGGGCGTTCATGCTGTAATGGGGGTGTAAAATCTATTTAAAGGATTCGGGCTTTACACTTGCAAACCTTAATAAGCCTGGAAATTGTAAAAGGTAGAGCATGGCCGAAGAAAACGATTTGGAAGAGTTCAACCGCGAGCGGTTGAAAAAACAAGAAGAAAAGCCCGCCGAACCCGACGTTTTTGAAGAGCTGGGCGTGGAAAAAGAGCCCAAAGAAGGCATTGACGTCGAAAAAGCGCTCGCGCGGGGGGACCAAATCCTCAAAGAACAAGAAGGACAGCCCAAAATCGAGCGCGAGAGAAGCGCATTGAATCCGGCCGAAGCCGTCAAGAGAGCGGACGAAATTTTGAAGCAAAAAAAGGGCAAAAAGGCGAAAAAGACAAAGGAACGGTTTCCCCCGGGCTTTTCTGAAAAGGCCGAAGTGCAAGATTTGGGAGACAAAAAAAGGGTCAAGTACGCGGAAACGGAAATCGTCCGACCCAAAAAATCCTACAAACTGCCCGAATTGTCGAGTTCGGAGAACGCGGAAAAGGGCGGGGATTCGGACACGGAAATTGCAGTCCCGAAGGATTTGAAGCGTTTCACGGTCAAAGTGGAAGGGGAAAAGGAAACGCAGGAAGAGAGCGACATTTACCGGCCCAAGGATTGGAGGGAAAAAAAGGCGGCCGAGCGGGAACCGCTGCCGGAAAACATTATTGTTGCAAAAGAGGACGGGGAAGAAAAAGAAGAAGGAACGAGAGAAGAGGACCTGGTCGAAGAAGAAGTCGAAGACGAAGAATTCGACCCCGAAGAAGTGAAGAATACGATGTTGAAAAAGGCGCGCACGGAGAGCGTGCACTTGCGCGAAAAGTCTTCCGTTCCGTTAAAGTTTTTGGAAGACGGAAAAGGGAATGTTTTTATCGGACGCAAAAAGAGCGTGCAACAACAGTATGGCAACCAGGGCGGGCTGTTTTTGGGAAGAGTGGCCGAAAGCGAGTTGAACGAAAAAAATGTGTACTTGGATTCGTTGAACCCGCACGTCGTCTTTGTGTGCGGAGCGAGGGGCAGCGGAAAAAGCTACGTGCTGGGAGTGATTGCGGAAGAACTCGCGTTGAACAACAAGCAAGTGGGCTCCATCGTCATCGACCCCATTGGAGTGTTTTGGAGCATGAAGCACCCGAACCGCGAGGAAAAAGAACTGGAATCGCTCGCATCGTGGGGACTGATGCCAAACGGCTTGGACAATTTGAAAGTATTCATTCCGCAAGGAGTGGCAAAAGAAGTTCCGCCAAACACGTACGATGCTACGTTCAGCATGCAGCCGTCCTTGTTGACGGCGGAAGACTGGTGTCTCACTTTCGGAATCGACCGGTTTTCGCCCACAGGGCTACTGTTGGGCAAAGTATTGAAAAAAGTGGAAAAAGGATTTCAGACTGTAGAAGGAAATGTGTTCAAAGGAAAAGAGAAAAAATATTCGTTGGACGACCTCGTGCACTGCTTGGAAAAAGACGCGGAGCTGAATTCGAGGGAAAAAGGGTACAAGCAGGATTCCATTCGCGCGTTGGTCAGCCGGTTTGAGGCCGCAAAGTCGTGGGGAATTTTCGATGAAAAGGGGACTCCGCTCGCGGAGCTGAGCCGCGAAGGGCAGTTGACTGTAATGGACACGAGCTTTTTGGAGGACTCCGTCACCGCGCTCGTGATTGGAGTGCTTGCAAGGAGATTGTTGGCGGCAAGAAAAATTTCGACCCGAAAAGAAGCGTCCAAAAAATTCAAAGAAGCGGATATGGACGAGTTGTTGGAATTGGAAGTTCCGCCCACGTGGCTGTTCATCGACGAAGCGCATACTTTGATTCCGGCAGGAAACACGCGAACCCCTGCCTCGAGCGCGCTGATTGAATATGTGAAACAGGGAAGAAGGCCCGGACTTTCGCTCGTGTTTGCCACTCAACAGCCTTCAGCGATCGACACGAAAGTGCTGAGCCAGTTGGACGTTATTTTGTCGCACAAGCTCGTATTCGACGACGATATTAAAGCAGTATTCAAGCGCACCCCAACGATTATTCCATTGAAGTACAAGCGGCCCATGTTTTTGAAAACACTCCCCGTGGGAGTCGCGCTTTCGGGGGACCGGAGCGAAGAGTCGAGCCGCGCGTTCGTCATGCGCATCCGGCCGAGAATGTCGCAGCATGAAGGAAGAGATGCAACAACGACGGAAAACATTGAATTGCTGGAACAGGGACAGATTGACAAGCTCGCGTTCGACATGGCGAATGCAAAATTGAGAAGAGAGGGACAATTGGAACTGCATGAGTTGGAAGCGCTGGTGGACACGTTGAATTCCAAGTATCAGGGAAAGACAAAAAGCGGCAAAATTTTGGAAAGTCTGGTGAAGGCGGGTGCGAAATACGACGAAAGCGCGAAGTTGCTGACGTTGAAGGACGTGATTCCGCAAAAGGAAATGAAAAGCATTGCGGAAGTGGTTGAAGAGAGCGCGGAGTCGATGGAAGAAGTTCCCCTCCAAAAAGGGGAGCAGACGGAATTGATTGCGCTCGCCCCTCTCGTGGGCGATGGAACCGCGAGAAAAATCGCGAACGCGCTCCGCCATAAAAAAATGCTGGGACTGTTCGGAAGGGAAGAAAATTTGAAAAATGTAGAGTTGAAGTACAGAACTTTGTGGAAGGTGCAGTTCAACGAGTTCAACCACAAGAACGAGTTTGCGCAGAACGAATGCTATATCGATTCTGTTTCGGGAGAGTTTTTGCACTTGGAAGAAAACGGATTTTCGGAAAGCAAGGGATTGAATTTGTTGTACGATTTGAACGAGGACGAGTTGAAAGTCGTCAAGGACATTTTGAAAGAGGGAAAATTGAAGGCGGAAGACGAGCAAAAGGGCGCGAAAATCGCCCAGCGCTTGACGGAGAAGGGAATTTTGAAAGCAGAAGAAAAGAACGGAATCAGGCGGTTTTTGCTCGCCGAGCAATTCGAATTGCCTCCCTCTCCAAGACATCCAAAACTGGCCAGTCTTTCGCAAAAAGGAAAGTTTGTGAATGTTTCCGCCGCGGGGCTCGAACGGGAAAACATTTCCAAAGGAAAAGCGGTTGAAATGCTGCAAAAATTGTGGCCCAACGTGGTTATCAAAAAAGTGGACACTGTGCACAGGCCCGTGTACGAGGCGGAATTGGAATTGGAAGGAAAAGCGCGAACAATCAAAATAGACGCCGTTACGGGAAAAGAGCTGCGCTGAAGTTATGGAATTGAAAGAGTTTACGGGAAAACCGTGCAAGAGCCGCTTGGCCTTCGAATTCATTCCCAAAAAAAGCGCCAAATTGGACTTGGAAAGAACAGCGCAAGAGTTTCGCTCGAACGAGTGGCAGATTGTGGCCGAAACCCCCTTTCTCGTCATGGTCAAAGCGGAAGGAAAAGAGTCGAGCGTTTTCAAGAGCGGAAAAATCATCGTCAAGGACACGCAAGAAGAAAGAGACGCGCGCAAAGTGGCGGAAAAGCTTGTGAAAGCGTTCCAGGCAAAAGAATAAATGCAGAAAGGGGGTAAGAAAAAACATGAAAGCGGTATTTGTGTTACTGTCGCTGGCATTGATGGCCTCGCTGGCATTTGCCTTCGACTGTCCGAGCGTTACATTGAACGGAATTCCAATCGAACAGGCTTCGTTACGGCTTCCTTCCGCTGTTGGACGGTTTTTCGAAGGAGAGACTACAAACTTGCACGTATTGCTGGACAACGGGGAAACTGTTATTGTGGGCGGAAAAGTGCAAAAGGAATTGTTGAACGAATTGACGTGCGGGGGATTTTCCTCTCCAAGCTTGAACGCGTTTTTGGACCAGGCGACACTGGAAAGCATCGACTCTTCTCCGAATCCCGTCAAGACGTTTTTGGACGCCCAAAATAGCGGAAAATTCCGACTCGAAGGAAACGGGTTCGTTTCCGAATTGAAAGTGGCCATTGCGAACTTTTTCGCGAGCATTGCCTCTTGGTTTTCGTAAAAAAAAGAGAAAAAGAAAAAAATGGATTATATTCCAGTCAGCGGAATGGGTGAAAGAATTCCCCCCATCATTCCCGCAACCAGCGCCCCGAATATCAGGAAAAGCAACAGCGCAATGAGTGCAAGAACAATTAACGGGATGACAATTCCGATTGTTATTCCGAGCACTGTGTTTTTGTTGGAAGTTTTATGGGTTACCTTCAGCGCATACCACCACAAGTAGGAGATGTAGGCCGAAATTCCGACTCCCAGCGCAATCGCTACCAAGTAAATCAGGAACCCGATCAGGATGATTGCCAACAACAGTCCCACGATTGCCAAAATTACAACGCCAATCAACATCAAGTATGTTCCGGGCATGAAAGTCGACAATAGGTAGAATTGCTCTGTAAAACTTCCCGCTCCGCCCCTCAACTTCATTCCAATCCACAGAAAGAGATTGAACAATAGCACGAAAACGGCGAGCAGAATGAACACGAGAACTGGCAACAGGACAAACGCGACGACTCCAATCCCGACGAGGGGCGCAATCATTGCAGTCACTGGATTGGCCGCCATAATCCCTTGAAGAACCAAGGCGCCGATTGAAACAATGACTCCCACAATGAACGCGATAATGGTTGGAATCAGCGTGTAATTGAGCAGTCCCGTTCCAATGCTGGCCTTCGACCGCTCGTTTTCCAATTCCTGTTCCGGATTCCAAAAAACTCTCAAAATATTGTCAAACACTTCGTTTCACCCCCTTTTCAATTCAATAAACGCAATAGAATGATTCGCCTATTTAAGCGTTTCAGTGAAAGCCCGCTTTACTTGCCGACGCCAAAAGGGTATGCCCTGTCTTTTTTGTAATTCTTGTTTATTTTTTCGGGCTTCCAGTACGCGCAAATGTCATACTTGTAAAGGTCTTCCTTTGTCCATTTTTTTATTTGTTGTTCAACTACTCTTTTTAGCCTTGCAATGTCTTTTTTCGACAAATTCAAGGCTTCTACACAATCCAAATCCAAAAAATACGAAATCTCGCCATCCCCGCCGTCGCTCCAGAAAACAATCGGCCACGCCTTGCAGTCGAGCGGTTTGATGGATTGGATTCCGCAAAAGCCGTTCTTCAAAAAAATACATTTTTTATTTTTTTTTCTCAAATAATTGTTGATTGTAAGATTTTTGATTCTGGTCGCTTTTTTGATTGTCTCTTCCTCTTGCCTTGTAACATATACGGGTTCAACGCCGCAACAACAACCGTGCTTTTCGCATTTTCCGCAAATGTTTTTCCAATCCACTTTTTCACCTTTTTTTCTCGCGCAAGGGTTTCGCGAAGCAACTACTATCGAGCCCGCAGGCGAAGATGGTAGGCGTCGCAAACTCACGCAAGGGTTTCGCGGAGGAAGGGATTTGAACCCTTGCGTGCTTGCGCACACCAGCTGGCCCGACACTTTTTCTAGTGCGAAGCAAGTACCATCGAGCAAGTGTCATCGAAGATGACACGCGTTCCAGCCGGACGCAACCGGCTCGAAGATGATACCTTGCCCCAGCCGCGCAATTGCGGCTCTCGAGGCTGGCGCATTTACCAGGTTCTGCCACCTCCGCAGGAACCGAAAGAAAAGAGGAATGAAATGGTTTTAAATGCGCTTTCTACTTGTACGAGGGCGGTTCTTCGTCTTCGAGGTCTTCTTTCAAAGAGTCTTTGATGCGCGCGATTTCGTCTTCGGATTCTTCGACGGGAGGAGCGTAGTTTTGGCGTTCTCGGCGCGAAACAAAGGGCTGTTCTTTTCTTTCGAACTTTTCGCCTTTTCCCTTGCGCGCTTTCAAGTAAACAACGGCTCCGACGATCAATAGTCCGACGACGACTACAATGAGGATGATGTAGGGGTCTACTGGCCAGGCGTGCGAGTTCCACGCGTCAATGCCGTCTTGCGCGGCCTGTTGGGCGTCGTCCAACAGTCCCTGGTCGTAATAGTCTTGCGCTTGCAAGAGCAGTGCTTCCGCGTCTTCGTCCGAGCGGTCGTCCAGTTTGGACTGCAAGTCGGCGATTTCGGGAACCGTTGTCGAAGTCCATCCCGAGTTCCAGTGGTCGGCCAGGCAAACGCCCGTTCCCGTCTGGCACGTGTCTTCGCAGTATTTGTCGGCATCGCACGCGTTCACGCAAACGTGGCTTTGGACGATTTGACTGGAGTCGGCGCACGTGGTTTGGCACGTTTTCGGGCTTCCCCTGCACGTCTCATTGTCGTTGGGGCAGTCCGAACCCGTCGAGCACTCGTCTTGAGAGGGCGTGCTTTGGACTGTGAAAGAGTCGCCGCAGTTGGCGCCGAATGCCGTGTCTGCTTTGAACATTTTCCAGTTCAAATCATAAGTTCCGGGAGTGGAAGAGGTCGTGAACGAGAACGCAAAGTCGGTTGTCTGGTTTTTGTGGATTTGCGCCGTGCTGTTCAAGTCTTTGGTTGTCGAATAGTCTCCCGAAATTTTGAGTTTGAATCCTTCGGCATTGTTCCAGTCGGGGTTGCCTGTGTTTTTCATGGTCGCTTTCGCGTTGACGGTTTCTCCCGGAGCATAGGAACTGACCAATGTATTGGAAACGCACGCGCTGTTGGGCTGGTTGCCCGCGTCCGCGGAAGGAGTTGCTCCGACCTGGTTGGAGTAGGCGGAAAAGTTGCCGTCGTCGTATTTGGCTTTGACGCGGAAGTAATAGTTGACATCGTTGGACAGGCCCGAAATTTCGACGGAAGTGTTCGAGTCCGGAACAATGGCCACGCTGGTGGCGTTTGAAAAGCTTTCGCTGGCGGATTCGTACACGACGTACGCGTTCAAGTCGGAAGCGCTTTTCATTTTCGCGGGGTCGGGCGCGTCCCAAAACAGTTCGACAATTCCATTGTCCGGCGTTGCGGAGAGATTTTGCGGAACGGCGTAGAATGTTTTGGCCGTGACAATGGTTCGGCACGTTTCGCCCATGCTGGTTCCGTCTTTTTCCATCCAATAATTGACGTCAAAGTTGGCGTCTTGCGATACGACGGGCGGCGTAATCCAGTACGGAGTGAAATAGTTCGAGCCGGGCGCCACGCTCTTGTTCAAGTCTATATAAGTGGTAGTGGAAGAAAGCGAAGTAACAACCGCAACCTTGTAGGACTTGCTCGTGGTCAGCGTCCAGGTTTCGCTCAATCCCGTATTGTAAAACTTGATGGAAATGCCAATGGGCGTTCCGCCGAATCCGGAAAGCGTGCTGTTGTTGCACGAGTAGGCGGTCGCTTTGGCTGGAATTCCTGTTTGGATTTCGGAATCGGCAAAGGAAGTGTCGCTGTATTTGGCGCGCACTTTCACGGAATACGTGGTTCCGTTGGTTAGGTTTTCGATGGTGTATTTGGTGGTGGAAGCGGGCAAGGGCGCGTCTCCAGAAGCGAGCGAATATTCTTCGTTTCCGGGTTCGAAAATGTATACTTCAAATCCTGTCACTCCCGTGGCAGTGGGCGCGGTCCATTTGACTTCCAAGTTCGCGTCGCCTGGAACAACAATTATGTCAGTCGGAGTTTTGGGGTTAATGCCCGTAATTTTGCCGTCGACAAAAGCGCCGTAAGAAGCGTTGGCGTCAATGCGCGGAGAACCTTGATAGTAGGCGGCTTTCACGCTGTACTTGTATAGAGTGTCGGCGGCGGCGCCCGAATCGTGGAACGAGTTGGTTGTGGAAACGTATTCGTTCTTGCTCGAACCCTGCCATCGCACGACAATATACTTGTCCACGGTCCAGCCGGAGAGGGAAACCGCGGTCCAGTTCACGTCAATGTACGAAGAAGCGTTCTTGTCCGAAAGCGTTGAAACCGTCGGCAGCGGAACGCCCAGTTTTTCGCCCGAAGCAGTCGAGTTTTGGTCTGAAGAAAGGGAAGACTTTACCACGTAATAGTATTTGGTTCCGTTGACCAGGGAAGGGCTCCATGTTCCGGCCGCATTTTCGTTTCGAAAGGCTTCGCCAATGTCGTGGAATGCGACTTTGCCGGAACAATTGGAAGTATTGGCGTCCGCTTTTCCAATCAAATTATAACCGCTGCCCGAAGTCGCCGACTTGTACACGTAGTATTTGGAAACGCCCGCACAATTGGAAGGTTGTTGAATGAAGAGTTTGACAAACTTGTCATAGTTTTCAACGCGGTTGATGTCGGCCGCGCTCACGGTTGTCGAGCCGACAATGACTCCGCTCACGCCAATGCTTTCGCTGGGAGCATAGTTGGCGTTGTAAAACTCTTGAACGGCAACATCGTACGAACCGCTCTGAAGACTGCTAATGACAAACTGGCACGTGTTGGACGGGCAAAATGTGGCGGGATCGAGTCCTCCCGCTGCGTGAACAGTTCCGCTTGGCAATTGTCTCCAATACACAGCAAACGCGACAAGCGATAGTCCGCTGGTGCTGGGAATGGAAGGTTTGGTCCAGGAAAGCGTGATTTGGCTTAAAACGGGAGTGGCGGTCACGCTTTGCGGGGCCGGCAAGTCGGGGTATACGATGACTTTTCGTTGCGTGGCAGAGTTGCTGAACATGTTGATGTCGCCTCCGCCAATGACGGCTTTGGCGAATACTTTCCATTCGCCGGAATAGATGTTGGCCGGCAAATTCCACTTCGCGCCGTACTTGTACGTGTATTGCGGGTTCCATTCATAATTTCCGGAAGTGTTGCTGGAAACAAACCTGTTCGACACGTCTGTTTGCTTGGACTTGTCGACGCCGATTGGACAATAACACGTGTTGGAGGAAGATTCAAACCAGCACGCGGAAGCCGTGCACTCGGCGGAAGTCGAAGTGCGGAAGGCGTAAAATTCTGCACTGGGCGGGAGCGTAACCACTTGCACTTCGGCAAAGTCGATAATATAGGGCGCGTTGGGTTGGGAAGGAACTTTGTTCGAACCTTCCATCCAAATCGCGACATAGCGGACGGCAATGGTTTCGTTGAAGTTGAAGTCATACCACGTGTTGGGTTCTGCTTGAAAGCCGTTGGTTCCGCTTGCGCGCGAGTCGAACGCCGTACCGTAGGCAAACGTCCAATTTCCCCCTTGATGCATGGGACTCCAATTGCAATCGCTGCTGCCTTCTACACAAGCGCCATTGCTGACCAAAATATTGAACTGGGTGGGAAAAAGAGTTTTGGCCGCGCCGCTATAATACGGCCACTTGACGGCCTCTGCGCTTCGGTCGACGTTCGTGGACTTGATTCTCACTTTGAAAATGTGGTGGTTGTTTCCCAAATCCAAAAATACGACTTTTGGGTTTCCAGTCGTTATTTCGGAAGCGCTTGGAAGGGATTGCCAAGCGTCGTTGTTTCCGTCCAACAAGCTGGCC
>JAZDMJ010000017.1:0-2814 GCA_043801115.1 Candidatus Iainarchaeum sp. | reverse complement strand
GAGTTGACGATAAAAATTTTGACTTTGACGCGGTCGGAAGGGGGAATGTACTGCATTTTCAATTCCACGTCTTTGCGGTCTCCGACTTCGACGGAAAACGGGGAAGAATTCGTAGTCTCGTAATTGTTGTCTTCCGAAATTGCCGTCAATTTGTAGCTTCCCGCGTCCACGCTAAAACTGGCGGTTCCCGAAACGTCCGAGTATGCGGCGTCTTGGAACACGAGCGAGCTTCCGGAAGACTTGTACAAGTTGACTTTGACTCCTTCGAGCGCTTTCGAAGAATCCTTGTCTTTCACGCTCGCAATAATCGTCGCTTTTGTTTCCTCCTGCGACAGGCAAAACACGGTGCGTGACGTGTCCAATGACTGCGAGCCTTGTTCAAATCCGGGAACCACTACCGTAACAGTCGGAGAAGGGCATTGCTGCTGTTTTTGCGCCGAAAATTCCAGTTCGGAAGAACTGGAAACAATGTCGTTCAAAGTCGCGCTTCCCGCGCACGAAAACTTGAACGTTACTTTCTTGTTCGGCCCTGCCAAGTCCAACACGTCATGCTGGCACGAGCTGTCTTTGACGGAAACATACTTGGAAGCAATGGTTTGCCCGGTCGGAGTCAAAAAGACCGTAAAAGTTTCGCCCCCGGATTCGACGGAAAACGATTCGTCCGCATCCTGGAATCCCTGCAGGGAAGCGTAAACGGAAAGCGTTGCACCCGGGGAAACTTTCACGACCGCTTTTCCATCACTGTCGGAAAAAAGCAAACGCGCGTGGCCGTCGAACGAAACCTGCAAGGAAGCGCCCGAAAGCGGGGCATTGTCCAACGCGTTTTCCACTTGCAATGTAACTTGCACGCCGCCTTCGAAGAGCGGCAAAACCACAAACCAGCCCAGCAGTGCAATGACGACAATTGCAATGATAGCCAACACGAGCGCAAAGGGCGGCGCAGTCCTCTCTTCGCCGTCCAACCATTCATGGTATTTGGCTTCCAAATCCGCAAATACGTCCAACAAAATTCACCCGAATGAAACGAAAAGCGTTTTCTACTATATAAGCGCTTTGCCTTTTTTAGGCCTTGCCGTCTACCATTCGTCCAGGCGCTTTTGGCCGCTGTCTTCCAAGGCCTGCGCGGGAACGCGCGTCTGGCGCTGGACGTGCCTGGCAAACTCTTTGCAATAGCCGTGGTGCGTGTACACTTTCTTCGCGCCCGAATCCTTCACATAGCGCAGCAATTGTTCGAAATCCGCGTGGTCGGAGAGGGCGAACATGCGGTCGAAGTGCGGAGAGTGGAAATTCCACCCAGTAGCCATCGCAGCCGAAACCTTTCTTCCAATAGAATATTGCAGCGCGTCGAGCACGGAGTGGTTGCACAAGGAAGGGGGCAGAATCAACACATTGAAATCCTTCGCGTTGTGGTCCAATTTTTCAAACTCTCCCAATTTGGCGCCCATTTTTCCGTACAATTCGTTGAAATTGAAAACGCTCTCGTGCACGAGCGGAGCAAACGGAGTGAATTCGTTGACGATTTTGGTCAGCTCTTGCGCTTTGCCCAGCACGTATCCTGCGAGCACGACAAAGTTTCCCTCTTGTACTTCGCGCTTTATCCAGTGCGCCATTTCCTCGTACACTTTTTCGCGCGGGGGAAACTTGAACGAGGGCAGTCCAAAAGTGCTTTCAATCACGAGCCAGTCGCACGCGAGCACGGGCGCTTCAGGAAGCAACAGAGAAGGCAATAGTTGGAGGTCGGAAGTAACCGCGACTCGTTTTTCCCCTTCAACCAGAGTTTGCGCGCTGCCCAAAATATGGCATGAACTGTATAACGAAACGCCCAAGTCTCCCACTTGGGCCTTTTTTCCGAACGCGAGCGCTTGCACGTTTTTTGTTCCCTTTTTGCGCGAGTCGGCCAATGCGAGGGTTTCGGGCGTTGAGAGAACTTTGGATTCCGAGTTTTTGGAAAACGCCAAATGGTCGAAGTGGGCGTGGGAGACGACAAAGGATTCGGAAGGAGAACCCTTCGGGTCAACTAAAATGGAAGCGCCGTTGGCGATGCAAAGGCCGTTCGGAGAGGAGAAAACGCGCATGAAGGATAGAAGCAGGCGAAAGATATATATGTTTCGAATCCCTTTTCCAAAAACATGATTTCGGCCATCGAGCAATTGCAAAAGCTGAACGAAAAACAGCGAACGCTCTCCCGCAATGCGCGCGAAACCAGCTGGAAAACCCTTTCCCCGCAGGGAATGAACGCGGCCCTGCAAGAGAGCGTGGAAGGGTTTCGAGAGCTCAAAAACGGAATCGCGCATTTGGGCACCTTGCTCGAAATGCAGAAAGTGTCCATGGACTCCGAAACGAGGGAAAACTCCATCAGCGAATTGTTGAACGTGCTGCACCGCAATGCCTCGTTTGAACGGGAAAAAACCATTTCCCCCCGCGAGCCTTTTTTCGCCCACGCGGAAAAGCACAGCGAATTGTACGATTCATTGCAAGAAAAAGTATTGAACGAACTGGACAACGTGGAACACTTTTTGAAGCGCGCGGAAATGAAAATCCGCGAAAAAGGATTCGCAAAAGAGGGCGCGAGAGAAGTCGACTCCGCGGAAAAATCACAAGCATTGGCGGCCATCCAGCGCCAATTAGTAAAGCAGACGGACGAGGAAGAAAAACAGGAAATGGAAACGGAATGGCTGGAATTGACGCGCAAAGTGGAACAGGAAGTGGAAGAGGCCGTCCACGCAAACCGCGAATTGCAGGTTGAAAAGAGCATTTTTTCGGAAAAAGCGGCGCAGGCCGAGCAATTGTGGAGGGCGCACGTGCAAAAAACCA
>JAZDMJ010000011.1:0-13204 GCA_043801115.1 Candidatus Iainarchaeum sp. | reverse complement strand
GCTGTTTGTGAGTTTTGCGGCGGGAACC
This sequence comes from Candidatus Iainarchaeum sp., assembly GCA_043801115.1. Taxonomy (GTDB): domain Archaea; phylum Iainarchaeota; class Iainarchaeia; order Iainarchaeales; family UBA10191; genus CAZHUN01. Next base: position 13,176 of record JAZDMJ010000011.1, on the reverse strand, counting down.
ATGCTCAGCGCGGCGTTTTTCGACGTTCTTCCAGAAGCGGTAGAGGCGGCGGGAGCGCAAGTGTTGGGTTTTGCGCTGCTCGGAATTGTCGCATTCTTCGCGATTGAACGCTTTTTGCACTGGCACCACTTTCACCATTCGGGCGATGTTCACGCGATGAGTTATTTGAACATGGTGGGAGACAGCATTCACAATTTTATGGACGGGGCCGCGATTGCCGTAAGTTTCGCCGCAAGCGTTCCGATCGGAATCGCGACGACGATTGCCATCATCGCGCACGAAATTCCGCAAGAATTGGGAGATTTTGCAATCCTGCTCTACGGGGGATTTTCGAAAAAGAAAGCACTGGCCTTCAATTTTCTGACCGCGCTGGCGGCGTTGGCGGGAGCGGTTGCAGCGTATTTTGTCGTTCAATACGTGCAGGGAGTCGCGCCGTTTTTGCTCGCGTTTGCCGCGGGCGGATTCATTTACATTGCGACCGCGGATTTGGTGCCCGAACTGCACAAGGAAAGGAGCGCGAAGAAAATGGTTCCCCAATTCGTGCTTTTTTTGGCGGGTAGCGCGCTCATTCTCGCTTTGAAAATGTCGGGAATAGTGGGATAAAAACATTTCGGAAGGAGAAAGGAGTATGGAATTCGAAGCGAAAGTGCTGAAAATTACAAACTATCCTTCGACGGGAAAAGTGCAGACGAGGGTGGCGCAGTTGAGCGCTCCGGGCAATTTTTCCTTCAAGCCGGGGCAGTTTTGCATGATTGCGTTTGAGGAAGTGAAATTGCTGAGCAATCCTTCCCAGTTGAAGTGGGCGTCGTACAGCGTGTGCAATTCCCCCGCGCAAAAAGGGTTCATCGAGTTGAGCGTTGCGAACTTCCGAACGGAAACGGGCGTTTCTTTCCACTTTTGCGAAAAAATGAAAGCGGGGGACAAAGTGAAAGTGAAAGGGCCTTTCGGAAATTTTGTTTTGAAGCCCGAAAGCGCGCAGAAAGAAATCGCGCTGATTGCCATGGGCTGCGGGATTGCGGCCATGATGTGCCTGCTGCGTACATTGCATGAACAAAAATTTCCAAACAAAGTCTCGCTGTTTTTCGGGTTCCGGAACAGGGAATTGTACTTGTTCCGCGAAGAGATTGAAAAATTGCAGAAAGAGTGGAAAAATTTCGAAGCGAACGTGATTACTTCGCGGGAAGAGTGGAATGGAAAGCGGGGGCACGTGCAGGACTTGATTGCCGCGTACGATTTTCCGGAAGACAAGAGCGGAATGCACGTGTACATGTGCGGGGCGCCGAGCGCGACGGAAGAAATGGTCCAAGCGCTGAAGGCGAAAGGGTTCAAGGAAGAACAAGTGTTCAAGGAAAAATGGTAGTGGAATGGACAGGGAAACAAAATTGTTGGTGCTGATTCTGGCAGTCGCGCTCGTGCTGCGCGCGTACGGCGCGTTCGCGTTTCCATTGTGGAGCGGTCCGGACGAGCCGTCGCATTTTGCGGTCGTGCAATACGTGGCGGAAAACGGAGCGTATCCCGCGGAAGGAAAAGAAGTTTTGGACGGAAGTAGCGCATTGTATGAAAGCGTCCAGCAGCCTCCCTTGTACTATTTTCTCGCTAGTCCAATCTACAATGCAACGCATTCCAGCGGAGTAGAAGGGAGCGTGCACGCGCTGAGACTGTTGAGCGTTTTTTTGGGAATGCTGTCCATTCTGTTCGCATTCTGGCTCGCAAAAGAAGTTTCCGAAAACCAAAAAATTGCGCTGTTGGTCGCGGGAATCATTGCGTTTCTGCCCACGCATTTGGTGGTAAGCTCAGTAGTGAATAACGGGCCGCTCGAGTGGGTGTTTGCAGGGACTTCGCTGTTGTTGATGGTGAAAGCCATTCGCGCGCCGAAGTTTTGGAGCATTTTGGGCGCTGGAATCCTGTTCGGACTCGCGGTCGACTCGAAAATTACTTCGCTGTGCTTGCTGGCCGCGTTCGCAATCGCGTTTTTTGTTTATGCTAAAAATTCAAAGGATGCAATCTGGAAGAAAATAATCGCTTTTGTCGCCCCGTTCGCGGTCATGCTTCCTGTATTCCTGAGAAACATTTCCGTGCATGGGGAACTTATTCCAACGCAGCCGGCAAATGTTTTCGCGCACGACTTTGGATGGCTGCAATACGTTGCCTCTCACTTGTTTGCGGGAACTTTTTTGCAAGAGTACGGAACCGCGCTCATTCCCTCCTACCGCTTTGCATTTTTCGCCTTTTGGCTTTTGTTGAGCGTAATTGCGCTGGCCGGAATCGCATTGTATTTGCGGGATAAAAAGCGCGCGGCGTTTGAAAACATTCCATTGATGGCTGTTTCCGCCGCGACATTGCTCAACTTGCTCGGAATTTTGTACTTGAATGCAAAATGGCTTTTTCCCGAAGGAAGATTGTTGTTCGCGACGCTTCCCGTATGGGCGATGCTGTTTGTACTGGGATTGCAACGGGTAAATCGAAAATACGGAACCGCGATGGCAGTCGTGTTGATTGCTTCGCTCGCGTTCGTGTCGCTCGTGCTGCTGGCCAATGTAAATGCAGTTCTTCCCGCCGTTCCATGGCCTGTTTTTCCGGTTTGAACCAATGCCGCGCCAATAGACAAAAATATATAGCCATTGCCTTTCTTTCTAGTACGGGTGTTTTGGGTTGAAAGTTTGGGAATTTGTTCAAGCGCACCGCACTGAACTGCTCGTCATTGTCGCGATTTTCCTGCTCGCGTTCGGCATTCGCGCTTTCTTGTTCCAATACCAGTATCCGTTCGAATTCGACCCCTACTTTCACGGAAGAATGACATACTATGTGGCTTCGACGGAGAGCGCGCCCGCTTCCGATCCCCTAACATACTATCAGGATCCGCGCGTCATCGCAAACGATTTGAGTTCTCCGCTTTTTTGGCGACTGGGGGCAGTGCTTTATTTGATTTCGAACGGCGGGAGCACGGCCTATAATGAGGAAGCCATGGTGTGGGTGATGAAGCTTGTTCCGGCATTGTTCGGCGCGTTGGCCGTTGTTGCGCTCTATTTTTTCATCCGCGAAATCTGGAAAAAAAAGGCGGCCATGGCTGCGGCCTTGCTCGCAGCGAGCATTCCCGCGTTCGTATACAGGACAATGGCCGGATTTTACGAGCCTACTTCTTCGGGATTTTTGTGGATTATCGCCGGAATGTTTTTTCTCGCCAAAGCGCTGAAAAATTTGGGCGACTGGAAAAAAGTGCTCGCGTACGGGCTCGGCGCGGGCGTCATGTTCGGAATTTTGTCCCAGTTCTGGAAAGGCTCCGTCTTTTTGCCCATTATTCTTGTTCCGTCCATGGTGTTAATCGCCGTCAGTGTCTGGGCGAAAGAGAATGACTGGAAAAAGGCGCTCTTGTCCGTTGTTCCCTTCTTGCTCAGCATGCTGCTCATCCTGCTATTCATTGCTTCAACCGGAGACCAGTCGCTCGGCAGCGGGTTTTTCGGATTTTTCACTGCCAGCATTTCCAGCGTAACTGGAACGTCCGGGGATCTGGCTTCTGGCGTTGGAACTTCCCTTCCAATAATTGTCTTCGCCGGAGTAATTGGATTTTTGGCCGTGTTTGGATTCATTCTATATGCTGCGTTCACAATTCATAATCTTCGAAAGAACGGGTGGAAGGCAAAAGAACATGTTGGTTCAATCGCACTTCTTGCTATTGCAATCATTTTATTGCAGACGCTTCCAATTCTTTGGCCCGCATTTGGCATACTTGGGGATTTTATCGGCTCTGCAGTCGCTGCAATGATTGCAACCTTTATTTGGGGTGGATTCAAAAAAACAGACTGGGAGTTGAAAAAAGAGGCGCCCAAACTTTTCGTTGTTGCTATTTTGTACTTTTTGCTAATCGTATTGTGCGCGGTGTTCGCGTCCGGAGTCAACCTGGCGCCTTCGGGAGTCGGGTCGGGCATTGGGGAAGAAAGCCAGGGAATCCCGTTCTTTTTGAACAAGTACAACGCGCTGTTTTTCCTGCCCATTCTCGCGTTCGCAATCTTGCCCTTTTACTGGTGGAAGCGCCCGCAAGACCACGCGAGCATTATGGTGTTCTTTTTGGCGCTCGTCACATTGTTCATGGCGTGGACCAAGCTGAAATTTACTTTCCTGTTCGGCCTTCCCCTTGCAGCAATTAGCGCCGTATTATTCTACGTTGCATTTGAACGGTTGAAAAAAACGAACTTGAAAAGATTCGCCATCGTAGGGCTCTCTTTCTGCCTGCTGGTGGGAGTCGCGGCGGGATTCTATTTCGTGTCTCAAAACGTTCCCAACATCGAATACGGGCAGGGCTGGAAGGAAGGACTGCATTGGGCGCACGACAATTTGCCCGCGGACGCGAAAATTTTCAACTGGTGGAACGACGGACACTGGATTTCTTTTTTCACGCAACGAAAGACGGCAATCGATAACAGAAACGCGTCTCCCCAGTCCAATTCGGACGTTTCAAAGTTCATCATCACTTCCGACGAGAACGAGGCAAACTCGATCATTCAAAAATTCGGATCCACGCACATCATGTTCAGCGATGATACGGACTCTTTGTTCAGCGGACAGGCCAGTTTTGCCATGTATGCGTTCAACACGACAGACACTTCCAACCCGCAATTGGCCGCATACTTGGGAAGTTATGGCGGGGTCATGCCGTGCAACAAGCAGACGACGGCGGTTTCGGGAAGCACGACGTTCGTGTGCGGCCCGAACAATATTCCCGAAAGCCAGTTCAATTCCATTCCGACAGAGTGGACGGAAACTGCCTCGCAGGCCAGCGGGAGAGAACTGCTCTTCGTATACCGTTCGAAAGAAAACGACAGATTGTATATTTTGAACGCGACTGCCAACAATTCCGAAATCGCCAAGCTCTGGTTCCACAAACCCTCCGTGGCGGCGAAGTATGAAGAAATCTACTCGTTCGAGAGCGTGAAAATCTTCAAGGTGAAATAAAGTGCAATTGCTCGTCGCGGCGGCACTATTGTACATCGTAAGCTTTTTGCTCGTGTTCCGCATCACGCCCTTTCTCGCCTACCGGTTGAAATTGCGCGGACTTGTTGGGAAAGACGTCAACAAATTGGACGGCAGAAAGGTTCCTGAAATGGGCGGAATCGCGGTACTGCTCGGATTTTTGTTTTCAAGCTTGATTGTATTGTTTTTGCACTCACACTTCGGATGGCTTTCGGAATTGAATTTGGCAGAACTGCTGGCGGGACTGTTGACAATATTTCTAATCGGATTTTTGGGCGTATTGGACGACTTGATTGGTTGGAAGCAGGGCATCCGGCAATGGCAGCACGCGCTCGTGCCCATTGTCGCGTCTCTCCCTCTCGTAGCGTTGAGCGTGGGCTCTTCCTACATGACAGTTCCATTCTTCGCCATCGTCAATTTCGGAATATGGTATTCCATTATCATTGTCCCGATTGCGATTACGGGAGCGTCCAATGCTTCAAACATGCTTGCGGGACTGAACGGGCTCGAAACGGGACTGGCCATCATCAACTCGGCCGCTATGTTCGCCATTTCTTTGCTGTTCGGAAGAATCGAGGCCGCATTGCTCATGGCCGCACTGCTGGGGGGATTGTGCGCGTTTTTGTACTTCAACAAGTATCCCGCGAAAATTTTTCCAGGAGATTCGCTCACGCTCATGGCGGGAGCAGGAATCGCTACCGCGGCCATTGTGGGAAATTTGGAAAAATTCGCGCTATTGCTGTTTGCATTGTACTTTGTGGAATTGTTTTTGAAGTCGAAAAAGTGGTTCCAGGCCGAAAGCTTCGGCATTCCGCAAAGGGATGGAACTTTGAAAGCGCCGAAAGAAATCGATTCTCTGACGCACTGGGCCATGAGTTTGGGAAAATTCAACGAAGGGCAGGTCGTGGCCGTATTGTGGGGGTTGCAAGCCATTATCGCGCTTGCGGTATTCCTCTACGCGCTCGTCCCCTTGCTGGTGTAACATGAAAATCGCGATCGCGGCTTCGGCCGGAGGGCATTTGACGGAAGTACTGCAAGTGCAAGAAGCCTGGAAGGGAAAAGAACGCTTTTTCGTTTCGGACTGCCGAGAAAACGCGAAAGCGCTCGCGCGGAAAGAAAAAGTTTACTTTGTCTCCGTTCCACGGAGAAATCCGCTTCGATTGCTGGAAAATATTTTCCAAAGCTTCAAAATCGCGTACCACGAAAAGCCGAACATGGTCATTTCCACTGGAGCGGACGTGGCCGTTCCTTTTTGTTTGTGGGCCAAATTGTTTGGAGCGAAAATCGTTTTCATTGAAAGCCTTGCGCGCATCAACGAACCCTCGTTGAGCGGAAAAATTTTGTACCCTTTTGCGGACCTTTTTTTGGTGCAATGGAAGGAGAATCTGGAATTTTTCCCGCGCGCCGAATTTCGGGGGGCTGTCGTGTGAAGTACGACATTTTTTGCACCGTTGGAACGCACCCACAACCGTTCAATCGTTTGCTCGAAGAATTGGACGAAGTGTGCGCAAAGCGGAAGTGGAAATGCTTCGCGCAAGTCGGAAATACGGCGTTTGCTCCCAAACATTTGGAGTGGAAGAAAATGCTGGACGCGAAAGCGTACGATGAAAAATTGAAAGAGTCTAAAATCGTCATTTCGCACGGGGGCGCGGGAAACATCATCAACGCGCTCGTGCGCGGAAAAAAATTGGTCGTCGTTCCGCGACTGCAAAAATTCGGAGAGCACACGAACGACCACCAGCTGGAACTGGGAAGCGCGCTCGAGAGACAGGGAAAGTGCGTTTGCGTGCAAAACGTGGAAGGATTGGAAAAAGCGGTTGAAAGGGCGAAGCACTTAAAGCAATCGAGACGAAAAGAATTGCCCATTGCAAAGCGAATTTCCGAATTTATTGAGGAATTGGAATGAAGAAGCGCTACGTGTTGAGCTGGATTTTGAGCATTGCGCTCATCGCGTACATTTTGTACTCGGCCGATTTGGTGAAAGTCGCGCAGACCATTTCCCGAATCGACATGCGAATTTGGCTGCTCGTGTGCGGAGTATACCTGTTCGGCTTTGTTTTCCGCGCAATCAGAAGCCAGTGGATTGTTCGTCCGATTTCAAAACTCGGATTTTTGGAATCCTTCCACCTGGTCAATATTGGGTTTTTGGCCAACAACATTCTTCCTGCGCGTTTGGGAGAATTCGTGCGCGCGTATGCGCTGGCCAAGCGGAAAGCAATTGGAAAATTGCAGGCGCTTTCCACAATTCTCGTGGAAAGGCTGTTGGACGGCATTATTCTGCTGGCGGGGTTTGCCATTGCCGTCGTCTGGACGGCTTCCAAAGCCGTGCAGTCTTATTCAATCTATTTGATTATTCCCGTCATATTGTTTGCACTGGCCATGCTGTTCCTTGCATTTCCCGAAAAATTCTACAAATTATTCTTTCCCTTGCTGAAAAAATTTCCCTTCAAAGAGCGGAAAATCCGCAAACGCTTTAACGACATTGTGGCGGGTGGAAAAGTGTTCCGCACTGGATGGAAGGAAAATGCGAAAGTGTGGGCGTCGAGCGCGCTTGTGTGGGCAATCGAAGTCGCGCTGTTTGGGGGAATGTGCTACGTGCTGGGAATTTATTTAACCCTCCCAGAAGCGCTATTGCTTGCAACATTTGTCGGATTGAGCACGCTGATTCCAAGTGCGCCGGGGTTTTTGGGAACATATGAAGCCGCGTTCGTCATCGTATTGACGGGACTGGGGTTTCCGGCCGACCAGGCGGTCGCTGCCGCGTTTGTTACGCACTTTTCGCAATATATCATTATTGCAGTCTTGGGAATGCTGGCCCTGCACGGGCTTGGACTGAATTTTAAAAATTTGTCAGAATCGGAAGGGAAAAAGTGAACCAAAAAGAAAAAATAATCTGGGCGGCCATTGCGGCATTGTACATTTTCATGATTTTCGTCAGCGTACAGTCCACGTTCCGCGACGATTTGTCCTTCGACTTCATCGGTTATACGGTAAGATATCAGAACTTGTTCACATCGTGGCTGTCCACGCACCATTTGGGCCTTCCTGCTGGAGTGTTCGACGGCGCGCTTCCCGGAGCGCTGCCGTTCGCGTTTTGGATTTTGGGAATCGGAGCGGCAACGCTCCCGCTCGCCATCGCCATTCTCTTGCTCCGCCTACTCGCACCTTTCGTCTTTGCATGGCTGGGAAAAAAATTCGGAATTTCGCGGCAAAAGGGAATACTGTTGGGGTTGATTTTTGTGCTAAACCCCATCACATTCAAGTTTTTCAACCGCTATTACGAGTTTTTTTCATGGCTGCTCATGCTGGGAGCGCTTGCAAGCTTTTACGCGCTGCTTGAAGAAAAAAAATTCAACAAAAAAATGTGGGCGCTCTCTTCCGTCCTTCTTGCGCTTGCAATATACTCGCACACGGCGCCCGTATTTTTGGCCGGAATCGCGTTCGTCTTCCTGCTCCGCTCGAAAGAGGATTTGAAAAGGCTCGTTTTAGTAGGAGCGCTTGCTGGACTGCTGGCTGCGGGCTGGATTGTGCCCTTTGCATTGTACAATTCGTGGAGCGCGGTCAGCGCGCAAGTCGGGTTTGAATTAGTGACTACGGGAATCCAATATGCGAGCGCGTTTTTGTTCGTCTGCCTCGCCGCAGCCGCGTTTTTATTGCATCGCTCCCAAAACGCGAACCCGAGATTGTTCCAGTGGACGGCATTAAATGCGGTGCTTGCACTCGTCATTTTGGTAGCACCATGGATTCCAATATTGAACAAGCCGTTCATCCACTCGTATCATGTTCTGTTCCTTGCCAACTTGTTGATTGTTGTAGGAGTGTTGTTAAAGGGAAAAATGCTGTCGAAAAAAATTTGGGCAACTGCGGGAGCGGCATGTATTGTTGTCCTTTTCCTTGCCGCGCCCATCGTGTACCGCCAATATGTTTTCGAAGAATTCAATTTTTCCCAAACCCCGTACAATTCGGGAACGTTTGGAAACAATATTCAATCGTTTTCGCAAGTGGACGTGCTCTTGAAAGAAATTCCGAAAACCGAACGCTATGAAGTACTTCCGCCCGACTCGGCCATTGTCGGATACGGCTCCGTGCATTACGGATTGGACAGTTTGAACGGCTGGGGGTACAATGCGTACGCGCCCGCCGAAAACATCGAATTGGAGCGGAGCATGACTTCCATGCAATTGCCGTGCACGGAATTTTTGCAAGACGCCAACAAGACGTTCACTCGCTACTGGATTGCGCTTTCTCCTGAAGCATTTTCCTACCTGCAAAAATGCGGATTGACTGCGCGGCAACAATCTTCACCGGTCATTTTTACGACGGACGAAAAAATTTCGTTCGTCGAAAACGGAAAACTTTTGGAAAAAACGGGCGAGCGCATTTTGTTCGAAGCCAACCCACCGTATAGCATTGTCAAAGAAAACTGGTTTCCGCGATGGAAAGCGTTCGCGGGCGGGAAAGAATTGAAAGTGGAAGACGCACATCCGGGAATGCTCGTGCGGGTGTCCGAAACCATGCTTGTTACGCTCGAGTACGAGTGGACGAGTTTGGAATGGGTGGCCTTTTTATTGCAAATTGCAGGCATGATTTTACTGGTAACAGTATTGTTTTTGAAAAGGAGCGCAAGAAATGGAAAAACGGCTTAATCTCGGGTGCGGGGAGTTTCCAAAAAAAGGATTTGTAAACGTTGACATTGTGAAAAGCGCGGACGTTGTCCACGATTTGGACGCGTTTCCATATCCGTTCAAGAAGGGGGAGTTCGACTTGATCGAAGCCGACCACGTGTTGGAACACCTGGAAAACCCTTTTCGCGTCGTGAAAGAATGCCACCGGATTCTGGCGCCGAACGGAAAGCTGGTTGTCCGCGTTCCGCACTTTTCCCGAGGATTTTCCCACCCTGAACACAAGAGAGGATTTGACGTTTCGTTTCCGCTCTACTTCGACCCTTCTTTCAAGGGCGGGTATACGGGAACTTCTTTCAAGCTGGAAAAAATGGAACTGCACTGGTTTTCCCAACTTTATTTGAAACAAAAGGTTCTTGGAAAACTTTCTTTCGCAGTGGGGCGGGTTTTTGGAATCGCATTCGATTTTTTGGCCAGGCTTTCTCCCTATGCCTGCTCTCGAATCTGGTGCTATTGGGTGGGCGGGTTCGAAGAAATCGAATTCGTTTTTCAAAAAAAAGGAAAAAACTAGTTGGACAAGATTTCCTTCCACATGTCCAATCCGACTCGAAACGCTTTCCACGCGCTTCCGCCAACGCCCTTGCTTTCTCCAACCCGCGCGCGGAGCGAAACGGGAACTTCAATCACTTTCAAGTCGTGCTTGAGCGCGACCAACGTCATGTATGGGGAAAACTGCAAGCCGGTAATATTCAACTCGGGAAGAATTTTTTTCAATTTTTCGGTCCGAATGACCCTGTACGTGCATCCGACGTCCGTCAGGCGGAGTCTGTCCCAATAGCGGAGCTGGATGAGTTTGGCCATGAAAATGTTTCCATAGCGCAAAAACCAGTTGTTTACTTGGGAATCGTTTGTAACCAGTTCAGCCGTGCTTCTCGTTCCCAAAACCATGTCCGCGTTTTCCAAATAGGCTAAAAGTTTGTTCAAATCTCGTTCCAAAAACGTTCCGTCCCCTTCCACCAAGCAAACTACGGGCGCGTATTTGCTGGCCTCCTTCAAAGCGCGAGTGCACGTCGAACCATACCCTTGAACGGGTTCTCGAACGACAATCGCGCCCGCTTTTCGGGCCATTTCGGCAGTCCGGTCGCGGGAATTGTTGTCAATGACGATCACTTTTACAACGGAAGGATTTTTTTTGAACTCTTTAATGCACGGGCCAATGGAAAACTCGTGGTCGTAGGCCGTTATTCCCACCGCGACCTTGCGGGGCAAGGGCTCGATGCGCAGCTCGCGCTTGGGCGGAAAGAATATGGTGGGAAGAACGAAGTCGAACAAAAAGGCGAGAAAGGCGAACAGGCCGAGAACAAAAGAAGCAAACAGCAAAATATTGAACTCGAACGGTTTTCCGAAAAAAATCCAACCCGCAAGCCACCACAACGCGCCCAGCACGAAGAGCGGAATCGCGGCCAAAAAGACGTGAAAGCCGTACAACAGTATTTTTCCCATGCTAGAGCTTCCTTCCGGACTTAAAATCTTCCTGCAATGCGGAAAGTGTTTTGCGCAAGCCGTCATCGACTTGGGTTTTGGCCTCAAATCCGAGATTTTCGAACGCCAATCGAGTGTCGGCAATGCTTTCGAACACTTCCGCCTGTGCTTGTGGAATATATTGGGTGGGAATCGACGTTCCCAAAGTTTTGTTCATTTTTCCGAGCAAGTCGTTCAAGCTCGTTCCTTTTCCAGTTCCGACATTGTAGGCTGCGCCGCAATACCTTTTCGGCGCGCGCATGGCCTTTACAAAAGCGTCGACGATGTCTTTTGAAAAAACATAGTCGCGAATCTGCCTTCCGTCTCCCGTCACATTGGGAGACTGGCCTTGGAACAATTTTTCGGCCAGCATGGAAACCGCGCGGTGGCGCATGCGCGGACCATACGCGTTGAAAATGCGCAACGAAACCGTTTCCATTCCAAAAATGTCGTGATAGTATTGCGTGTAAAATTCCCCCGCCACTTTTGAAATCGCGTACGGGCTGTTGGGAAAGAGAACGGAATTTTCGGAAATGGGACAGGAAATGTTTCCATAAACGACGCACGTGCTGGGAAAGAGAAAGCGCGGAACGTTTTGCGAGTGCGCAGCGCGCAATGCATTCAGCGTGCCCAACACGTTGACGTCGTTGTATTTTTCGGGAAACTTCAAACTTTCGCCGACATAGCTCAAGGCGGCCATGTGAAAAACGCACTTGGCGTCCTTGAACGCGCGTTCGAGCGCTCCAAAATCGCGCACGTCGCCCTTTTCAAACTCGTATTTTCCCTTCACTTTTTCCAAATTTTCGAAAAAGCCGAGCGAACAGTCGTCGAACACTTTCACGGCATAGCCTTGTTCGACGAGCGCTTCGACGATTTGGCTTCCGATGAAGCCCAGGCCGCCCGTGACGACGACTTTTTCCTGCATGAAAGAAATTTTCAAAGCACACGCATTAAAAGCGTTCGGACGGCCGGATTTTGGTGCAATCCCGAAAAAACGCGCACCGTTTCGCTTTATAATTTCTTTCGGCACTTTTTGCTTGCATGTATTCAAAAGTAAGCGAGTGCAGAGTGTGCGGTTCGAAAGAATTGAAGCAATATTTGGACTTGGGCCCCATGCCCCTGGCCAACGCGCTCGTCAGGGCGGATAAGCAGGAAGAAGACTTGCGCTTTCCATTGCAAGTCGTGTACTGCGACAACTGCAAGCTCTCCCAGTTGAGCGTCGTCGTCGACCCCAAACTGTTGTTTACGGACTATCCCTATCGCACTTCCGTCTCTTCCACATTCCAAGCGCACTTTCTCCAAATGGCCGAACAATTCAAACAACTGTTTCCGAAAGCAGAAGAAACCCTCGTATTGGATATCGCGAGCAATGACGGATGCGAACTCATCCAATTCAAAAAACTGGGCTTTCAAGTGCTTGGAGTGGAGCCTTCCGAAAACCTCGTAAAAGACGCGGAAAAGCAGGGAGTTCCCACAATTGCGCGCTATTGGGATGAAGAGACCGCACAAGAAGTGCTCAAGCGCGGAAAACCAAAAATAGTGACCGCCTGCAATGTCTTCGCGCACGTGAACGACATTCAAAATTTTTTGCAAAACGTGAAAAAAGTGCTGGACGAGAAGGGAATCCTCGCCATCGAAGTCCCGCACGCACTGAACTTGATTCAAAAAAACGAGTTCGACACCATCTACCACGAGCACCTTTCCTACTTTCTCGTCAAACCATTCTTGGAATTGTTCCAACGGCAGGGGTTTGAAATTTTCGACATCCAGGAAACGCCCATTCACGGGGGAAGTTTGCGCGTGATGGCCAAACTGCCCCAAAACAAGGAAATTGAAGTTCAGAGTGCGCGCTTGAACGCGCTGTTAGAGCGCGAAAAAAGCGCGGGATTGTACGCGTTCGAACGCTATCAAAAGTTTGCCAGCGAAGTGAAACAGTCGCAGTCCGAATTCAGGGCATTGCTGGAAAAACTCAAACTGGAGGGCAAAAAAGTGGCCGGGTTCGGCGCCGCGGCCAAAGCTTCTACGTTGATGCACTCGAGCGGCGTCGGAAAGAGCTCATCCAGTT
>JAZDMJ010000079.1:0-9110 GCA_043801115.1 Candidatus Iainarchaeum sp. | reverse complement strand
TCTCAGGATGTTTTTCCAAAAATTCAATTAACCGGCATTCTAACACCTGTTCCATATTGTTATTAGTGCATAGAGGTTCTTAACTCTTCCCAATTCCATATCTAATCCGGGTCGCTCCCCCAGCTTTCGTCTCTCACTGTCAGAACCATCCTCGCGCAGCGCCTTCGCTACTGGAGGTCCTCCAAGGATCATAGCATTTCACCGCTACCCCTGGAATACCCTGCGCGTCTACTGGTCTCGAGCCATACAGTTTCTCCAGCACTTCGAACCGTTAAGCGGCCCGATTTCACCAGAGACTTGTACAGCCAGCTACAAACGTTTTAGGCCCAATATAAGAGGACACCACTCGTGGAGTACGTATTACCGCGGCGGCTGGCACGTATCTTGCCCCCCACTTATTCGCCACGTTTTTTACCGACGTGGCAAAAGCACGCAAAGCGTGCACTCGAAGTTACCCAGTCAGGCTTTCGCCCATTGCTAAGTTTTCGCGACTGCTGCACCCCTTAGGGCTAGGACCCTTATCTCAGTGTCCTTCTCCGGGCTCCAACTTTCATTGCCCGTACAGATCACAGGTTTGGTGGGCCATTACCCCGCCAACAGCCTAATCTGCCGCAGTCCCATCCTGGCGCTCCCACGCTGCAATTTGCGCGGACTATTGCCGAAAACACCTTCCAGTAGAATTCGACTACGGCGCCTTAATCCCAGTTTCCCGGGCTTAACGCCTCGCCAAGGCAGGTTAACTACGTGTTACTGAGCCGTTCGCCAAAGTGTATAGCATACACTTTCAGACTTGCATGTCTTAGTCCAACTTCGATAGCAGTGCCCGCCAGCAGGATCAGCTGGAATTAAACCATTGCGTAGGTTTGGTCCGCGCGCCATCTTCGCTTTCGCTCGATGCCGCTGGATTTGCCCGCAATGAATCCCTGCAATGCTCGCAATTTGCCGCGCGAACATTCGCAGATCCAAAGTACTGGCTTGCTCTTTCAAATTTGGGTTCAAACTAGTTATGAATTGGCTTTTTATCTTGCAATTCTTGCACGCCAAAAAATTTCTTGGACGTGCCGAATCACTCCAACACATATTGCCAACATCGCCCTCAAAAAAACTTGAGGGTTCATCACGGCAAAGCTCGCATTGTGCGAACTGCCGGAATAACGCCACCACGGCCGAGGCCGCGAAAAGCGTTTGTCTTTTTTGACTCCATCAGGACTAGGCTCTAATCGCGATGGAATACAATGTTGGGAGAGATTTCAAGCACGTACTGCATAGAGAGCAGTCGTTTGCCGGAAAAACAATTCAACTTTTGATCGAAGTTGAACGTTATATAGTATTCAGCCGAGGACCTATTTAAACCTGCCCTTAAAATGCCTTTTTGTGCTCGAATACGGGATGCGAATCGCTTTTGATTTGGACGAGGTCGTTTCCGAAACCGTCAAAGAGTGGGCCGAGTTTCACAATCGCAAGTTTGGAACGCATTGGAAGTTGGAGCACTTGCACGACTATGATTTGTGGAAAGTGTGGGGCGGCTCGCAGGACGAGTACTTGCAAGAGTGGGTCGAGTTTTGGAAAAGCGCGCACTTCGACTCCGTGGCTCCCGTGCAGGGCGCGGTGGAAGGATTGAAAGAATTGCGGAAAAAGCACGAACTGCACATTATCACTTCGCGCTCGACTCCCGTTCGCGAAAAAACCATGGAATGGATCGGCAAGCACTTTCCCGGCACGTTCGCCGGAGTGCACTTGGTCGGCAAGGACAATTATGCGGGCTATGTCAACCAAAAATGGGAAATTTGTCACCAAATCAAGGCCGACTGGATGGTCGAAGACCGCTTTTATCACGCGAGAACGTGCGCGGAGCACGGCATTCCCGTACTCTTGCTGTCCAGACCGTGGAACGCGAAAAAAGAACTTCCCAAAAACGTGTACCGCGTCGACTCTTGGAACGAAATCGTGCAAAAACTGGACGGCGCTACGTAGTTGCCCGCTTCTTCATCTTCTAGCACCAAAATTCATAAATTTTCGTGCCAATTTTGAATGAAAATAAGAATCTCCAATATATGCTGCAAAAATAACAAATGCAATTACGCCCCCTAAATATATCCAAGTTCCGCTATTTTGAAATTCCAATGAAAAGGGCAGGGAATAAAATAAATTGACAAAAACCAATATTCCAAATAAAGCAAGACAGCCCCACAATAAGTCATGTACTGCATAAAACGCCCAATAAATGCTTTTTTCCAATCCTTCCCCTTCTGCATCGAGAGGTATACGAGAGCCCGGCCTTTCGCCTTGATGATTGATGACCGAAAACTTTTCCCAATCAACGATTCGACTAACCAAAATGGCGGCAATCAATAACCCTATCAAAAATGCGGGAAAAAGAACACTCACACCTTCTTGGAGTAAACCCCTAACTAAAAAACCGTTTACGACTAAAACAATCAACACCATAATGATTTCTGCAATGGTTTCAATCCTCAAATAACGTTTAACCTCTTTTTCAGATCCTTTTCCTAACATTAAACTTTGTGTTCCAGACACCACTGGAAGAACATTATATATGTCGCTTGAAGACCCTCTCTTGTTTGTAGAAATTTCTCTTGAAATGCGTATTCGGATTTCGTCTAACGATTTATGACCAATCAAATATCGGGTTTCCAAAATCTTTAATGGAACCAAAAAATTCAGCCAAAGGAAAAATGGGCCCGCAAATCCTGCCATAATAAGAAAACCGTCCAAAGGAACATTTGAAACCATATAAAACGAGTAAAGTATGAAAACCCCCAAGAACAGGGTAACGAAAAAAGGCAATACCTTCATGACACTTATTGAAATATGACGTGAAATAAAAGCCTGCCCATTAAAAGGGCAAAAAGCAAGTCATATTTGTGGAACAGCTTTATGTGGTTGCCCGCTTTTTCAAATAGCGCTTTTTTCTGCGCTTTTCGCGCATTTTCTTTTTCTTCCACTTCCAGCGCTCTTTCGAGCGCGTCTTTTTGAAACGGGAAGAATCATTGCTTCTGCGGCCCACTTTTGTACACCTTTCAAAGGTTTTTACACCACACCTTTTTATAAAAAGGCGGGTGAAGCGCGGGAATCTATTTGCAGTCCTGCGGGCACAAGTACGAATCGGCCTGCTCTAACGGCCCGCAAACTCCGTCCCCGCACTTTCCCTGGCTCTTTGCGGAAGCCCCTGCTGGAAGGAAGAGCTTTTCGGAAGGAATTGCTTTTTCGGGCAAAATTCCTTCTTCAATAATTTCCGAAACAGTTCTGCTCTTTTCCCCGTTCGCGTCCCTTGTTTTTAGGAAATCCAAAAAAGAGTACAATGCCCGCGCTTCGGGAGAAGAACTGTGAACGACTCCTCCAAACACTTGCGAAGAATTCATGGACGAAAACATTTGCTCGCCCTTTTTTTCCCTTGCGGGAACATTGATTTGGAAGTGCGTGAGCCAAACCCGTTCGATTCCTTTCACAACTCCCGTGCTCGCGTACTCGTTTTTCGCCTTTTCCGGATTCAGCGAATCTTCTTCAATCGTTCCAACAATTCCATAGTTGGCAAAGCCCGAACACGTGTCGTAAATGATTTCATTCGGCAAATCGTTCTTGTCCGCTTCATCGTTCAAACAGCCCGAATGAATAGTCGGGTTTATTTTTTGCAGTTTTGAAATATACTCTTCCAAAGTTCCCAGGTAGGTTTCTGCAACAAGTTTTCCAACTTCTTCTCTTTTCTGCAAAGCAAACTCTTGGTTGTAGTCCGTGTACCCGTCCCACGTTCCGTGGGTTAGGCCGTGATGGTGTGCTGCAATTTCATTGCCGTTTGCTTTCCATTCCTCGAGCTTTTGCATTCTTTCAGGGCTTTTTGCAATATAATCAGCCCACTGCGCAGTAAACATGAGCGTGAGCTTTACATTCTGCGCATTTGCTTTCTCGACCATTTGCTCTAGAACAGGAAAAGAGCCTGCAATCAGTTGTTCAGACATGGGCTCGTTGTGAACGGCAATAAAATATGTTGGAATAGTCTGCTCCGCCGGTTTCTGAAAATAAAAATATGTCCCAATTGATGTTATAACAACAATTACGGCCAAAGCAAGAATTTTTTTGTTCATTTTTTAACTCCCGTATTCCACTTCCAGATATTGCGGGGAATTTTTTGCCTGCAGGGAAACGGATTGGCTTGGAGCGACATTTGTTTCGTTTCCTTCAATGTCTGAAAGAGTGATTTTTGAAGGCACGCTGTCCAATGAAAGAGAATAATTTTGTTCTTCTTGGTCGAGCTGCTCAGCCATTGTTTCAGAACTATTGAATGGCTTGAAGAAAACGTACAATTCTTTGCTTCCATCTTTGAATTTTTCTATCCATACATCTTCAGAGTCGAGCTCTCCTGAAACATGAGAATCATGATTATATTCGTTCAGTTTACCAAGCAAGGTTGCAATTGCAATTACTGTGTAGCTTGCACTGTTATCTGGCTTCAAAGAGCCCCAGGCGTGCTCTCCTCCTTGAGTGCGGGAAATCATTTTCAACGGAACAATTCCGCTCAAAACAAATTCTCCGTCAACTTTCAATGTTCTTTTTATTGTTTCAGCCTGGATAAGATATGCTGCGTCTGTCTTGTCCCCGCTTTCAGAATATGTTCCGTTTCCGCCGCTAATGCTCGTATGTTCAGTGTCAATCATTTCCCTGTCACTCCAGCCGTTTTCGTTCATTTTTTTGCGGATTTCCAAAATTCCTTTCATGCCGGAATACTTGTTCAGCAAGGCGCTTTGAGTCGGAGCATAAGTGGTGTGAGAATCCGGATCAAGTGCAGGGTACATGTGGAAAGCCCAAAAGTCAAACTTTGCCTCATTTGAAGAATCCAAAAAATATTCAATTTGCTCTATTGCCTTGTCCGTTGAAGGTTCTTTGTCCAGCATGTATTCAAAGCCGGGAGTTCCGACTTGAATGTCTGGATATTTTGCCTTTATTTTGTCATAAATTTTGTTCTGCGCTTCCAATAATTGTTCAGGGGTTCCTTTCCATGCACTCATTGGAGCATTTTGCAATTCAACATATTCAATGTTTGCCTTTTCCTTATAGCGCGAGACAAACCAGTCGACAAAATTTACATAATTTTCAATATCTTCTTCCGAAAGAGAAGAAGCATTTTTCTGCTCTAAAGAAAGCATTGGAGCCATGCTGTATTCATTGTCTTCGAATTCTTGAGCCAATTCATCCAAATTCCAGCAATTGCCTCCTCCTCCCGGAACACAGATTGTGGGAGAAAAACTTGTCTGCCCAAGCTCTGCATTTACTCTAATCTTCAAATGCTTTGTTTTCAAAACGCCATCCACAACATCTTTTGTGCTTGCAAGCTGGTCTCCATATATTTCCGTTCCCCAAAAAACGCCGTCCGCGTCTAGTGTATTTTGGCCTGTTGGAAGAATTGCAGAGCCACAGTCTTGAGAGCAAGAAGATTTTGTTTCTCCGCTTTCACAGTTTCCGTTTCCGCAGACTGCTTGCTGGCAATCCTGCGTGCAATTTGTTGCAGTTTCCCCAGTTTCGCAACTTCCATTACCGCAAACTGGCTGGTTTTGGCAGTCTTTCGGGCACAAATTCGGATTTTGCTGTTCCAAAGAATCGCAAACCCCGTTTCCGCACTTCGGCTTTTCATTGCACCCGACCAGCACGAGCAACGCCAGCGCGAGGGCAAAGAGCAAAATTTTCCACCGCATGCCTATTGCAGGCGGTTTCAGTATTTATTCGTTTTTCCGGAAAGGGCGGAAATAAATAGTCGAAGCGCTTTTTATTTGAAAGATGCCTGAATTGAAAAAATTGCCCGCGCCCAAAACGCGCAAAGGGGCGCGCAGGTTTGTGCAACAGTTCAATGCGGAACCGCGCGCGTTCGACGCGCAGACGGCAAGAGAATATTTCGACTTGCAAAAAGGGCACCACCTTTCCAAACAGCCTTCGAGCGTTCGGCGGAAAATCCGCGCCAAGTTTGGAAAGACTTTTCTCCCGCAGGACGCGTTGAAGCGCGTCGAGTTTCGAGAGCGCGGAGTGGAAAACGTTTCCGCGCCGGAAAAAAAGGCGATTCGTTTTGGACCATTTGGAAACGGCCGCCAAAATCTATCTCGACTCCGAAGCCAAATTTGGAAACCGAATGGAAGAATTCAGGCGCGACAAGGGCTTGAACCAGACCAAACTTTTTGAAAGGGTAAAGTCCGCGCTCTTGCACGTCGTTCCTTCTATGGAAGGGGAAAAATTGGACGCGTTTACAATCAAAGTCATGAATTCGATCGACGACCGCGAAGTGGAAAAATTTTCAGAACGAATCACTCCCTTCGCGCGCAATTACTTGAAAGAGCGCAAAATCCCGTTCGACAGGAGGGCCTTCCTGCAATCCCTTTCAGACGTCACTTTTGGAAAGCGCGTTCGGGATTTTCGAAGCGGGCTCGACTGGAACGCGTTCGAAAAAAGCTACCGCGCGCGCTTGAAGTTTGAAAAAGTGCGCGAGTTCGGGCGGAACAATATTTTAAACGAGTTCGTGCGTAGGGCCTTTCCGCTCGAGCGCTTGTCCAACCGCCAGTTCAAGAGAGTCAAGCAGGTTATTGAACAGCGCATGCAGGCGTTTTTGAAAGTCGGAGACGAACTGATATTGGAGGGAATATTGCGCGGCCTTTCCGACTTCGAACTCGACCAGCTATTGCTCGCCAACGAGAACGCTTTTCTTTCTACAATCAAAGAAGACGTGTTGAAAGAGTTTTCCTTTTCAAACAAGAAAGGAACTGTCAACCAGCGCGCAACTGCCGAGATTGCAAAGGGAGACCGCGCCCGGCGCATGGCCGAATATTCCAGAACGCCTTCCGCTTCGGCGCTCGGACGCCAAAACGTGCAAGCGCGCGAGCGCGCCGAACAGCGCGTTGCGCAGGCGCGGGGAAAACCGTTCGACGAGGCCGAATTCGATTTGAAAATTTTCGGCGAAAACAGCCAGTACAATTCCGAAGCGCCCAAGCTCGTCGAAAAACTAGTACGCGAACGCGCGTTGAATAGGCAAAACCTGCACAAGCTCGCCATTGCCGGACCGCTGTGCCAGCGCGTGTTCGTCGAAACGCTCTCCGGCACTTCCTTTTTGCAAGAGTTCGGAAATCGCCAAGTAAACGCGCTCGCGTTCGGGCTGGCCAACATCGGTTCGGAGGGCAAAAAAATCGAAAAAGCCAAAACCCTCTTCATCGCGCACGAAAACTCGAAAATGTCCGAATCCATCTACCACTTTTTGGTCAAAAACGGGGTTCTCGAAGTAGACCACGGCGGCGGAAAAGTCGTCTACATCCACCGCCCGCAAACAAGACGCTAAATTTGCCGCAACGCGACAATACAGCACGTTCCAGAACCCGAACAAGTTTCATTCCAAGCAGCCATGCAATCGTCCGTCCACTCGGAAGCGCCCGGATTGTCCGCTTCCAAAGCTCGCAAAGTTTCAAAAAAGTACGCGCCCGAATCGCACATGACTGACATTCCGACTTTTTTGCTTCCAGTTCCAACAAATGTTAATGCTCCGATTGGCGGGCTCGTTTGAAACATTTCGCTGTCTGCAAAGTCTCCGCGCGAAACGCAGATTTGGTCTCTGCTCAACCCCGACGCTTTTTCGGCAATCACGATTGGAACAAGTTGGTCGCCCTTTTTGAAAACGATGTTTTCACTAACAAACAAAGTTCCTTGAATTTCCTTTGCGTTTTGAATTTGCTTAGCGGCAACGTTTGAAGGATCATTGCAGATGGAAACTGGAATAAGCATGCCTATGAATACGATTACCATGAAAAGACTCCAAACAACCGAAATGGCAAGAAACACGGCCAGTTTCTTTCGCACAATCAGATAGGCGATTGCCAGAATCAATGGAATTAGCAGAAAACTGGCGCTGGCAAACCTTGAAACTTCAAATGTTGTTACGCCGCACGGTGCCCATGTTGCCAGCCAATACCATAGAATAACCGACCACGCGCCGAGCAATACCAGCACGACTCTGCCAATCCACGCCGCGATTTCTTTTGCGTTCATGCCTTGCAAGAAAGCGTTTTCTCCTATTTAAGGGTTGTGAAAAAGAAAGGCGGCGATTTGTCAATCGCTTGAAAGCGGGAAACATTTAAAATGTCTTGAATGCATTATTTGGTCAATTATCTCCCTGCCTTTGCTTTCGGGCAACGGCAGGCTTTTGCTATTTTATTTTTTGCAGGAACTCACGAGGAGTCAGGATTTCGATTTTTTCAAATTTTTCCAGTTTTAGCAAATGTTTGTCTCCCGTGACGATATACTTCGCATTTCCTTCAACTGCCGCTTCCACAATCTTGTCGTCGTTCGGGTCTTCTTTAACAACTTTTAGCCTTTGCTCGGGTTTGACGGTTTCGAAATTGTCCGAAACCAGTTTCAAGAATTCGACGGTCCTGCTTTCGGGAAACTTGAACTTGTCCAACAGTTTGTCTTCCAGCTCGTTCAATATTTTTGGAGAAACGACTCCTTGCACTTTTCGGGAAAGAGCCAGCTCCAGCGCCTGTTGCGGCATTCCTCCCCAAAACAAGGCGGAAAGGAAAACATTCGTATCAAAAACCGCTTTAATCATCCGCTAGCACTTCTGACTGTTTGATTTGCTTCCGCTTGGCAAACGCTTTTCCGAAAGAAGCCAGTTGTCGGAACTCTGCGACCGAAGAACCGATTTTTCTCAACACAATTATGTCCTTTTCGCCGTATGCCAGCAGCTTTTCGCCTTCCTTCAAATTGGCCTTTTTCCGAATGTCCAACGGAATCACAACTTGCCCTTTCGAAGAAACTTTTGTCATCGAAACCTCCACTTTTATCACCTCTATCTAATCAGTATGCGATGAAATATTTAAACCTATTCTTAAAAGTAAGAAAGGTAGGAAAAATAAGAATTGCCCCCGCCGTGCAATAGGCAAAAAGTATGAAAGCCTTGACAGTTTATTCCTCGTTTCTTAAATTACCGCAAACTATAGGAAGTCCTAGTTAATAATTTTTTCGGCAAAAAGTCGCTTCTATCTTTTTTTTCTAATGCGGAAGAAGTAGAAGGCAGTTCCAGCCACTACAATAATCGCTCCGACAACGGTCGCTAGACCTTCTGG
>JAZDMJ010000069.1:0-17875 GCA_043801115.1 Candidatus Iainarchaeum sp. | reverse complement strand
GTTCTCCCCATTGATATGCATTGATTCTTTCCGGAACTGCTATTTTTGAAAGAGAGTTTTCCAATGCTTTTGCTTCTTCTGCCAATGCGGGAATATTTTTGAATGTTTTTATGTCTTTTTTGATGTTTTCAAACATTTTATATTCAATCGTAAGCTGGTTTTCCGGTTTTGCTGTAAACTCTTTCCAGCGATTTTTTGTTAATTGCAGTTACCATTTCTCTTTTCATTTTGCTTGGCATATTTAGTCTTCCAGTTCTTCAAAGTGGTTCGATTGTTCGATTTGTTTGATTTTTCGGTTGTACTTGCGATAGCTGTAGATGGAGGCGAAAATGAGGGCAACTCCCAATACGACAAAAATGCTTCCCAGCGATACGAGCCAAATGCTGTTTTCGAAGACTTTGACGACTCCAAACCCGACTGCGATGAGCGCCAGGTAGACTGTAATTTCCTGCAATATCGTCCGCTCTTTGCTCAGCATGGTGCGCTCTTCCGAGAGTAGGGTTTGCTCGTGCGCTTCCGAATAGCGGGACTGTGTGCGGGGCTTTGATGCGCGCTTGGAGCGGGTTTTTCGCGCGCGAGCTTTTCGCTGTCCGTTGGATTTCTTTTTTCCATTTCCCTTCCGTTTCGCTTTGTGCTGGGCCATGTGTACAGGACGGTTTTGGACTTTAAAACTCTACTGGTGTTTGAAAGTTTGAAAAAAAAGGAAAAAAAGGCAGTGGTTGTGAAAGGAGGCTGGTCGCGTATGGATTTACGCGATCTTGGCCATACTCCAAACTGCCTTCAAGGCCACGATGACTGCGGCCGGCGCTACAAAGATGCCGATATTTTGCAATATCGCCAAAATTGCGGTTCCTAAACCGACGCCGATATTGTCCAAAATCAGCCATTGGGCTGTTGCGGACGCGACCAATAATGCAATGGCGGCAATCAAAAAGTTCGTGGCTTCTTTATCTTTGATGTTCAGCAATCCGACCAGGATTCCGATCACCAGGAAAATAAAGGCCAGCCATGAAGCAACACTGCCACTGATCAGGTCCGTTCCAGCGAATCCGACAATCAATCCCACAATAATTGCGAGAATGACGCCGATAATGAACGCATATTCGCCGTATTTTTCCATTGGTTTTAACCTCCTTTTCAAGTAAGTGTGTAAAACCTTCAAGCATTCAAGACCATTTAAACCTTTCCTCCAAAACGAAGGCTTTTTCGACAATTGTCTTAATTTTCCTTTTTGGTTTCCCGTTTTTCAATGCTTTGCTCTTTTTCTTCTTTCATGCCTTTTCAAGTCCAATTCTCAGACGCCCGGGCGCGCGTGGGGAGCTTGAAAACCGCGCACGGAAGACTGCAAACCCCGTTTTTCATGCCCGTGGCCACGAAAGGCGTTCCAAAGCTCGTCGACTGTTCTGAATTGGAAGAAATGGGCTACTGTTGCTTCATTTCGAACGCGTTCCTTCTCTCCCTCAAACCCGGCGTTCCCATCATCGAACAACACGGGGGCTTGCATGCCTTCATGGATTGGAAGCATTCCATTTTTACGGACTCGGGCGGCTTTCAGGTGCTAAACGGCAAATTCGCGCAAAAAGTCGTCTCGGAAGGGGTTTGGATGAAAAGCCCTTTCGACGGCACCCAGCAATTGTTGACTCCCGAAAAGGCGGTTTCCATCCAGAACCAATTGGACAGCGATGTCGCGATGTGCTTGGACGACGTTCCCCACTTCGGCAACTCGCGCGCCCAGTTCGCTTCCTCGCTCAAGCGCACGCTCTCTTGGGCAGAGCGCTGCAAGGCCGTCCACTCCAACTCCCACCAATTGCTCTTCGGCATTTCCCAAGGCGGTACTTTCTCCGACCTTCGAAAGAAAGGAATCGAAGCGCTGTTGAAATTGGACTTTGACGGCATTGCGTTGGGAGGATTGTGCATTGGCGAAGGCGCGGCCTTAATGGAAAAGACCGTGAAAGCCAGCATGAAATACATTCCCTCTTCCAAGCCCGTGTATTTGATGGGCGTGGGCAGCATTGACGACATTCTGGACAGCATTGCGCTGGGAGTCGACATTTTTGATTCGGCATTCCCGACGCGCATGGCCCGCCACGGCCACGTTTTTACTTCGCGCGGGGATTTGCGCTTGGACAAAAAGCAATACGCTTCCGATTTTTCCCCTTTGGACGAAGGATGTTCTTGTCCAGCGTGCACGCGCCACACGCGCGCCTATTTGCACCACTTGCTCCGCGTGAAAGAGCCGACGGGGCTGCGATTGCTCTCTCACCACAATTTGCAGTTTTTGGAGCACGCGATTGAAAGGGCGCGCCAGGCCATTCGCTCGGGCGAGTTTGCCTCGTTTCGGAAGTCGTTTTCCGCAACGCGCTCGTCCCAGAGCGTTTAAATTCTGGTGTGCTTTCTCTTGCATATGCAAGTCTCCAAATTGACGGCCCAGGACGCGCTCTCTTCCGATTTTGAAACCATTTCAGAATTCGAATCCGTTTCCGCCGCCTTGTACAAGGCGCGCAAAAGCCACGCCGTCATTGTAGTGGATTCGGGCAACAACGTCAAAGGCGTGTTGAGCGAGAAAGCAATCGTCCGCGCGAATGCGGACTTGTTCCAAACCAAAGCGGGCTCGCTCGCGCTCCGCGTTTCCAGGGTTTCCCCCTCTCAGTCTTTGGGCGAAACCGCGAAATTACTGCTCGAAAACGAGGTCCCCTTTCTACCCGTCCTCGAAGGCAACGAAATTTTGGGGGTCGTTTCCCACCAATCCGTATTGAAACAATTATTGAAGAGCGATTTTGCAAAAAGCGCAGTCCAGGAAGCCGCGTCCAAAAACATTGTATCCATTTCCGAGTCCGATTCCATCGGAAAAGCGTTTTCGCTGATGCGCGCGCACAATTTTTCCCACTTGCCCGTCCAAAACGCCAAAGGAAACATTTCCGGAATCGTGGCCATGCACGACTTGGTTACGAAAGTATTGCAGTCCAAGCAGCGCATCGGCCGGAAAAGCTTGACTCCGGAAAAAGTCAAACAGTTTTCCTCTTCCGTGAAAAGCATTTACTCGACCGACTTGCAGACCGTTTCTCCCAGTTCTTCCCTCAAAAGCGCGATTGACAAAATGCTGGACGCGGACGTCGCCTCCCTGCTCGTGCTCGATTCGAAAAACCAGGTTTCGGGAATTCTCACGCGCAAGGACATTTTGCAACTGCTCGCCTCTCAAAGCGTTTCCCCTTCCGAAATCGTCTTTTCGTACGCGAAGGGGGGAGAAATCCAGCACATTGATCCTTTTGATTTGAGCGACATGAAAGAGCAAATCGTCCGCTTTGCGCAAAAATACCCTTCCATTTACAAAAAAGCGAATTTTTTTGCGTACATTAAAAAGCAGAAGGAAACCTTCCGCCAGGCGCACTTGTACAACGTGCGCTTGCGCATCCAGTGCGCGCACGGTTTGATGACTTCTCAAGGAAGCGCGTACGGAATTTCCTTCGCCGTGCACGACGCGTTGAAAAATTTGGAACGGCAGGCGGAAAAGCAGAAAGGAACGCACCAGGACTGGCTTTTTTCGTTGAAACAAGACGCCGACTCAGCCGACTTGTATTGAACTTATGCACTCGTTTTCTCCCACTTCGGCCCCCGACTCCGCCAAACAACTCGTTTCCGCTTTGCACAACATTGAATGGAATTCTTTCTCCCTCGGAGTCCACTTTCCTTCCTCTTTCTCGGAAGAGCAGAAGAAAGAAGTCAAGCAGAACTTCCAAGCCGAATTGATTCGCAAACTCGAATCGCTTTCGGGAAAGCGATACGCTTCCTCGCGCGCCGACATTGAATTTTTGCTGGATTGGAAGAACGCGCAATTTTCCTTCTTGATTGCCCCGCTCTTCATAGAAGGCCGTTATAATAAATTCAAACGCGGAATCGCCCAAACCTTTCACTATTGCCTTCATTGCAAAGGGCGCGGCTGTCCCTCGTGCAACAACACGGGAAAGCAGACTGCGGAGAGCGTTCAGGAATTGTTAGCCTCAATTCTGGTTCCCTCTTTTGTCGCGAAAGAATTGATATTTCACGGCTCTGGGCGCGAGGATGTTGACGTCCGCATGCTCGGCAGCGGGCGCTTGTTCGTTGCGGAGCTCGTTTCTCCGCGCAGGCGGAGCGCGAACTTGTCGAAATTGGAAAACGAAATCAACACAACTTTCAAGGAAAAGATCGCAGTTCATTCTCTTGCTTTTTCTTCCTCCTCGCGCGTCGTCGAGATTAAACAGTTCCAGCACGCCAAGCGCTATCACGCGCTCGTGGAATGCAGCGGAGCCGCGGAGGCATCCAAACTGGCCTCTTACTTAAACAAAAAGTTCGACGTTTTGCAGCAAACCCCTTTGCGCGTGGAAAAGCGCCGCGCGTTGAAAGAACGGCCGCACTGGGTGGTTTTGGAAAAAACAGAAGTCGTTTCTTCCACTTCGCTGGAAATCGAATTGCAATGCTCCGCGGGAATGTACGTGAAAGAATGGATTTCAGGGGATGGCGGGCGGAGCAATCCTTCGCTTTCTTCCTGGCTGGGCATTCCTTGCGTGTGCAAAGAATTGGACGTGCTGGAAATTCTGGACTAGGCCGTCAGAAAATGCCGTTTCAGTTGTCCACAGCCCGCTCCCAATTCCGTTCCGCTCGAGCGAAAGCGTTCAGTCGGAATTCCTTTTTCCTTCAACATTTTTTCAAACAACAAAAACTTTTCTTCCGTGCTGGGTTTGAAGCCGTTCGCGTTTGTGTTGAAACAACTTAATGTAACGGTGAAAGAATAGGATTGCAGCAATTCCGCCAATTCGAGCGCGTGTTCTTCCGAATCGTTCACGTTTTGAATCAGGGAATAATTGACTTTGGCGCGCACATGCCGTTGCTGGGAAAAGTAATTCAATGCTTCCAGTGCGGGCTTGATTTTTCCCGCATTGGGCATGAATTGTTTTCGAAGCGCGTCGTTCGGAGCGTGCAGGGAAAGGTGGAGTTTGAGCACGCCTTGGAAGTCTTCTCTCGCGAGGGTGCGCATTTTTCGGGGAAGGACCCCCGTCGTGAAAATCGTGGTTCGGGAGTTTGGAAAAGAGTGGTTTAGCGCTCGAATGCTTTGGAGAACATTCGCATAGTTGAGGAAGGGTTCTCCGCTCCCCGCGTAGGAGAACAAGAGTTTGCGAGAGTCGTTTTTCGCTTTGGGGATGCAGTTAATCACGTTGCGCGCTTGTT
This sequence comes from Candidatus Iainarchaeum sp., assembly GCA_043801115.1. Classification (GTDB taxonomy): domain Archaea; phylum Iainarchaeota; class Iainarchaeia; order Iainarchaeales; family UBA10191; genus CAZHUN01. Next base: position 12,673 of record JAZDMJ010000069.1, on the reverse strand, counting down.
CGACGATTTCAGCGCTGGACAGGTTGCGTTCGAACGATTTTGGCTTTGGGAATCCAATGGGCTTTCCGGACGCGCAAAAGCGGCAGGCGAGTGGACAGCCGACTTGGCAGGAAAGGCAGAGAATATGTTCGTCGAGCGCGAAATAGCCCGTTTCAACAATATGAGAATCAGCGCAAATTTGGAGAACCTTCGCCGAAGCGAAAAACTGGACAATCTCCATATCTTATTGGGATTTCTAGTTAATAAGATTATTCCGCTTCTACCACAATTCTTTGTACCTTGCCAGGAACACGATGGCTTGGATGGCAAATACGGCGATGACGACAATGTCGAAGCCGACGAAGAAGGGATTGGGATAATACGTCCACAAGTCCAAAACCAGGCGGACAATGGCGGCAATGCACAGTACGGCGAACAGGATTCCCAAAGACATCGCCACAAACTTGCTTTTGACGAAGTCCGCGCTCGGTTTGTCGGCCATGCAAAGAATACGCCTTTCGGGTTTAAAAAATAAGTTGGGTGGGAGGCTGTTCTGCGCCTTTTGGGTTATAATTTTTTGATTTTTTTGATGATTTTTGCCCGTTCGGTTTCGAAAAAGTCGTACGCGATATAGCCTGCGGCGACGGAAATGACAATCGTAAAGAGATATGCGTCGAGAGGGAGCTGTCCGGCCCACAACGCGATGGTGGCCGAAATCGCGAGAGTGGACACGGAAATGGCGGCGATGTTGAGAAGGTTGAGGATTCGCTGGTGTTCCAAGTCGAGCAGGTTTTTCTTCTTGCTATTCTCGAATGCCATACCAGAACACCATCAGGCCGATGACGGCAAGAACCGAGAAAAATCCGCCCATGGAGGGCGGGTTGAACGCGATGGGCGGGCTTGCGATGGCTCCGACGGCTCCGATAAGGGTCAAAAAGAATCCGACAAACTGGATGTCTTTCTTCTTCATATGACGAATATGGATTGCGAAGCTTTTATTTTTATGCCACATTATTCTGCCTCTGAATTGTTGGTTCGGAAAAGAAGGCTTGAATTACAGGTCTTCGATTCCATTTTCCGTAAGAGAATACAGCGCTTCTCCGTCCGGCAGGCTCGGGGAGTCGACGAGTTTGGCGACGCGCTTGTTTTCTTTGGCCTTTCGGAGATAGATTCTGGTTTTGCTCGCGTGCGCGACAACGTGCCCTCCGATGGGAGCGGTAGGATCGCCGAACAAAATGTCCGGCCTGCTCATGACTTGGTTGGTTACGAGCACGACAACGTTATTCATTTCCGCCAGTTTTTGCAAAGTGTGCATGTGCTTGTTCAGCCGTTGCTGTCTATCTGCCAGTCGTCCTCTTCCTTGAAATTCGGCGCGGAATTGGGCGGTTAGAGAGTCGATGATGACAAGCTTGATGTTTTTTTCGTTGACCATTTCGTGCGCCTTTTCGGCCAACAACATTTGGTGGTCGGCGTTGTACGCGCGCGCGACGAAAATGTTTTTCAACACTTTCTCGGGATCAAGTCCTTGCGCTTTGGCGATTTGAACGATTCTTTCAGGTCGGAAAGAGTTTTCCGAGTCAATCCACAACACATTTCCACTGAGCCCTCCTTTTTCTTTCGGCAGCTGGCTCATGACTGATAATTGAAAGGCCCACTGGGTTTTTCCGCTCGCGTATTGTCCGTACACTTCGGTAATGCTTTGCGTTTCAATTCCTCCGCCCAGCAAATCATCCACTTCTTTCGAGCCGATGGAAAGTCTTCCAATGGTTTCCCTTCGCTGCTGGATTTTGTCCGCAGTCTCGTAGCCCATTTCCAAACTTTCTCTGGCGGCATTGATGGCTTTGGCCGCGGTGATTTCTCCCAGCGCGGCCGCTTCTACCAATTCCATGGGCGATGCAACGGCAATGCTTTCCAAAGTGCGATATCCCGCTTGCAGTAGTTTTTCCGCGCTTTGCGGTCCGATGCCCGGCAATTCGGTGATGGTTTTGACTTTTCCGCTGGCCTTTTTGGAAATGTCCAAACTTTCGGCTTCGGCCATTTCTTCTTCTGTTTTGGCCGCTTCCCGGGCTTCTTCTTTCAAAATCGTTTTCGTTTCTTCTCTTTTCGCGCTCATATTGATTCCTCCAAAACGGCATTTTGGTCGGTTTGCTGCGCCGCATTCCAGTCTTGTCCGTTGCTAGAACAAGTTTTGAACGCTATTTAAAGCTTGGCCGGCCAGTTTTCCGGTCAAATTTCGGAGAGTATTTTTCCCGCTTCCCGTTCGGGTTCGGCGGAAGAAACAGACTGCACGTTCAGTTCTTTCTCTCCATTGAGTTTGTTCAAGCGCACGCTTCCCGCAAACACGAGTTCTTTTCCTTTCAATTTTCCTTTTTCGTTTTCCCAGTCGATTTTGTCCAGTTCTTCTCCTTTTTTGGACAGCAATTGTTCGGCTGTTTCTCCGAAAAGGCTCGCGCGGAGTACGGCGCTGCCGTCGTCCAATGCAATTCCCAAAATCGCGCGCTTGACTGCGTTGGTTTGCCCGCACTTCGCGCACACCCAGTTTTCTTCCACTTGCTGCACTTTTTTGCCGCACGTGGTGCACGCTTCAAAGAACGGCTGTTTGGACAGCACGTCCACAATCGTCGCTCTGCGCTCGAGCAACTCTCCTTCCGCGCACTCGTCGAAGTTTTTGGGCGAGGGCGCGTGCGCCGTCTTCAATTCCACATTGGGAAGGGCTTGAATTCGGCTCTGCCATCCAAGATGCAGTTCGACTCCTTTCAGTCCCTGCTTCGTGTACGCGTTTTCAATGCGCACAACGCTTCCTTCTTTCATTTTTTCCAGTGCGGGGATGATTTCATTCCACGCCGTGGCGCGAATGCTTCCGCTTTCGTCTTCGACAAAAAAGCTCTGCACGCTGCCTTGTCTTTCCGCTTTCGCAAAGGGTTTGGAGGGAAAGCGCTTTCCAATGCGGACAATTACATCCACTGCGTTTTCCCCTGCGGTTAATTCGGAAACTTTCTTCGCTTTGTTTTCCCCTTTGAGTTCCAATACCATTTTTCCGTTGTAGTTCAATTGTGCCTGAATTTTGTCGTTGTACTTTTCAACCCTGCAATTTTCCAATAGCACGGAGTCCCCTTTTTGGATGCCCATTTTTTCCGCTTCGGGAATGTGTCTATTCCATACCGTAATTCGGATGCTGCCTGTTTCGTCCGACACAATCCAGTGCTGCAACTGCCCTTTTCGTCCCTTGCTTTCGAAAACGCGCGCTTCGCGGATTTGCTCCACTTTTCCTTCAATATCAATGTTGTTCTGCCCTTCGCGCAGTTCGGCAATGGGCCGCTTCTGCCGTCCTTCTTCCACTTGGACGCCTTTTTCTTTGGCAATCATGAACGCGGCGCCCGAGTCCGACAGCAGTCCCGAATATTTCAGCTTTTTGGCCGTGATTTCATTCCACACCTGCTCCGCTGGAATGTTCGCATACTCTGCGATTTTCAAAACAAGTTTTTCCACTTCGGGTTCGGGCATGCTTGGAATGGGAATGAAAAAGGGTTTAAAGGGAGTTTAAAAGAATAGAAAGAGAAGGCCAGATTGGTTTCTGGCTTTCACTTGCTTGCGAGCTTTTTTCGTTTGACGTAGGCCCAGATTTTTTTCGTCATTTCGCTCGGCGCGATGGGGCTGCTTCCGAAGATGTCTTCGGCAGAGTCCTTGCATCCTTTGAACGAGATGGTATAGCCTCCGAATGCTTTTTTTGCTGCCATTTCGAATTCCTCCTTGTAAAGTAAGTGTTCTGGTTGCTTTACGCGTTTGGACTATTTAAAGTATTGCCCGATTTTGCGTCTGAAATTGCGGGGTTTCCCTCTGAAATCGGCCCATTTTCGCCCGAATTTTCGGCCACCATGACGGCGAATTTGGCCGTCAGTCTGAACTCTCCCGCCGCCTTTCCCTTCAATAATGTTCCATTAATGCGCTGGTTTCCCCTTGCCACCACCACGTGCAAGTCCCCAATCCACTTGTCCTTTTCGCTGTGAAACTTTCCCGAAGCGGCCGTAACTTTTTCGTCTCCAAAACTCTTGCGGCGCTTGTACGCGCTTCCTTGAAAGTAGTTCATTTCCGCTTCTCGAATGCTCCCGCTTCCTTCCGCGACCGTGCACTCTTGAATGTTGTTGTCTTTTAACGCGCGGAAAAAGTTCGGCAAAATTTCTTCCCCGTTTTCGAACACGAGCGACAGAAAGCGGTATTCTGCTTTTTCTTTGACGAAGCGGGACTCGGGAGTTTGCATGGTTTGGACGAAAAGCGGAGTTTTTTTAAACCCGCATTCTCGGCGCTTTTTTATCCCTTTCCCTTGCCTTTTCTTTCATGTCTTTCGAACACGAGGGCAAAACCTTTGCCGCGCTATTGGAAAAGCTCGAAAAGCAGAAAGGACTGCTCTTCATGCAGTTGGACCCGCCCAATTACTCTCCAGAACAGGCGGGCAAAATCGCCAAAATCGGAGAAGAGAATGGACTGGACGCCATTGCCGTCGGCGGCTCCGTAGGAGCGCAGGGAGAGCTTTTGGACAACACCATTCAAGCCATCAAGCAAAACTCCAAGCTTCCCGTCATTTTGTTTCCCGGAAACATTGCAACGCTGTCCAAACACGCGGACGCCATGTACTTCATGAGCATGTTAAACTCGACGGACCCTTACTGGATTAGCGGAGCGCAAATCAGCGCTTCCGCCGTAGTGAAGCGCTTAGGGGTAGAACCGATTCCCACTTCGTACATTATTGTAGAACCCGGCCGAGCTGTTGGATGGATGGGCCGCGCCCAGCCCGTCCCGCGCAACCAGCCTTATTTGGCCGTGATTACAGCGCTCGCGGGCCAGTACATGGGCGCTCACTTGGTGATTCTGGAATCGGGCGGCGGTTCGGAAACGGCCGCGCCGAAGGAAATGGTGTCCATGGTGAAAAAGAGCATTGACGTTCCCCTGCTGATTGCGGGAGGCATTCGCACTCCCGAAACCGCGTATGAAACCATCCGCGCGGGCGCGGACATCGTCCAAGTGGGCACTCCGTTCGAGCAGGCCAAGGCGGATCCGAAAAAGCTCGCTTCGTTGTTCAAAGAATTTTCCGAAGCCGTCCGCAATGGCGCGAAAGAAAAAAACGGAAAAGAGAAAAAGTAATCCCATTCACTCATTATTTCAAATACAGCACGTTTTTTGCGTGCCGGAAATGCGGATCTCCTGTGATGATTTTTGCGCCCATTCTTTTTTGTTTGACGAGCAGTACGCAGTCAATTAATCCGATGTCTTTGATTTTCTTCCGTTGTTCGAATTTTTCTTCTCCGCTTTCAATCCATTCTTCGGTGCTGACTGGAAGAATGCTCGAATTGGTGCGTATGACGGCGAGAAACGCGTCGAAGTCTCGGCTTTTCTTCGCGCACCAATACCGGATTTCGGCCAGACTTGGTTCTACAGTTGCGAAAGAATGTCCTTCGCTTTCGAGGAGTGTTTGTACGGTTTTTCCTTTGTTGGAGCCGTCGGCATATTCGATCCATGCGTGCGTGTCCAACAAATAATTCATATTTTTCCCTCAGAATTCGTGGTCGTCGTGGTCTCTTTCAAAAGTTCCGGCGCCTTTGAACATTCCAAACCCATCAATGTATTTTTTGGGGCGGATTTCCAAGCTCACTTCCTGTCCGGGCTTGAGTTTGAGCTTTCGGGTGGCCTCTTTCGGAATGACGACTCCCATCGAGTTTCCCCACTTTTTCACAATAGCAACGGCGTGCATGTCTGTTCCCTGCATAATCCTTCCTCCGTGGCGCTTAAATAGTTATACTAGAAGTATAACTCTCCGCAGGCTATTTTGGCGCTTTTCTTGCTTTTAACGCTTTGGAAACCGCTTTTCAGGTCGAAAAATAGCCTGACTAGAGCATTCCCTTTTGTTGGAGTATTTCAATGGTTTCTTTCAGTCCCGATTCGACGTTGTACTGCGGCCGCCAGCCTGCGGCGAAAATCTTTTCACAGTTCAAAGAACGATTTGAAGTGAGGCGCTTGATGTTGACTGGGTTGATGGCAGCGCCTTTTTTGGAAAACAATCCTATGAGTTTGACGCCGAATACGGCGAGCCAGACGGGAACGTGGTAGTGTTTTCTCGAAAGCCCCATGTACTCGCGAGCGAATCCGAAGAATTCGTCCATCGAGCTCGGTTTGACGTCCGCCGCGTGGTAGATTTGGTTTTTCGCTTTTTTGCTTTCCAGCGCCCACACCAATGCGGAGGCCGCGTCTTTAACGTATAAAACATGAAAATTATTGTTTCCCTTCCCCATTAATGGAAAATTCTTTTTGACAACTTTCAAACTTTTGGCCCAAATCGTGTTCGGGCCGTACAGAATGGGAAAGCGGAGCACTGTAAATGGAACTTTGGATTCGAGCACGGCTTTTTCCGCGCTGGCTTTGGTTCGCTCGTAATTCGTTTGCGGAGTGTATGAATCCTCTTCCGAGCGGATTCCATCATACTTTCCAAACACTCCGTACGTGGACGAAAAAACAAGTCTTTCGATTTTTGCCGCTTTGCATGCCGTAATCACGTTGCGCGTTCCTTCAATGTTCACGTCAATCATTTCGTGCAGGGGAATGTCTTCGTCAATAAGCGCGGCCAAATGAATCACAAAATCGCAACCCTTTGCTGCTTTTTCCACTTCGCCCGCGTCTTCAATCTTGTCCCCTAAAGAGTGCGAAAACTTTTTGACCTTGTATCCGCGCTCTTTCAAGAGCGCGCACGTTTCGCTTCCCAAAAACCCTTCGCTGCCCGTAACCAGCACTACTTTTCCCTTCGCCATAGGCTCTTTTATTCGCCTTTCAGTTAATATCTATTATGCTCTCGTTGGACTGTTCGAATGGAGGCCAGATGTTCCGTTCCGCGCTCGGCCTTTCCGTTTTTTCGCACACTCCGTTCGAAGCTCAAAAAATTCGCGCTTCGAGGCCCAAGCCGGGATTGAAGCCCCAGCATTTGGCCTCTCTCAAAACGTGCGCGAACGTGTGCGCCGCGCTCGTTTCCAACGCGCGACTGGAAAGCCAACTGGTTTCCTTTTCCCCCGGAACGCTGAAAGACGCAAACTTGCAAGTCAATGTCGGAACCGCGGGCAGCATTTCTTTGCTGTTGCAGTCCCTCCTTCTTCCCGGCTTGAAAGCTTCTTTGAAACTGCGCGTGCAGGGCGGAACGGACGTTCCCTTTTCCCCTTCGTTTCGCTTTGTCGACAAAGTATTGTTTCCGAAATTGAACGAAAGCGGAGCCCATTTTTCGCTCTCGCTCCAGCGGAGGGGCTATTTTCCGAAAGGGTTGGGAATGGAAGTGTTCGAATCGAGGCCATGCAAGTCCTTGTTCCCTTTTTCCATTTCCGACTTGGGCTCGCTGCAAAAAGTGGAACTCTACTCGCACTGCGCTTCTCTTCCGAAAGAAATCGTTTCCAACCAGTTGAAATCTTGTGCGAAACTGCTCGAAAAGGAACTGCACTGCGACATTTTTCCGTTCGAAGAAAACAAGCCTTCTCCTTCGCTGGGCAGCGGAGTAGACGCGTTCGCGTTTTTCTCTTCCGGAAGCATTCTTTCCGCAACCGCGTTGGGCGAAAGGGGAAAGTCGGCGCTGAAAGTGGGAGAAGAATGCGCCCGCGCCTTGCTGGAGCAAATTTCATTCGGCGCCCCTTGCGACGTCCACTTGGCCGACCAGTTGATTCCCTTCATGGCCGTTGCGGACGGCTTTTCGTCCATTGAATGCAAAATCTCTCAGCACTTGCTCGATAATGTGAAAGTGTGCGAGTCCTTTTTGCCAGTCAAATTCGAAGTCAAAGGTTTATTGGACGAAAAAGGGGAAGTTTCCGTTACAGGCAGCGCGTTCAAGCTTTAGACAATGCACGGGTTGTAGATGGAAATGTTTTGGTCGATGGTTTGGGACGCAACGATTGTGATGATTTTGGGGTTTGACACTTTCGGCGCGCATGTTTCTCCCGCTGTTTCGGGCCCCGTTTTGAGCGTGTAGTTTTCGGCTGGTAGTTCGACCGAAAAGTGTCCGTTCGCGTCCGTTTGGAAGGTGTAGGGCGTTGTTGGAGAATCGGCCGGAATGGCCATCATTTCCCAGTTTGCCACGGGCGTCGAATAGTTCTTGTCCGCCTGGCAAGCGCCCGGACAAGTCGTGTTGTTGACAAACCCTTGCAGCACGCCATTGCCGGGCAGCACGTCGCCGTATTCGCTCGTTTTGGAAACGTTTCCTTCTTGTGAAACCGTAAACTCCCAGTAGTGCTTGCTAATGCAGCCTGCCGGGCAGTCTCCCCACCCTTTCCAAAACGTGATGTTCCAGCTAATAAACTGCGAAAAACCTTCACACAAGTCTAGATGGTTTTCATCGCAACCCTTCTGTCCAACAACTTCCAATTGAATCTTTTTCACCACAATGTTTTGGTCGCATCCGATGTCTGCCGTGCACTTTTGAATGTCAACCACTTCTGGAAATTCTGCTTTCACGGCTTGGATGGCTTGCGCTTCGGTTTGGATGGGTTGCAGTTCGTTTTCCGAGCTCGCGCCGACTTGGAAGGGTTCGCCGTATAGAGTGAACGTGCTTTTGCAGTTGGCGTCCGAAAACGGTTTGCCTTCCGTGCAATCACTTCCAAAATGCACTTTCACGCGATAGGTCGCGTCTTCTTCAAAAGTGTACGTTCTGAGGTTTTTTGTCTCTCCGCTTGAAATTTTTACGGCATTTCCTTCCACCACGCATGCAATTGGTGCAATTGTTTGCCAGTGTGCGGGTGCGGGCGAAACGCACTCGGGCTCTCCCCACGTTCCGCAATTGGTCGGCGATTTGGCTTCTGGAATCCATTTTTCCGGCACGTATTGGTTGCAGCCTTCCAAGAAAATGCTTTCGTTCTGCTTGTTTTGCACAGAAATACTCAATTGTTCGGGAAGGCTTTCCAACAACGCAAAGTTCAATTCGACGATTGAATTTACGGGAGTCCAATTTAGGGCGCGCAGTTTTTGCGCGTCTGTTCGGGAAACTTTGGCTTGATAATAGTAGCCTTCTCCGCAGCTGCACGCTTCGCATCGGCCAATTCCTTCTTGGTAGAGTTTTTGAATGTTCAAAATGGAAATATCATGCTCTCGCTCGTAGTACAGTTTGAGCGCTTGCTCGTCAAAAGTCGTTTCTTGCTCGCCTGGCGGAAGGGCAATTTCAAGACGGTCATACCATTGCTGCCACGGGTTTCCCCTGCACTGCACGGGTTCGAGTTGCATCCATTCCGTCAAAACCGGGGATTGTTCCAATTCTTGCACGAGCGCTTCCAAGAATACAGTAATCATTTGCAGGTTTTCCGGAATTTCGCTTTGCGGATAGGGATTTATGGTGACGGTTTTGGAAACATTGCCGGCCGAAAACGTAATGCTTGCCGCATAGGCTCCAACCAATTGCTGGCCTGAAACGTACGATTCTTGTAATTCCATGAATTTTTGCTTGTAATACAAGTCTTTGATTTGAGCGGTTTGTTCCTCGCTCAACTGTTTTTCAAATCTTTGCTCGACTTCGTTGCTTCCGTTGTAATAGGTAAGAGTGGCAAAGCCGCTTTCGGAAACGTGCAAGACTTTTTTGGCCTGTTCGAACGTGGCGTGTGACAGTTCAAAGTCTACGCTTGGCTGGAAGGGCGTCGTTCCAACGCAGCCCAGTACGAGAGCGAGTGCAGTCAAAGCGGCGATTGCCGCGAATATTGCTTTCATATTCGGAAAAGGGCTGGGCTATATTTAAAGGAAAGCGGTTTTGCAAAGGTTTTGGCCTAACCGTAAAAACCTTTTCAGTTCCTTTTATTGCATGAAACCGGTTTGGGCGTTCGTTTTCGTGTTTGCAATCGTGTTCGCGCTCTCTCTTTCCCTCAACAAAATGACGGGCTATTCCGTCCTTTCTCCGCCGGAAGAAAGCGCAGTTGTAGACGCGACTCCGCTCGCGCAAGGCTTCGTTCTTTCGTGCGGAATTTCTCCCGGAGAGTGCCCTTCGACTTCGTTCGAGTGGAGCGGGAGAAACGATGCGAGCTGGCAGAACGGGGCGTTCATCAAATTCCAGAACGATTCTTCGTGCTATGAAGTTACGGGCTCGGACTCGGCCCAGTTTTACTGCTGGGGCCCTAAGAATTGCTTGTTTGTTTCTCCAAAACCGAAAATGAAAGAAGGAGATTCTTTTTCCGTTTATTCTTCGCTCGAAGCCTGCGAATCAGCCCACTAATGTAAAGATTTGTGCGAACTGCGGAAACGCGAACAAGAGCAACGCGGCCAGTAGAATGAAGGGCGCGAATTTGGGCAGGTTGCGATAAACCCAAATCTTTTCGATTCCCATTTTTTGGAGCGCTTTTTTTTCCTTCCCGTCCAGCAAAGTTTTTCCCTTCAACGCTTTGAACGCGCTTTTGGAGAGTTTGTCCAGTTCCAGAATTTCGTCCTCTTCGGCTTTTTGGAGCGGAATTTCTTTCAAGAAGAATTCTTTTCGAATGCCCTGTTCGAAGGCGACAAAAACCAAGCCAATCAAAATGGGAATAATGATTGCGGTGAGGAGATAGAGGGGAAATACATTATAGTACGCGGCGAGGACGAAGTAGAGCAAGAACGCGGCTCCGAGCAGTGTTGCCCTGCGCACTCCGCTCTGGTTCAGCTTCCAGTCGATTCCTTTCCTGTAATACGAAATTCCGTAATACACTCCCAATACTGTAGAAGCCGCGAGCGCGGAGTAGAAGAGCAGGGGAATGACGTACAATGTTCCGTTGTACAAGGGCAGAATCAACGCGACTCCGGCGAACAGTTTCACGTCCCCCCCGCCTAGTTTGCCGAAATAATAGAACAAGTATCCGATGCCGAACACAATGGCGGCCACCGCGAATGGCCAAATTCCGTACGTTGAAAATTCGACCACACTCAAAATTCCGCCAATCGCGATTAAGGGGTATGAAATCCAGTCGTAGATGTATCCCGTCTTCCAGTCCGTATACGCGGCAATGCCCAACGCGACCAGCAATACGATTTCCCTCAACAGCAAGAATTCCATTGTTTCACCGGATTTTGAATTTTTTCTTTTTCTGCATTCCCTGCAGCATTTTTTGCAGTTTTCCCGATTTCAAGTCTTTTTCCGAAACATTCTCCAACTTTTTGAATTTTTTGAACATTTGCTTCATCTGCTTGAACTGTTTCAGCAATTCGCGCACTTCTTCTTCGCTCTTTCCGCTTCCCTTCGCAATGCGCAAAATTCGGCTCCTGTCCAGCAGTTCGGGGTCGGCTTTTTCCTTTTTCGTCATCGAGTCCATGATGATTTTGAAACCATCAAGCCTGGCTTCTCCCTGTTCCATCATTTCTTTGGGAATCTGCGCGCTCAGTCCCGCCATTTCCATGACTTTTTGCAGCGGCCCCATGCTTCGCGCGGCTTTCAACTGCTGATAAAAAACTTCCAGCGTGAATTCCCCTTTCAATAATTCTTCGGGGTTGAGTTCGGTTGTTTCCTGCACTTCCTGCACTTTTTCGAGCAACGCCTGCAAATCTCCATACCCCATCACTCTGGAAAGAAACCGCACGGCGTTGAACGCTTCCAAGTCTTCCATTTTTTCGCCCGTTCCGATGAAATAGACGGGGGCTTGCGTGTGTGCGCACGCGGCCAGCGCTCCTCCTCCTTTCGCGCTGCCGTCCATTCTAGTAACGATAACTCCGTTCACTCCCACAGATTCGTGAAACGCTTTCGCCTGTTTGGAGGCCAGTTGTCCCATGTCCGCTCCCAACACCAACCAAACTTGTTCGGGCTTCAACGCTTTTGCAATGGCTTTGATTTCTTTGACAAGCTCTTCGTCCAGCGCGCTCCTTCCCGCGCTGTCCACAATCAGAACATCGTCCTTGCTCTCTTTCAACGCGTTTTCAACCACTTTTTCCGCACGCTTTTCTCCTTGTGAGGAATAAAAGTGCGCGCCCACTTTTTCGCTCAACTGTTTCAATTGTTCGACGGCCGCGGGCCGGAATATATCTCCCGCAACCAATCCCACGGAGTTTCCGCGCTTCATGTAATATTTGGCCAGTTTTCCCGCAGTGGTGGTTTTTCCCCCACCAAAGAGTCCGAGCAATAGAATGGTTTTGGGCTTTTCGGGAACGGGCTTATCTCTGCCCAATAATTCGGCCAAACAATCGTGCGTTACTTTCAGCACGTACTCTTTTTTCGAAATTCCTTCAGGAGGCTCTTTCAAGGCTTCCTTCTCAATTTTTTGCGACAGCGAGAGAACAAGCGATACTTCGACGTCCGCCGCAATAAGCGCGCGTTGAATATCCTTGACGCTTTCTTTGACGACGCCCGCGTCCACAAAGGTCGCGTTTCGGAGCCGTTCCATGGCTTCGCGCAGTTTGTCTCCAAGCCCCATAAACTATTGCTACCGCCTAAACCGTTTAAAGAGGGAGTATGTTTTTTTGGCGGGAACGGTTTTGGGTTTTCCGACAGCATCCACTTGTTGTTGTCCGCGCACGGTTTCGACGATTTTGTCTGACGTGTCGTTGACATGAAATTGCTGTCCAAACGGCATTTTTTTCAAGTGGTTTTTCAAATCCTTTCCATGCAACAAATTGGCGGGAACGATGACGATGTGCGGTCTTCCCTTGTCATAGTACAAGTCTGCGCAGAGGCGGAGCTGGATTTTGACGGGTTTTCCGTGCACGTCAAACTTGATTTCAGGGAACCAATTTTCGG
>JAZDMJ010000051.1:0-3110 GCA_043801115.1 Candidatus Iainarchaeum sp. | reverse complement strand
TCGTAATCTTTTTGACTGGGCATCTTTTGAGAATAATTTTTCCAATGAACCGTTTTCTACTTCCTCTTTGGAAAAAGTCCACAATTTTTCAAAGCCAGATTTAGCGTAGTCTTCGCATTTTAATTCAAATATTAGCCCAATTCCTTGTTTGTTGATGTCGGGTTTAAGTGAAGAGTCAAATACTTTAAATGTTTTGAAATCAGTCAAAATGGTTACATTAACATTTTGAGAGTTCCAGCCGTACATTTTTGCCTGAAAAATGAACTCTTTATTTTCAGTTCCTTGACTGGCAGCCTTTGCTTCCACAAAAAGAACGCCTTCCCCATTCAACCGAAACGAATAATCCGGTCTACCTTTTGTATCTCCTTTTTCTACTAGAACTTCACGCTCTCTAGTTGACAAATTTTTTTCGTTGTCTACGTCCCACCCCAAATTTTTAAATAGTTTATTCAAAAAGTCATTTTGAAGTTGTCTCTCTAAATAATCCGGAGTTTCATAATCGGACTGTCGTGAAACAAAACGGTTCACAAGAGCCTGAATTTCGTTTTGAGCTTTTGCTTTATCCATTTAAATCAACTATTAACTAAGCAAACTTTTTTGCATAGGTTATCTTTGTTTTGTTTTTAGCAATTTTTTTGAATTCTTTTGGGTATTCCGTATGAATTGGTGTTAATGTTTTGGGTTTGACTGTGTTGATGATTTGTTCCAAGTCTTGCCTTGGGCCGTGGCCGGAACAATGTATTTGGTGTTTGGGTAGTTTGAAATAGTCGAGCCAGTTGTCGAGTCTTTCTTGGCTGATTTCCATTTCTTCGTTGAATGGTTCGCAGGCCGAGTGAATGTACTGGCTTCCCAGCGCGGGTTGCAAGTCGATGAGTTCTGGAAAGTCGTAGAAGCTGAGGCGGACGATTTTTTCGTTTTGCTTGTGGTGGATTTCTTCCGAAGAAATGACATTTTCTTGGTCTAGGATAGGCTGCAAGGTTTTGAGATTAGTTAGGCGTTTTTTGCCCAAAATTTCAATGGTTTCGTCGGTCGTTTTTGGCAACGCGGGAATGAGGTCTTGCAGTTGTTGAATCAGGTAGGCGTCTTGGGGTTGAATGACGAGCTTTCGCCCGCTTTTTCGCGCAATTTCCAAAAAAGTTTCAAAACGGGTCAAGTCTTTGAATGCATAGTCGGCGATGAGCAGTCCTTTGGTGTTGTTCAAAATTTTGGTAGACTGGTCGAAAACCTGCTTTTCGGTTTGGACGTCTGTGGTTTTGATTCGAGTCCCTTCGCACAGCATCAAGTCGATTTTTTCGCTGGCCGCGTGCTCCATCATTTGCACAGTATGGTCGCCATAGGTTCCTTGCAGTCGAAGGTCTCCCGAATAGAGAATGTTTCCTTCCGAACTGTGAATGATATATGTCATTCCTCCGGGAACCGAATGATCAATGGACAAGGGCGTGATTTCGACGTTTTTGACTTTGAATTTCTTGTGAGTTTGAACCGCGTTCCATTCTCTTTCAACCAACTGCCTTGCCGAACTGCCGTCCGAGTTTCGCGCCGTATAATTGTATATTTCAGTCGAAAACGCGCGCGCTTTGCTTTCCACCAAAGCTTTGGCCATTTGGATCGTAATTTCGCTGGCATATAGCGGAATTTTTTCGCTGACAAAACTAATGTCGGCCGTATGGTCGTAGTGGATGTGAGAAACAATAATGGCGTCAAATTCGGGTTCGGATGGCTTAAATCCGGCTATTTCGAGCAAATCGTCCCGGTAAAAGCCGGGAAGCGTTGAAGGAGAGGGAATGAGTCCAAGAGCCAAATGGTCTCCAAAACCGTTGGCCGTCCGCGGCTTCAAATATTCTTCAAAGTATTTTCCCGTATTGGCAAAATTCATTCCAAAATCGAGAAAAATGCGCGCGTCTTGGTCTTCTAGTAATATCTTGTTTCCGCCAATTTCGTCAATGCCGCCATAGTAAGACAATTTCATGGAACGCACCCTTTTCTAGTCCAAACATGCTTATGCCATTTTTAAAGGGTTTCGAGGCAGTTTTCCGGTCGAATTGCCGCTTTTGGCTCTATTGTGTCCTTTTTGGCGCTATACAGGTTAATTCTGAAACGCTTTTAAACTGGGTGATTGCGTATTGAAACGGTGGTGGTAGTATGCCCAATACTAAGTTCGACCCTAGCAGTTTAGGAATTAAATCTGAAAAGACGCGAATTGAAAGATTGAATAAATGGAAAGAATACAGAAGCCTTTCTCTGCCCGTTCTGGAAGAATTTGAAAAAACAAGGAAAGAACTATCTTCCTACAAACTTCTGGAAGAATCGCAAAACCCAAAAGTAATAGAATTAAACAAAAAGCTAGGCGAGCTTTACAACAAATTTGACTCTATCAGAGCAAAATACCAAGAAGCAGAAAAAGGAATAACAATATGGTAAACATGCATGACTCTTAACAAAAAGCTATTAGTGCTTTACAAAAAGAATTGGGAAAAGATGCGCCGTGTTAAGAAAGAGCACGGCCTTTCCAGTCCTCTCTTAATAAAATTAAGAAAACAGAGAGTAACGTTATTTGTGGTCGGGCAAGAAACATACGGTTGGTGGAAAAGCGGTTCTTTGAACGATTTGAGAAATAACTATTCTAAAATATTAGATGCTTGCCTTTCTTCAAGACCGCCAGCAAAAAAAGCAATCAATAAAACGTATCATTCTCGTTTTTGGTATATGATGCGAAACCTCCAAAAAGAGCTAAAAATTGACTTAAAAAAAGAAAGTATTGCGTGGAGCAACCTAAACAGAATGGATAATGGGGAAAAGGAGAAACCATTCGAGCCGACTTATAAAATATCTGAAGAAATGATTGATGAATTTCCCTTATTAAAAGAGGAAATCAAAATCTGCAAACCAAAGGTCATAATCTTTTTCACAGGGAACAAGTGGAACGACGAATTGCTCAAAAAAACATTTGGAGAAGTAAAATTTGAAAAGCTTAATTCTGTTAGAAAAGAAAACCTTGCACGGCTCAAAATAAAAGGAATAAGTGCAAAAATGTACAGAACGTGGCACCCCAATTCATTCAAAAAAGGAAGAGAAAAAATAATTAAGACTATTTTGTCAGATTATAACTC
>JAZDMJ010000044.1:0-3308 GCA_043801115.1 Candidatus Iainarchaeum sp. | reverse complement strand
GCGAAATTCAGGGTATTGGAAAAGTGCGAATTCTGCAAAAAATAGTCAGCGCAGTTTCAAGCGTTCGAATATTTGCCTCGCCGCAATCGCGCCTTCCGCGCATGCGACAACGATTTGCTTGAATCCGCGGTGAGTGGAAGTCAAATCTCCAATCGCGAAAACGTTTTCGACATTCGTTTCCTGTTTTTGCGAAACTTTGACAAAACACAGTTCGTCCAATTCGACGCCCAATTGTTTGGCCAGTTCAAACTGGGGCTGGACTCCGACCATCACGAAAAGGCCCTGCAATTCCAGTTCTTTCCTTTTCCCCTTCTGCTCCACAACCACTTTCTGCAGCACTTTTTCCCCCTTCAACTCTTTCGCTTCCGTATTGTACAATACTTCCACTTTGGGGTGCGCTTCGACTTTTTCAACCATCCAGGGTTGCGCGCGCATTTTTTCCTTTCGCACGAATACAAAAACTTTCGAAGCGTGCTCGGCCAAAATCAGCGCCGCCTGCGCGGCCGCGTCTCCGCCCCCAACGATTCCCACTATTTTGTTTTTGAAGAAAACGGCATCGCATGTGGCGCAGTAGGAGACGCCCTTTCCATTGAATTTTTCTTCCAATGGAATGCCGAGACTTTTGTGCGTTTCTCCCGTGGCCAAAATCACGTACTTGCCCAAATACTTTTTTCCATCGTCGGTTTGCACTTCGAATTTTCCGTTCTTTTTGGAAACTTTTTCGACAATGGAATTCTGCACGGGAATGCCGAACTTGTCCATTTGCGCGCGCATGACTTGAACCAGTTTCAATCCTTCAATGCGGTCGATTCCCGGATAGTCTTCCACCCAGGAAGCCAACGCAGTGAGTCCGAAATCCTTTCCGAAAATCATTGCCTTCAGTTTGTAGATGCCCGCGTACATTCCCGCGCCGAAGCCCGCCGCGCCCGAGCCGATAATCAATACATCAAATTCTTCCGCCATGCCAATTCAATGGATTGGAAAGATTTAAACCATTGCGCTTGCCTGAGTGGGATATGGGAGAGAAAGTTTTTCCCCGGGCTTTTGCCGAAGGGAAAAGGCCGCGGTTTTGGGAAGTGGATATTTGGAGGGGTTTGGCCGTCATTGCAATGATTGCCTTCCACTTTTTATTCGATTTGAATTACTTGGCCGGCATTCCCATTGAAGTGAATGCGGGAATTGCGTGGGCGCTGGGAAGGTTTGCCGCGCTCTCGTTCGTTTTTTTGGCAGGATTATCGCTCTCGCTGAGTTTTCAGCGGAGGAAAAAAAGCGGAAATGCAAATTTCAGTTATTTTTTCAAACGGGGACTGACTGTTTTCGGCTTTGGCCTCCTCGTCACGCTGGGAACTTTTCTTGCATTTCCTGAAGGAACCATCTGGTTCGGCGTATTGCACTTGATCGGAATTTCCATCATTCTCGGATACTTTTTTGCGGAGCGAAAATGGCTGAACGCGGCATTGGGCGCTATTTTCATTTTGGCGGGACTTTTCCTCGCGCAGTTTTCATTCTCCTTTCCCTGGCTCTTGTGGCTTGGACTGTACCCGCAAGGAATGTACACGTTCGACTATTTTCCCCTGCTCCCGTGGTTTGGAGTCGTGCTGTTGGGAATCGCGTTCGGAAACTGGGCGTTTGAAGGGGGAAAGCGGAAGTTTTTTGTTCCAAACTGGGCGGAAAAAAAATCAGTTAGAGCGGGGAGCTGGCTGGGAAGGAATTCGTTGTGGATTTATTTGCTGCACCAGCCCGTATTGCTGGGAGTTTTGAAATTGTCGGGAGTTTGGTAAAAAAAGAAAAGGCCCGGCGAACATTCCGGGCAATTTTGATGAAAAGTTCGAATCGAAAGTTTCACGCAAAATGAGGCGTTACTTCTTTTTCTTCTTTTTTTTCTTGGCCATTTTGCGAATTCCCTCCTTGTAGGAAGTTCTGTGCATATTCAATGCTGTTTGAGAATAAAAGAACGTGTGCTGGGGCGCGAAAAATGCGCGAAAGAAGGAAGGCTTAAATTGTTCAAACCCGTTTTTCCGACATGCTGTCCGAATCTAATGTCGAAGAATTCGTCTCGCGCTATGTTTCAAACGGAAATGTAATCGCCATCGGAAGCGGGACACATTCGGAATCGTTTTTAAAAAAACTCGCCTTTCTCGTGCAGGAAAAAGAGTGGAAAGTGAAAGTGGTTCCTTGCTCGGCCTCGCTCGGAATATTGTGCGCCGATTTTCACTTGCCCATGACTTCGTTGAACGACAGCGAAGTGGATGTGGGGTTTGAATTTGCGGACTTGGTGGATGAAATGTACAATTACGTGAAACGCGACTCGACGAGTTTGATTCGGGACAAGATGATTGCGCAGAGCGCGGACGAACTCATTATAATTGCGGAGAAGAAAAACTGGGTGCCGCAGTTGAAAGGCGTAACTCCGGTCGAAATTTCCGCGTTCGGGTGGAAGAGAACGATTACGCAACTTCAAAATTTCGGAAAAGCGAAATTGAGGGAAATGAAGGGAAGTCCGTTCAAAACTGAGAGCGGGCACTTTTTGGCGGATGTGGAAATGGACGAAGTTTTTGTTCCCGAAGAACTGGATGGAGAATTGAAAAAGATTCCCGGAGTCATTGAAACGGGATTTTTCATCGGCTACGCGGACCGCGTCATTTTGCACAACAAGGGAATTGAAGTGAAAAGCCGCTTGTTGAACCCTTAAAAGGGTTTTTACCGCTTTTTTGCTAGGCAATTGATTGCGAGCGGAGGCCTTATGCGGGTTCGATAGAACCCGCGACGTCCGCGTCGCCAACTCACGCAAGGGTTGCCGGCGTAACTCAGCCTGGTAGAGTCCGGGATTCATACCCCCGTGGTCGAAGGTTCAAATCCTTTCGCCGGCACTTTCCAAAATTTCTCCGCTTTCAGCGTTCAAGTGGCAAAACGCGTTCAGATAATCTTCGCGCAATTCTTGGAGGTTGAACTCGTAGCTTTCGCCGTATTTTTCTTTTAGTTCCGGCTTCAACATCATTGCTTTCCAAATTGGAGAGCCGGGCAAGGGCAGAATAACGCTCCAACCCGTCTCGTCTCTTTCGCAAAGCGCGTCTACTTTTTTGGACAAATCAAATGTTTTTTTTATTGATTCTGGCGTTTCTCCCATCAAGCCTAGAACATAACAATCGGTTACTTTGATTTTGTTTTTTCCGAGCAATTTAATTGCGGCAAGAATTTCCTGGTTTGAAAACGGCTTTCCATTCATTCGCCTGATTTTTTCGTCCCCGGATTCGATTCCCACGATGACTTTGCAGACGTTCAACCTTTTCATTAGTTCGACTGCTTTG
>JAZDMJ010000032.1:0-27728 GCA_043801115.1 Candidatus Iainarchaeum sp. | reverse complement strand
GCTCATCCAGTTCATCGTCGACGACAGTCCGGACAAGCAGAACAAGTGCTTTACGGGAAACCGCGTTCCCATTCTTCCGCGCACCGCCATCGACGCGGAAAAGCCGAATGTATTGGTGTTGTTCGCGTGGACGATTGCAAGAGAACTCATCAAAAAGACGCCCGAACACCGCGAACGCGGGGGCGAGTACGTGATTCCGCTTCCAAAGGCGAGAATCGTCCGAAACGAAAACGATTTGTGAAAGCATGCAAAAACCGCCTTCCAATTCGCGCGCGAAAAAAGTGACAATCGCGCTCGTGTGCTGGAACAGTTTCGAAATGACGGCCGAGTGCATTCGAAACGTGTTGGAAAATACAGAATATCCAAACTATGAAATCATCGTCATCGACAATGGCTCGAAGGACGGGAGCGCGCCAAAACTGAAAAAAAAGTTTCCCTTCATCCGCCTCATCCGCAATCCCGAAAACAAGGGCCTTCCCTACGCCATCAACCAGGGTTATCAGGAGGGAAAGGGATTCTATTTGTCGCACTTGAACAACGACACGCGCGTGCTCAAGGGCTGGCTGTCCGCGCTCGTCGAAGCCGTGGAGAAGGATTCCAAAATCGGAATCGCGGGACTGCGAGAAGTTTCCAAAGAAGAGGCCGACAATCCGGAAATGCTCGAAAAAATCCGAAAGATTCCGGACGAAGACAGGTACACGCTTCCCATCGGATGGGTTGTCAGAAGGGACGTGATTGAAAAAGTGGGATTTTTGGACGCGGAAAACTTTTCTCCCGTGTACGGCGAGGAAATGGACTGGAATTTCAGGTGCCGAAAAGCGGGCTTCCGCGTCGTCCGCGCCAGCAAGGCCAATGTCGTCCACTTTGCCTCGCGCGACTCTCGGGAGAATTTGGGAAGCGAAAAACAGTACGTGCTGCAAAATTTGCACCGACTGCGCGCGCTCTTGTACAATCTGCCGTTCTGGGAAATCGTCCGGTTTTTTCCAGGGCTCGCGCTTGTATTCCTCACAGCGTTGAAGGACGGAAGGGCGGGGCTCTTGCTGAAAACCTATTCCCTTACTTTGCGCGATTCGAAAAAAATACGAGAAATCCGCTCCAGGCCGCGCGTGTACGTCGGATTCAAAGAGCCCGTCTTTTCCCAAACTGGGGAAAAGAATGGAAAGGTTTCGCAAAATTGAACCAATTTGCTTTTTATAGCAGGATTTCATAATTTTTTGGAAAGGAGAAACAAATGCTGCAATCAAAAAAGGAATTATTGAAGGGAACAATCGCTCGAAACAACTTGTTCGGGGCAGTCAATCTCGCGCTCCGCTATGCCGAGCAAAAGCGCAAGCCCTTGCACCCGCATTACACGCCCACGGCCCTGCAAGTGGAGATTACGACCGCGTGCAACCTGAAGTGCGAAATGTGCGAGCACTCGTTCATGCGCGAAAACCCCGGAAACTTCTCCCTGGAATCGTTCAAGAAGCTGGTCGATGAAAACCCGAACGTGCAAGTGCTCAACATTACGGGAATCGGAGAGTCGCTCTTGCACCCTGATTTTCTGGAAATGGTCGAATATGCGAAGGAAAAGGGAATGTACGTCTGGTTCACGGACAATTTTACCTTGTGGAACGAAAAAAGCGTTTCGCGCCTGCTGGACTCGAAAGCCGACTTTGTCGTGCTTTCCTTGGACGGGGCGACGAAAGAAGTGTACGAAAAAATAAGGCGCGGCGCGCAGTGGGAAAAAGTACTGCAAAACCTGAAATTGCTGAAAAGGGAAAGGGATTCGAGAAAAAGTCCGACGCCGAAACTTGGGGTCAATTTCTGCATTTTGAACGAAAATTTTTTCCAAGTGGAAAAAATGGTCAAACTCTGCAACGAACTCGGAGTCGACGTGCTCATGTACAGCACTCCACTCTTTTCCGACCACACGGGAAAACTTTCCCTTGGAAAAGTGGACGCCGAAAAACTCAAAACTCTTACCGAAAAGGCGCAAAGGACGGCGGCGGAGCTGGGAGTACGAGTGCTCATTTGGCCGGACACTTCGACTGCAATTTCGACAACGACAGGCTGCGATTACCCGTGGCAAAACCCGTACATCTCCTACAACGGGGACGTGCTGCCGTGCTGTTTCATTCCGCAAATCCCGAACGCGCGCGCGAGCGCGGAAAACGTGATGGGAAACGTTTTGCAGGAAAAACTGGAAAAAATCTGGAACGGCGGAAAATTCGCGGAATTTCGAAAAAAAATAAAGACTTCGAACCCGCCCACGCCGTGCAAAACTTGCCCAAAATTTTACGGACATTGAGGTGAAAAAATGCCGACAATTTTGATTACGGGGGCGGGCGGTTTTGTCGGAAGCCACGCCGTGGAATACTTTTCCGGCAAAGGGTGGAACATTAAAGCGCTGGACAATCTTTCTAGAGCGAAAATTTTGGGAAAACCGTCCAGAAACGCGCGCTATAATTGGGAGCACATCGGAAGAATTCCAAACGTGGAATTGATTGAAAAGAGCATTCTGGATTTTGAAACCGTCAAAAAAGCCGCTTCGGATGTTGATGCGATCATGCACTGCGCCGCGCAAACTGCGGTAACCACTTCTGTAATAGACCCCCGAACTGATTTTGAAACCAATGCGCAGGGAACATTCAATGTTTTGGAAGCCGCGCGGCAGAGCGGAAACAATCCGAGCATTTCGTATTGCTCTACAAACAAGGTGTTCGGGGAGAACGTGAACGGAATTCCCGTCGTGGAAAAGGAAAAAAGGTACGCGTTCGATTCCGAACATTCGGACGGAATTTCGGAAACGTTTTCCATCGACTCGAAAGAGCATACGCCCTACGGCTGTTCGAAGCTTGCGGGAGACTTGTACGTGCAGGACTACGGGCAATTGTACGGCCTGCGCACGGGAGTATTCCGCATGAGCTGCATTTACGGAACGAGGCAATTTGGTTTGGAAGACCAGGGATGGGTGGCGTGGTTTGCCATTGCGGCGATTACGGGAAAACCCGTCACGATTTTCGGGGACGGAAAGCAAGTGCGCGACGTATTGTATGTTACAGATTTGGTCAAAGCGCACGCCTCTTTTTTGGAAAGCAAACACAAGAGCGATGTTTTCACTACGGGAGGCGGAAAGGAAAACACGCTCAGCCTGCTTGAACTATTGGAAATTTTGGAAGAAAAGCTGGGCAAAAAAATTCCCGTTTCGTTTTCGGACTGGAGGCCTTCGGACCAGAAAGTGTATATTTCGGACACGCGCAAACTGCGGAAAGAGCTTGGCTGGAAGCCGGAAGTTTCCGCTCGCGAAGGCGTTTCCAAACTGTTCGAATGGGCGAAAGAAAACAAACACATTTTTTGAAGGAAAAAAAATGCAAACCAAAAAAGTGCTCGTAACGGGCGGCGCGGGATTCATCGCCTCGCACCTAGTCGACGCGCTCGTCGAAAAAGGGCACGAAGTGAAAGTGCTAGATAATTTGGAGCCGCAAGTGCATGAGGGAAAAAAGCCGGAGTATTTGAATGCAAAAGCGGAGTACATTTGGGGCGACGTACGAAAGCCGGAAGACTTGAAAAAAGCGTTGCAGGGAGCAGAAGTCGTGTTCCACGAGGCGGCGGCCGTGGGAGTCGGTCAAAGCATGTACCAAATCCGAAACTATATCGAAACGAACACGCAGGGAACCGCGAACCTGCTCGACTTTCTCGCGAACGAAAAACATTCCGTCGAAAAAGTGATTGTTGCCGCTTCCATGAGCAGTTACGGGGAGGGCGCGCACGAGTGCGAAACGTGCGGAGGACAGGAAGTCGAGACGCGGAGCGAGGAAAGACTGCGCGAGAAAAAGTTCGAGCACGCGTGTCCGCAGTGTGGAAAGGAATTGAAGGCAATTCCGACTCCAGAAACGAAACGCCAGAATTCAACTTCCATTTATGCGCAAAGCAAAAAACACCAGGAAGAAATGGTATTGCTCGTGGGAAAAACGTACGGGATTCCCACAGTCGCACTGCGCTATTTCAACGTGTTCGGTCCAAGGCAGAGCTTGAGCAATCCCTATACGGGAGTGGCGGCCATATTTCTGAGCAGGGTCAAAAACAACAACGCGCCCGTCATATACGAAGACGGAATGCAAATGCGGGACTTCATTTCCGTGCACGACATAGTGCAGGCCAATTTGCTTGCCATGGAACAAAAAAGCGCCAACTTCGAATCCTTCAACGTGGGAAGCGGAAAACCGTACTCCGTGAAGGAAATCGCCCAAACCATTATCGCGCTGAACAACGCCAAACTCGAACCGAAAATCACGTTCGAACCGCGCAAGGGAGACATCCGCCACTGCTTTGCAAACATTTCCAAAATCAAGAGCAGGCTTGGGTTTGAACCAAAAGTTTCTTTTGAAGCGGGAATGAAAGAATTAATGCAGTGGTCGAAAAACGTGCAGGCCAAGGACAGGTTCGAGGCCGCGGCCCGCGAACTAAAATCCAAAGGGCTCGTATAACGCAGAAGAAAAATACAAAGTATTAAAACTGAAAACAATGTTGGAATGAGTATGCGCATTTTCTGGATTACAACGTGTTTGGGGACGATTGGAGGCACGGAAATTTACACCAAGGATTTGCTCGAAGAGTTGTTGGATAGAGGGCATGAAATTTTGGTGTACACGAACGCGCAGTACAATGTTGAAGGGGCGCGAATGGAAAGAATGCCCGTCTATGGCCACCATGCGTTCCACAAGTTCGAAGGGCCGATTTTTTCCGGCAAAGCGCTGAAGCTGGCGAAAGAGTTCAAGCCAGAATTGGTGCAGAGCCAGAACAATTCGCTCATGGGGTATATAGGGCACAGAATCAAAAAACAGCAAAAAATCCCCCACGTGCTGTTGCTCGAAGTGCTTTCTTCCTACAATTTCACGCTGCACATGAAAGTATTGTTCGAGACGGAAAAATTTCTGATGCCGAAGCTCAACTACGACAAGCTCGTCGTCTGGACGAGCGACATGAAAAAACAATACTTGAAGTTCGGCGTTCCCGAGGAAAAAATCGAAATCCAGCCGGGCGCCGTGAATTTGGACAATTACAATTTGAAGGCGGACGGAAGCTCAATTCGAGAAAAATATGGAGAGCACTTGATTACGAGCATCAAATCATTGTGGAGCAGCAACGCGAAAGGAATCGAATATGTGATTCGCGCCATGCAGTATGTGGTGCCCTCCTATCCAGAGTACAAGTACGTCATTTTCGGCTGGGGAAAAAACGCGAAGGATTTGCAGGAGCTGGCCAACCAGCTGGATTTGAAAGAAAATGTCATCCTTGCCGGCCCGATCCAGCACGACGAGTGCGAAAAAGTGGCGGCAGCGACGGAAATCGGACCGCACTCGCTCGTATACGAAGCGCCCACTTCCATTTCGCTGCTTGAATATATGGCGTGGGGAAAAGCGTGCGTCGTCACAGATATTGGATCCGTGAAAGAATTCGTCCGCGACTCTACATTGTTGGTAAAACCGAAAGACCCGGAAAGCATCGCGCAGGGAATCATTGCATTTATTGAAGACTCCAAACTGCGCAAAGAGTACGAAAAGAAGGCGCGCGCGCTCGTCGAACAGGAATACACCATCAAAAAAGCCGCGGACAGGCTCGAAAAAACATGGGAAGAAGTTTCAAAATGAAAATCCTGAATGTTTCCGTTATTGTTGCCACGAAAAACCGCGCAAAATTATTGCGGGAAACGCTTGGCGCGCTGCAATGCCAGAATTTTTCCGCATTCGAAATTATTGTGGTGGACGACGGAAGCACGGACGAAACCGCGCAAATTGTGGGACATTTTTCGGGAATAAAATATTTGAAAAATAAGGGAAAAGGCCCCGCTGCCGCGCGCAATGCGGGAATCCGCGCTTCGAAAGGAAAAATCATCGCAGTAATGGACAACGACTGCATTGCGGAAAAAGACTGGCTAAAAAAATTAGTAGCACCGTTCGAAAAAAACCAAAAAGTTGGAATCACGACCTCGTTCAACGAGTATGGCGGAACTTCAACCGCGTACCGGAAAGACGTGCTCGAAAAAGCGGGACTGTTCGACGAGGAATTCCCTTCGAACTATCGCGAAGACACGGACACGGTGTTCAAAGTGCAGGACTTGGGCTTTACAGTGGTTCGAACGCGGGCCGAATTCGAGCACAAACACGAAGCGCCGAAAGGGCTTGCCGGAAAACTTTCCTATGCGTGGAGCAGGGTATGGAAGCACGAAGTGGATCCATTATTGTACAAAAAACACCCCGAGCGAACAAGGGAGTTCTTGAAAATCAAGTGGAATTTTTGGAGGCCCGCGCGCGAGGATTTCAAAGTGGCGACGGGATTGTGGAAAAAACAGTTTGGACTTTCCTCTCCGCAGGGAATTCAGTTCATCGAAAACAAGAGTTTTTTGCACGCGATTGCGATTGTGCTGTCGGGAATCGCATATGTTGTACTTGTAAAAGCGGCGCGCGTGTGGGGAAGCGTCCGCTTTGGAAAACTGCTCGTTTGATTGCCGTTTTCGTACCAAAATTTCCCGAATCGTACCGCACCAAAAACGTATTTATAGGATTGGAAGAAGGAATACCTCATGAGCCTGAAAATTCTCGCATTGAATCCGCCGTTTTTTGAAAAATTTTCGCGCGATTCGAGAAGTCCTGGAGTTTCGAAAGGAGGCTGCCTGTACTATCCCATCTGGCTCGGCTATTGCACGGGAGCGCTCGAACAGGCGGGGCACAAAGTGGAATTGTACGACGCGCCCGCGGAAGAGAAAACAATTTCGGATTTGGAAGCGGACGCGAAAGCGTTTGCACCGGATTTGATTGTGCTGGAAACCGTCACCGCGAGTTATTGGAACGATATTGAAATCGCGAAAAAGCTCAAGCAATGGCTGCCAGAAACGTTCATTCTCGCGGTGGGAACGCACGTGGGAGTATTGCCCGAAGAAGCGCTCAAGGACTGCCTCGCCTTTGACGCGGTCGCGCGCATGGAATTCGACGCGATTGCGCGCGAGCTGGCGCAAAAACTGGACGGGGGAAAAGACTGGAAAAGCGTGAATGGAATTTCGTTCCGCGAAAAGGGAAAAATTATTCACAATCCCGAGCACGCGTTCTTGAGCGGGGAAGAGCTGGACGCGCTGCCGTTCGTTTCCGAAGTGTACAAGTGGCATTTGAAAATCGAGCATTACTTTTACCCCAGCGTGCTGTACCCGGAAGTGACAATCATGACGGGAAGGGGATGCAAGTACCGTTGTACATTCTGCGAGTGGCCCCAAACCTTGATGGGAAGGACGTACAGGGCAAGAAGCGTGAAAAATGTAGTGGATGAATTGGACTGGATTTCGAAAAACCTGCCCCAAGTGAAAGATGTGATGATTGAAGACGACACGCTCACGCAGGACAAGCAGCGGACGATTGAATTGTGCCAGGAAATCCTTCAAAGGGGTTTGAAAATCACATGGACGTGCAATTCGCGCGCGGACATTGACTTGGAAACCTTGGAGTGGATGAAAAAGGCGGGCTGCAGGCTCATGTGCTTGGGATTTGAAAGCGGAGTGCAGGAAATACTGAACAACATCCGCAAGGGAACTACGATTGAAAAAATCAGCCAGTTCATGAAGGATTCGAAAAAGGCGAAAATTCTCGTACACGGGTGCTTCATGATGGGCAACAAGGGGGAAACTCCCGAAACCATCCGGAAAACAATCCAGTTTGCCAAAGAATTGGACCCGGACACGGCGCAGTTTTTTCCCATCATGGTCTATCCGGGAACGGAAGCGTATGATTGGGCGAAAAGCGAAGGGTTTCTCACTACTAAAAACTGGAACGAGTGGCTCTTGCCGGACGGAACGCACAATTCAATTGTTTCAAGGCCGGGACTGAGCGACCAGGAACTCGTGCAATGGTGCGACGAGGCGAGAAGGCAATTCTACTTGCGACCTTCGTATATTTTGCGCAAAATCGGACAGGGGATTTCTTCTCCGAAAGAGTTTCCGAGACTGTTCAAGAGCGCGGGCACTTTTTACAAGTTTCTGTTCAAAAAACCGTTCAAAGCCAAGACTTGAAGTTATGAAAGCCAGCGTCATTATTCCCTGCCACAACGAGCAAAAGCACATTGCAGAATGCCTGAACGCGCTGCGGGCGCAGGACGAAAAGTGCGAAGTGATTGTCGTCGACGATGCGAGCACGGACGAAACCGCGCAAATTGTCAAAAAGTTCAAAAATGTGCAGTATTTCCGCCAGGAAAAGAAAGGGCCCGCTGCCGCGCGCAATCTGGGCGCGCGCAAAGCCAAGGGAGAAATCCTGATTTTTACGGACGCGGACTGCGTTCCCGAAAAAAACTTCACGCGGGAAATGCTCAAACCGTTTGCGGAAAAGGAAATCGCGGGAGTGCAAGGGGCGTACCGCACACGGCAGAAGAACTGGATGGCGCGGTTTTCCCAGTTGGAAATCGAAGAGCGCTATGAAAAAATGAAAAAAAATCCGTACATTGATTTTGTCTCCACGTACGCGGCCGCATACCGGAAAAATGATTTTGCGGGACAGGGAGGATTCGACGAAAAATTTCCGACGGCTTCGGGAGAAGACACCGAATTTTCCTACGCGCTCTCGGAAAGGGGGAAAAAGCTCGCGTTCGCGCCGAACGCGATTGTTTTTCACTCGCACCCCGAATCCCTAGCGCAGTATTTGCACGTGAAATTCTTTCGTGGATTTTGGAGAGTGAGATTGTATTCAAAGCACCGCGGAAAAATGCTCAAAGACTCGTATACAACAACGGCATTGAAGGCGCAAATCGCGCTCGCCACGCTGCTGGTTTTGGGAATACTGCTTTCTTCTTTCACGCAATGGATTGCCGCCATCGCGCTTGTTTTGATGATTGCCAGCGCGTGGCCGTTTTTGCGCTTTTGCGCGAAAAAGGACAAAGCAGTTGCGGGAACGGTTCCAACAGTCGTATTCCTGCGCAGTTTCGCGTTCCTGTCCGGCCTCGCGTGGGGCCTTGCAAAAGGAGTGAACAAATGAAAATCGTCCAAGTCACCCATCACGTTTTTCCCTGCCAGGGGGGAATTGAAAGCTTTGTGCTCGCGCTCTCCAAAAACTTGCAAAAGCGGGGCCACAATGTGAAAATCGTCTGCCTGGACAAGTGCGCGGGCGGAAAAAAGCTCAAAGCGTTCGAAAATGTGCGGGAAATTCCCGTGCACCGCATTCCCTTTACAGACTTCAAACTGTACAAGTTCGCCCCGGGAGTGCTGGAAAAAGTGAAAGGAGCGCAAGTCGTGCACGTGCACAATATCGGCTTTTTTTCCGACTTTCTCGCGTGGACGAAAAAAGAGCACGGGGCGAAACTCGTACTGAACACGCACGGGGGAATCGAACACTCGCAATCCTTAAAGTGGTTGAAAAAAGCGTACTCGAAAGTATTGCTGGAAAAGTCGTTGAAAAAATTCGACGCAATCATTTGCGACAGCGTGGACGATTTCTCGCGCTTCAAAAAAATCCAAAACGCGCAATTGATTGAAAACGCGGTTGAATTGGAAACTTTTTTGAAATTGAAGGGAAAGAAAATTTCCGGAAGAATGTTGTTCGTTGGAAGGCTCGCGCCGAACAAGAATTTGGAGCAATTGATGCGCGTGTTTGCGCGCGCGGCCAAAAACTTTCCCAAAGCGGAGCTGCGCATTGCGGGAGAAGACTGGAAGGGGAACGAAAAAAAGCTGAAAGCGCTTGCGGAAAAACTGGACACAAATATCGTATTTTTGGGAAAAATTTCCGAAAAAGAGCTCGAAAAGGAATACGCCCGCGCCGTGTTCATTGTTTCCGCCTCCACGCACGAAGGGTTCGGAATTTCCATCGTGGAAGGAATGGCTGCGGAATGCATTCCGTTGCTGAGCAGAATTCC
Source organism: Candidatus Iainarchaeum sp. (assembly GCA_043801115.1). Lineage (GTDB taxonomy): Archaea > Iainarchaeota > Iainarchaeia > Iainarchaeales > UBA10191 > CAZHUN01. Next base: position 17,861 of record JAZDMJ010000032.1, on the reverse strand, counting down.
CTCGTTCGAGCGCTTTGTGGGAAAAGGCCGCGGGGAATGCTTGGACTTTGAACAATCGGAAAAAGCGGTAAAGGAATTGGAAAAGTGGCTCTCAAAGGAAGAGCACGGATTGGAAAAAAAGCGCGCCGCTTGCAGGAAGTTTGCGAAAGGGTTTGATTGGCATAAAAAGATTGCCGAATATGAGAGCGTGTACAGGGAAGTGCTGAAATGAAATCCGACATTGCACTGGTGAACGATTTTCCGGAAGGAACGGGAATCGGAAATTACGCGTGGAACTTGTACAAGGAGCTGAAGGAAGAAAGCGTTGAAATGATTTATTTGGGCGGAAAGAAAAAGCAAAAGCGATTGGATTTTGGAACATTGTCGGAAGCGCTTCCGTGGCCGTTGAAGCGCCACAATTTGGAAGAGGAAAAAAAGAAGGAAGTCAAAGTGTTGAGCGGCTCGATTCCCTTGCCCGTGCTGGGAAAGAGTTTGAACAAGGCGTTGTACTATCCGCACCGCGTGCCGCGTGGCTACAAGCTGTACCACGCTTCGAACCAGTTTTTGGCAAGGCTTGCGGACACTCGAAAGCCGTGCATTGTCAGCTGCATGGACGTCATTCCCAAAGCCCTGCCGGGGCATTACGCGCCCGGAATCTCGCAAGTGCTGGACTATGCCATGCAGGGAATGAAGAGCGCAGAAAAAGTGATCGCCATTTCCAATTTTACGAAGCGCGAAATCGAAAAATACTACCACATTCCGGGAACCAAAATCAGTGTCATCCACTTGGGCTTCGAATGCGACACGTTTTCCCCCGGAAACAAGAAGCGGGCGCGAAAGGCTTTGGAGCTGGATGAAAAAGCGCTCATTGTATTGAATGTGGGATCGGAAGAGCCGCGCAAGGGAATTCCCACACTATTGAAAGCGTTCCAGTTGTTGAACGCAAAATATCCGAATTCGATATTGGTGCGCGTGGGAGAGAAAAGGCCCGAAACGGAAAAAGCGATTGCGAATCTGGGACTGCAGGAAAAAGTAATCCACCGCGTCAAGCTTTCAAAAGCCGAACTCGCGCTGGCCTACAACGCGGCCGACGTGCTTGCATTCGCTTCCACCTATGAAGGATTTGGGCTTCCGCTCGTCGAAGCCATGGCTTCGGGACTGCCCATCGTGGCCGCGCGCGCGTCGAGCACCCCGGAAGTCGTCAAAGACGCGGCGTGGATGGTGGAAGGGGGAAACGCGATTGCATTTTGCAAGGGACTCGAAGAATTGCTCGAAAGTTCGGCCGTGCGGAATAGGCTCAAACAGAAGGGAATCCGGAGGGCGAAGTTTTTTTCGTGGAAAAAATGCGCCCGGGAAACGCAGCGCGCGTATGAAGAAGTCCTAAAAAAATAGTGCTATCGGAATTGCCCCAAAAAGGGTTTAAAAACATCGAGCGAAGGATTACTAAAAAGCGGGAAAAAAGGTGGAAAAAATGATCAAGTTTTTCGAGCAGGAATTTTCGGAAGAAATGAAGGACGCGGCCGTGCACGCGCTGCAGAACGAACGCTTTGTTCTTGGAGAAAGCGTGGCCAAGTTCGAAGAAGCGTTCGCTAAGTATTTGGAAGTCAAATACTGCGTTTCAGTCAGCTCGGGAACGTCCGCGTTGAAAATCGCCCTGCTTTCTCTTGGATTAAAGCCCAAAGAAAAAGTGGCAACCACGGACATGACATTTATTGCCACTTCCAATTCCATCATTCACGCGTGGGGAACGCCCGTACTCGCCGACATCAATGAGCATACGGGACTCGTCGATCCCGCCCAATTGAAAAAAGTGAGTGATGCGAAAGGAGTCATTCCCGTGCACTTGTACGGACAGCCGTGCAACATGGACGAGTTAAAGGAACTGGCGGAGGAAAAAAACTGGTTTGTAGTCGAAGACGCATGCCAGGCGCACGGAGCCACTTTCAACGGAAAAAAAGCAGGAAGCATCGGGGACGCGGGAGCGTTCAGCTTTTACGCCGCCAAAAACATGACAGTGGGCGGAGACGGCGGAATGATTTCCACCAACAACGAAGAAGTGGCCAAGCAGGCGAAAATCTACCGCGATTGCGGAAGAACGTCCAAGTACGAGCACTCCGTCGTCGGATTCACGGAGCGATTGAATACGGTGAGCGCGGCCATTGGAATCGAACAATTGAAACGATTGGACGAGTGGGTGGAAAAGCGCCAGAAAGTGGCCGAACTTTATAGAAAAAATTTGAACAAGGAAGTGCTATTGGATTTGATTCCCAACTCGACGCACGCGTATCATTTGTTTGTCATCCGTTCGAAAGAGAAAGCGAAAATCGAAGCCGCTTTGCAGAAGAATGAGGTGCAGTACGGAGTTCACTATCCGCTCCCGCTGAATTTGCAGCCCATTTACAAGCAATTGTACGGTTTCAAAGGGGGAGAATTCCCCCAATCGGAAAAATTCGCGAACGAAATTCTTTCACTGCCTGTTTATCCGAAAATGAAATCCGAAGACGTTCTAAAAGTGTGCGAAGTCGTGAACGGTGCACTGCAATGAAAGTAGCCGTCATTGGAGCGGGGCGGTGGGGCAAAAACCATATCCGAGAATATTTGAGCCTTGGACAGGAAGTAACTGTCTGCGATTTGAACGCGGAAATTCTCGAACAGCGCAGGAAAGAATTTCCAAACATTTCGACGGAAGCCTCGCTCGAAAAAATTTTAGTTGACGATTCCATCCGCGCGCTCAGCATTTGCACGCCCAACGAAACGCACGTTTCAATCGCCGAAAAGTTCTTGAACGCCGGAAAAAATATATTGCTAGAAAAGCCCATGGCGTTGAACTCGAAAGACGCGAAAAAACTGGCCGAACTCGCGAAGCAAAAAAAGTCCGTTTTTACGGTAGGACACGTTTTCCGCTACAACAACGCGCTCATTGAAGCCAAAAAATGGCTGGACGAGGGAAAGTTGGGAGAAGTGTACATTGCCAAACTTACATGGACTAATTTGGACCCCATTTACGAGAATTGGGACATTTTGACGGACTTGGGACTGCACCCCGTCGACATTTTGCACTATTTGTTTGGCGGAAAGCCGCGAGGATTGCAATACGCGGGAGAATGCTACCGCAAAAAGCAGGGAGAAGAAGCGGGATTTGTTTCGGGAAAAATCGGAAAAAAAACACTGTTCGAAATCGAAATGAGCTGGCTTACTCCCAAAAAAGTGCGGACTGTTTTTTTGGTTGGAGAAAAGCAAAGTCTTTACATTGACGCGCTCGCGCAAACTGTTGAAGTTTTGGAAAAAGTGGGAGAAGAAAAAAAACTTTCCTTAGAACCTTCCAACGCGCTGAACTGGGAACTGAAAGCCTTCTTAGACTCCGTTGAAAGCGGAAAGCCCTTGCGCGTTACGCCCGAAATCGGCGTGCAAGTGACGGAAATTTTGGAAGAAGCAAAACACTCTCTTGAATCGTGGAAGGAAAAAAAATGATCGAACCATTGCTCGAATGCCTTCCACCCAGCATCCGGCTTCCGCTGGAGCGAATGATTCACAAATACGACATCGACTCGAGCGCGAAATTCGGAAGAAACGTGAAAATTATCTACAACGACAAGCGCAGGAAGGGAAAATTCCACGTGGGAAAAAACTCGTACATCGGACTCGAATGCATCATCGACATTACGACGGATGTATTCATCGGAGACGACGTCCAGTTCGCCCCCGCAATCAAAGTGTTCACGCACGATTCTTCCGTGCACCCCGCCAGGGAAAAGCCCGTGCGGATCGAAGACGGAGTATACATTGGAACGGGCGTCATCGTGCTGCCGGGCGTCACCATCGGAAAAAAAGCGGTCATTGGCGCGGGAGCCGTCGTCGTCAAAGACTGCGAAGGCGGAAAAGCCTACGCGGGCGTTCCCGCCAAAATCATTGAAAAGTAGGAATTTTTATGGAACTAAAACCTTTATCGAAGAATCCGAAAGTGTGCATTTCCATCAGCTGTCTGGACGAAGAAGAAACGATTGGAAACTTGTTGGACGATTTGAAGGCGCAATCGTACAAGAATTTGGAAGTGACGATTGTGGACGACGGAAGCACGGACAAAACCGTGGAGATTGCGAAAGCGAAAGGAGCGAAAGTGTTCATCAACAATCCCGGAAGGCAAGGGCCCGCGGTCGGATGGAACAAGGGCGCGAAAAATTCGAACGCCGAAATCGTGGGAACCTTGGACGCGGACAACCGCATTACGGACAGGGACTTTGTGAAAAAAAGCGTGGCCGCGTTCGATTCGAAAACCATTGCAGTTCGGACAAAACTGAAAAGCATGCAGGAAAATTGGATCATGAAAGCCGTTTCCGACCCGGAAGGAATTTCTTTAGAACCGCGCTTTTCGCGCAGGGATATTTACCTACAATTGGGCGGTTTTCCCGAAATCGGATTCGGAGAAGATAGATTGTACGCGATGGCCGTTGATGCGTTTGCGCAAAAAAACGGATTAAAAGTCGCGCTCGCGGACACGTTCTTTTCCGGCCATGCGGTTGGAACGCTCTATCGCGCGTACAAGCAGGCGAGATGGTATGGAAAAAGCGGGCCCTTGTACTTGAAATACTTTAACGGACTGCAATATTTCAAGGAATGGTTCGGCGTGTACATGCGCACTGTGTACTTGCTCTCGTTCATCGGACTTTTTTTCGGCCTGTTGAACCCCTTGTTGTATTTGTTGGGCCTTCCGTTCATTGTCATCCTGCTCTCGATTCTCCGAAAAGGAATCCAAAATCCATGGCACTTGTTGAAAACCATTACATACTTTCCAGCCGGAATCGGATTATTGCACGGCTGGCTGTTGTACGCAACGGCCAAAGACAAAGGGGCAGGCAGTTGAATGTTGCCCAAAAAAGTATTGCTCGTTTCGGACTTTGCGTGGCCCGTGAAAGCGGGAACGGAACGGCTTGTTTATGGCGCGGCTTCGTGGATGGCCGCGAATGGAATCCAGGCCGACATTTTGACGCCGAACTGGAACAACTTGCCCGAAGTGCAAACGCAAGAAGGAGTAAATATTTACGCGTTCAACACGCATCCCATCGACAAATCCGATGCCATGCGGAGAATTGCCGATTACGTGAAAGCGGGGGAAAAACTGGGAAAGTACGACGTGTATTACGGCGTGTACACGATTCCGCCCATGACGGCCGCCATCCAACTCGCGAAAAAATTGCGCGCCAAGAGCGTCATCAATATTTTCGGAAGAGACCAATTGGAAAAGGGAAACTTTTCCAACCCCTTGAAAAAGTGGTGGATTTTGCACACCCTGAAACAGGCAAACCAATTAACATGCTACACGTGGGCCGTGAAAAAATACTTCGAAGAGGGCTATTTCAAGGGAAAACAGTTCGAAGTATTGCAGGGGTGGAGCGAGGAAAAATTCAAGCCATTGAAAGTGGGAAAGCCGAAAAAGAAAATTGTATTGTTTGTTGGAAGGATTGATGAGAGCAAGGGAATTTTTGTATTGCTGCGCGCGTTCGCGCGAATCAAGGACAAAGTGAATGCCGAGCTTGTGTGCATCGGCCCGCCCTACCAGAAAGAGCGGTTTGAACAAATTGTGAAAGAATTGGAATTGCAGGACTGCGTCAAACTGCTGGGATTTGTTTCGGACGAAGAATTGAACGAATGGTATTGCAAGTGCGAATTCATCGCCGTTCCTCCATTGCACGGGGACGCGTATGGTTTGAGTTTGATGGAAGCGCTCATGCTGGGAAAGCCCACGATTTGCACGGACTGGATTGGAAGTCCGGACGGAGTGGAAGACGACGCGCTTACGGTGGAGCGGGGAAACATTGAACAATTGGCGGAAATGATGGAAAAACTGCTGAATGATTCGAATTATTACAAACACGCGGTTGAAATTTCCAAAAAGCGCGCGCAATTGTTCCACAAAAAAGAAGTCATGCAAAAATATTTGGACGTTTTTGAAAGAGTGTTGGAACGCTAGACGCGCTCGCGCCAAAAGTCGAGCAAGTCCTGCATGGTTTGGTCGAAGGGAATTTCCGGCTTCCATCCCGTTTGAGAGCGGAACTTGGTCGAATCCCCGACCAAGAGGGGAACGTCGCTCGGGCGCATGCGCGAAGGGTCCTGCACTACTTTCGCCTTGACTTTGCTTTTGGACAAAATCAGATTCAGCAATTCTTTCATCTGCATTTTTTTGCCCGAAGCGATAACGTAGGCTTCTCCCGGCTTTCCCTTTTCCGTCGCGAGCCAGTACGCGCGGACCATGTCGCGGACGTCCGTAAAGTCGCGAAAGCTTTCCAAGTTTCCCACCTTGACTTCCGGACTCTGCTTTCCCTTTTCAATCAGCGCCATTTGCTTGCACCAGTTCGAAGTAACGTACACTTCCCCCCTTCGAGGGCCTTCGTGGTTGAACGCACGCGTGCGGATTACTTTCAAGCCGTAGGTTTTGAAGTACTGGTAGCCCATCAAGTCCATCGCGCACTTGGAAACGGCATAGGGAGAGAGCGGGCGGAAGGGATTGTCCTCGCTGATGGGCGTTTCTTCCGGATACACCATTCCGTATTGTTCGCTCGAGCCCGCGATTTGAATGACGGGATTGGTTTTGCACTTGCGCGCGGCCTCGAAAACATTCATGCTGCCGAACAAGTTGGTGTGATAGGTTTCGTACGGCGAGCGCCATGAGGACGGAACAAATGCTTGTCCGGCAATGTGGAAAATGCGGTCGGGCTCGATTTCGGAAACAATGGACTGTACGGCATACGGGTCGGCCAAGTCGCACTCGAACAATTTGACTTTATCCATAACTTTGGAAAGATTGGACAAGTCGGCCGTCTTTCCGCGCACGGTTCCAAACACTTCCCCAAAGCCGTTTTCCAGTACAAACTCGGCCAAGTGAGAGCCCGCAAAGCCTGTAACACCTGTAATCAAAACGCGTTCCATTTCCCAAAACACCTTTTACAGCAATGGGGTGGGAATGGTTTAAAAGGATTCGATTTTCGCGCTTGCACCAAAAAGCGCCTTTTTTTAAGCATTCCATTGCACGTTTCCGCTATGGGGTTGGACTTGAAAAAACTGGAGCGAAACCAGTGCAGAGTGTGCGGAAACGCGAATCTTGACTCCATTCTCTCGCTCGGCGACTTGTATATTTCGGATTTTACGGACACGGGAGAAGGACAGGACATTGTCCCGTTAGAACTCGTATTATGCGACTCGTCCAAGGGAGGCTGCGGGCTCTTGCAGTTGAAACATACGGTTCCGGGGGACAACTTGTACCGCAATTACTGGTACAAGAGCGGAGTCAACCAGAGCATGCGCACGGCGCTGAGAGACATTGTCGAAAAAGCCGAGCGACTCGTGAAATTAGAAGCGGGAGACTTGGTGCTTGACATCGGCGCGAATGACGGAACTTTGCTGCGCGCGTACTCGAACCCGTATGTTTTGAAAGTGGGATTCGAGCCCGCCAAAAATTTGCTCGATGAAGCAAAAGTGGGAACGACCAAAATTTTGAACGACTATTTCAATTTTCAAGTAGTCCAGCGAGAGTTCGGAAACAAGAAAGCGAAAGTGATTACTTCCATCGCCATGTTTTACGACTTGGACGACCCGAACAAGTTCGTCAACGACGTTCGAAGAAGCCTGGACAAGGATGGAGTATGGGTCATCCAAATGGCCTACTTGCCCATGATGCTGGAAAGCAACGCGTTCGACAACATCTGCCACGAACATTTGGAATACTACAGTTTGCACTCGCTCGAAAACCTGCTCGCGCGGCACTCGCTGGAAGTGTTCGACATGGAAACCAACGACGTGAACGGGGGCAGTTATAGAGTGTACATCCAGCACGAGGGCGCGGGATTCAAGGCCTTGCCCGAAAACGGGGGAAATTTGGAAAAATTCCGAAAAATGGAAGAAGAACTCGAATTGAATTCGCGCAAGCCGTACGACGCGTTTGCGCAAAGAGTTGAAAGTTTGAAAAAAAAGTGCGTCGAATTCATTTCGCAAGAGCGCAAAAAGGCGAAAAAAGTGTTTGTGTACGGCGCTTCGACCAAGGGAAACACGCTCTTGCAATACTACGGACTGGATTCAACAGTCATTGAAGCCGCGGCGGAGCGCAATCCCGCCAAGTACGGAATGAAAACCATCGGAACCAAAATTCCCATCCTCTCCGAACAGGATTGCAGGGACAAAAAGCCGGACTATTTTTTGGTACTGCCCTGGCATTTCAAGGGCGAATTCGTCAAGCGAGAAAACGAATACTTGCAAAACGGGGGCAAGCTCATTTTTCCCCTGCCCGAATTCGAAGTCGTGTCCAAATAATCATTCGACCGCTTTGGCGGGCGCCTTTTTGGAAGCGATTACTTCATTGAACAACCGCAAGTCTTCCGCGTCGAACGCTTTCAACAATCCCAGAATGCCGAAGCACAGCGCGCAACTCAACACGAGCAATGCGACCAGAGAAATGCTGTAAAAAACCCACGCGAACGCGGCTACGCACAACGAAGCAATCAACGGCTTGAAGAGCACGGAAAGCACGCCCACTTTGTAGCCGATCTTTCGCACGTACGCGAAAAACAGGAAAAACAGCAGCGCGTCCGTCAAAACCATCGCGTACGCCGCGCCGAGCGCGCCATACAACGGAATGAGGAAAAAGTTCGCGCCCAAACAGAACGCGAGCGCGACTCCCGTAAAAATTGCGAGCTGTTTTTCCCTTCCCGTAGAATTCAAAAACGTGAAAAACACGAGATTGAGAAAGTTGAACGCCGTATACCACGTCATCACTTGGAACACGGGGCCCGCGACCGAAAAGGAACTCGAATAGATGGCCGTCATCACGCGGTCGGCCAGCACCGAAAAAAGGAACGCCAAGGGCAGCACCGCAATCAGCAAATACTTGAACGACTTTTGCAACAGCATTCCCATTTGCGCGCTTGACTGGACGAACTTGCGCGACATCAACGGGTATAACGTGCTCACGAATCCCGTCGAAAGAAAAGCCATGGCCGAAACAATGCGGTACGCGCTCGAATAATAGGCCACTTCCGAAACCGTGCTCCACTGCAATACGAGCACGGCGGGCACTGTAGTGTAAATGCCCCAAAACGTGCTCGACAGCATGAAGGGAGCGGTTTGGAACAAGAGCGCGAACACTCTCGAAACGTGGAATCGCACGCTGTACTTGGCGATTTTGGAATACACCGTCAGCGCGCTCAACACAAAGTGCACGAAGCTCGCACCCGCGGCAACTGCAAGCAATACGAGCAATCCCTGCTGGAAGAAAATCGCGGCAAAACTCGCGGCAAGCAGCAAAACCCTGTAAATGTTGGTAATCCAAAACTCGAACTTCAGCACTTCGAACGAGTAGAACGACGTGCGCAAAGTTCCCGCAAAAGAATCCAAAACAATGGAGAGCGCGGCCAAAAACACGGCCATTTGCAAGAGCGTGGAATAGCCCAAGAGCCAGGCCGCGCCGACAATGACTCCGACGGCAATAATGGAAAGCACGAGCTTCAATCCCACGATTTCGGAAAGGATTTCGGAAGCGTTCCTGCGCTTTTGCGCGAGCTCGCGCGTAATGTAATTGTTGATGCCCAAGTCTGTGATGAAAATGAAGGTTCCCGCGAACGCGAGCGCGGCGCTGTAAATCCCGAAATTTTCCACATTCAACGAGCGCGCAATGAGCGCGACGAGGACGAGGCCCAGAATTTTCTGGAACAAACTTGCGCCCAAAACGTACGAAGTGTTGAGCGCGAAGCGCTTCGTGGAATTCATGCATTGGAAAAGGATTGCAAGGTTAAAAATAGGTTGGGAAATCGTGCGGGCCTTGTACCAAAATTTACAGTTCTTGGGCGATAATGACCACGTTGTGCTGCGGGTGGAAGCCCAGCAGCCAGTTGAACACCATTCTCAAAAAATTGCGCGGGCCCCAAAAACTAATGCCTGCAACATACAATTCCGCGCGAAAGCCGAATTTTTCGATGAAAATGGCCTCGTCTTCGAGCGAAGGAGGAGTCGTGTGCGTGCGGTCCCTCCAAAAATTGTTCCCGCCCAAATTATTCAAGTAAGGGTATTCCAAAACCAAAAAACCGCCAGAACGCACGACTTGGGCCGAGCGCTTGATGAGCGCTTCCTGTTGTTCTTTGGACAAGTGCTCGTACACTTGCGAAACCAGCACAATGTCGAACTTTTCCTTCGACTTCCAAAAATCCGCAAAATAGTTTTTCTCCTTCAGCCATTGGACGGTTTGCTTGTCAATGTCGAAACCGTGATAGTCCGCGCCTTTTTTGAGTGCTTCCTGCACGTTGGGAGAGTCAAAGCTCGAGCCGAAGTCGAGGATTTTTTTTCCCGAAAAGTCCAGTTTTTTGTACACAAATTTGGGAGAACTCAACGGATACCATACAGGGATAATCTTCACCCTATCGCGGCGCTTGAAAAAGTCGCTGTACTCGCTCTTGTTCAAATCCATTCCATCGCCTGAACTAGAAATAGACAAGAACCATTTAAAATGAAAGGTCGTACTGTCAGAAAGGGAAAAACATGCCAGAAAAATACTTGAACGTTCCGGGAAGCTATTACTCGGAGCTCCGCTCGAAAGGCCACCCCGCGCAGCGCTTTTTTTACGAAACGCGCGAAGCATACTTGCTCGAATTCGCGCGCCTGAAAAAGTCGGACATTGTGGCGGACGTGGGGTGCGGTTCGGGAATCGTGAGCGAAAAGATTTCCCCGCACGTGAAAAAAGTAATCGGAGTGGACCTCAGCGCCGGATCCATTTCTTTCGCCCAAAAAAGGGCCAAAAAACTGAAACTGAAAAACATTTCCTACAAAACGGGCCGCGCGGAAAAAATTCCACTGCCGAATAACAGTATTGACGTCTGTATTCTTTCACACGTCATCGAACACTCAAAACAGCCCCACAAAGCATTGCAGGAAGCCAAGCGCGTGCTCCGCAAGGGCGGAAAACTGATTATTGCAACGCCCAACTACCACTCAATGTGGCCGCTGGCCGAATTTTTGTTCGATAAAACCCTTGCAAAACAAAAAATCGCGGGAAAAAATTATTCGCTCGAAGAACAGCACGTTTCGCGCTTTTCCCACGCGGGAATCCGAAAAATGGTTTCGGAAGAAGGGTTTCGAGTGGAAGGGGAAAAAACATTGTACTTTCTCTCCCTTCCCCTCGCCCTGCTCCATGAAGGATTGGGCAGGAAAGTTTTCCACGGAATCGACGCCAAACTTTCCCGTCTTCCCATTGGAATGATTTCGTACGTGCGCGCAGTCAAAGAGTGAAATCGCTGGATTTTAAAACCAAAGCCCGCTCCTGTTTCCAAATGAAGATTGCTGTAGTCCTGCCCGCGTACAACGAAAAGGGAAATATTGGAATTCTTGCGCGGCGCCTTCAAACCGTTTTCTCCCACCTGCGCATTTCCTACGAACTCATTGTCGTGCTGGACGGCGAAGACGGCTCGAAAGAAGAACTGGAAGCGCTGCACGACCCGAACCTTCGCATCAATTATTCCAAGGAGAGAAGGGGAGTCGCGCGCGCATTGCGCATCGGATTCGACGCAGTTCCCAAAAACGCAGATTATGTTCTCACAATGGACGCGGACTTGAACCACCAGCCCGAAGAACTGTCCAAATTTCTGGCCGCCATCAAACAGCCCGGAGTCGACATCGTCATCGGCTCTCGAAGAGTCGAAGGCGGAAAAATGCAGCAAACCGCGCTCAAAAAATTCATTTCATGGGTGGCCAACGAAGTGTTCGGCGCATTGTTCGGCTTGAAAGTGAAGGACATCACCTCGGGCTACCGATTGATGAAGCGCAAAGCCGTAGAAGACTTGAAAGGCAGGCTCGTTTCCACCGAATATGAAATTTATCCCGAATTTTTGATCAGGGCCGCGCAGCAAAAGTACGGAATGGTGGAAGTGCCCATTGATTTCAAAATCCGCGTGCGCGGAACAAGCAAAATGGACATGAAATCCGCGGGAGTCAAATACGCCAAACTCGTCTTCAAAGTGCTGTTCAACCAAAACTAGAACTTTCGCAAAATCGTCTGCACTTCGGCCAAATCGCGCGCAATATCCTTCACTCCATTCTCTTCGAATGCGCTCCGCTCGCCGTTTCCCGTCAAGACCGCGACGAATGGCATTCCTGCATTCTGCGCACATTGAAAGTCGGAAAGCGAATCGCCCACAAACACGGCGTCTTTGGGTTCGACGTTCAGCAGGCGGAGCGCTTTCAGCGCGTGCTCCGCGTCCGGCTTCGAAGGCGCGTCCTGTTTTCCCACCATGCAGTCCGCATAGTCGAAAATTTGAAAGCGTTTCAGCGCCTTCTCGATGGTTTCGTGCAAATTGCTCGAAGAGATTCCCACTTTCGCCTTCCGCTGCAAGCTTTCCAGTAATTCGCGCGCGTAGGGGAGAACGTATCCTTTTTCCACTCCCTCGAATTCGAATTTCAAGTTCAACTCGTGCAACCGCTTGCGCGTAACGCTTTCTTTCGGCAATTCCCAATATCTTTTGTCGGCCGCTTTGAGCATGTCTTCCCAGGAAGCGGAAGCAGGAAAGTCGCGGAAGAGTTTGGACACTTTTCGGAAATACTCGCCCCAGTCCACTTCCAAGTGGCACAACGTGTTGTCCAAGTCGAACAATACCGCGCGCATACTGGAACAATACGGGAAAAGCATAAAAACGCCAAACTCATACTCCAAGGCATGGACTCTCGCAAAACGCATTGGAGGAAGGGAATGTTTTTGGGAGAAGCCATTCTCGGATTCCAGGACGGAATCGTTTCCAATCTGGGAATCGCGCTGGGAGTTGCAGGCGGGCTCGCAAACCCGAAAGCCGTCGTCATTGCCGGAATTGCGGCCGTTTTTGCGGAAGGCGTTTCCATGCTGTTTTCGCAGTATTCTTCTTCCAAAGCCGTGCAGGAATTCCGGCAGAGCGAGATTGAAAAGGAAAAAGAGGAAATGCGCGACATTCCCAAAGTGGAGCGCGAGGAAATCCGCCAAATCTACCGCGCGAAAGGATTCAAGGGAAAATTATTGGAAGAAATTGTGGACAAGATTTGTTCGAACGACAAAGTCTGGCTCAAAACCATGGAACGCGAAGAACTGACTTTTCTTCCCCCGCACGAATCCAGCGCGCTGAAAGAAGCTGCCGTAGTAGGCTTTGCCGCCATTGTTGCGGGACTCATTCCCATTATTCCGTTTTTCCTGCTTCCCATTTCTTCCGCGATTCCCGTCGCGATTGCGGCCGCCCTCATTGCGTTATTCGCAATGGGCGCTTTCAAGGCCAAAAAGTTTGGCGGAAGTTTTTGGAAACGCGGCGTGGAATTAATGGCCATCGGCCTCGCGGCCGCGCTCATCGGATACGTCATCGGCTATTTGCTCGGCGGAATGCCCGTGTGAGCGTCGAAAACTGCGCTACATTTTTATTCCATAAGGAGAGACAGTACGATATGAAGGCCAAAACCAAAGTCAAGGAATCGGTCGAGTGGGACAGCGAAGCGTTTCGCGAAAAATGCCGGAAGTTGCGCGATTTGGCGCTTTCAAGAGGATGGAATGGAAAATTGTTGACTCGAAAAGAAAAGGAAAAATTCGCCAAAGAATATTTGAAAGAAAAAGGATTAGACAAACTCGCTCGGAAGGTAGACCTTTACAAGTGAGTTTGTTTTTTGGAAATCTTTCCAATTCCACGAAACAATGCCATCACACCCCATTCGAACGGCGATTGCGGCATGCAGTGCATCAAGCCAGTGAATTCCAAAACGGCGCAAAATTGACGCTGCCAAAATTTCGTCACTCTCTTCAACAGACGCAAAAATCACGCGAATTCCTTCCAACAGCACAAAAATTTCTTCGGTTTTGAAAAAAGTTTTTCCTTTGACTTCTTTCACGCAAAGATCGGACAATACGAGTTCGTGCTTGGCCAAGCGGCACATTTCAAAAAAGAAGCCAACATCTTGAAACATGACATTTCCCGACTTGCCGATTTCTTGCAAGACATACGAAATCAAAACATTCGAATCCACGTACAAGCGCATGGCTGGCTTGAAACGCGACGAGTATTAAAAGAAACGGAAAAGTTCGACAATCGCCGCCGGTTGGATTGGATATGCCATCGACTGTATGGCCGACAGAATGCCGGTTTAAGGCCGCAGATTCTGCAGTGCCTTGATGCGGTCGTCAATGGGCGGGTGCGTGGAAAACAAGTTGCTATAGAAAGTGTTTTTGAGCGGGTTGTCAATCCACAAGTGCGCGGTTGCACCCGTTGCCGAGGCGACGGGGCGCTCGTCCGCTTTCAGCTTTTGCAATGCATTAATCAAACCTTGCGGATAGCGCGTGAGCAATACTCCGTCCACATCGGCCAAGTATTCGCGCTTGCGCGAAATGGCCAAGCGGATTAAGGTTGCAAAGAGCGGAGCGAGGACGGCCAAAACGATTCCAATGGCGAGCAGAATCAGGCCCGCGTTTCCCCTTTCATTGCTTCCCCTTCCCCAGAAAAAACTGCGCAAAAAAATGTCCGAAATGAGCGTAATCACTCCGACCAGTACAACCACCAAAGTCATGAACTGAATATCCCGATTCTTTACATGAGACATTTCGTGCGCCAATACTCCTTCCAACTCCGAATCATTCATTTTTTCCAACAGCCCGCGCGTGACGGCGACGGCTGAGTGTTCGGGGTCGCGCCCCGTTGCGAATGCATTCAATGCGGGGTCTTCCACTATATACACTTGCGGTTTGGGAATTCCCGCGGCGATGGAAATTCCTTCCACTACATTGTGCAAGTGCCTGTATTTCACCGGGTCTGCGGGAACCGCGCGGGAAATTTTGAGTGCAATATCCGCGCTCCAGTAATAGCCAACAAAGGCCATCATGATGGCGAAAATGAACGCAAATACCGTGATGATGCTTCCATATCCCGTCAAAGTTCCAATCACGCTTCCGAGCGCGATGATGATGATGACAAATGCGATGATTAGAATCCAAGAGCTTCTGCGGTTCGAGGCGGAGCGGTCGTACAAGAGCATGCAAAAAATAGTGAAGTGTCGAGTTTAAAAAATAACGGAAAAAAGAAAGAAAAAAAGGCGTTTTAGAACTGCACTTTGGGCGCGGTTCGCTCGCCTTCCGAAACTTCGAAGTATTCCTGTTCTTTGAATCCGAGCGGTCCCGCAATCAGACTGCCGGGCACGGTTTGGATGGCGTTGTTGTAGGCCAGCACATTGTCGTTGTAGAACTGGCGCGAGAACGCGATTTTTCCTTCAATGTCCGAAAGTTCTTGCTGCAGGCTTTGGAAGTTTTCGCTCGCCCTCAATTGGGGATTGCTTTCCGCAATCGCGATTAAGGATTTCAGCGTGCGCGACATAATGTCCGAAGCCATGGCCTTTTCTTTTACAGAGGTTGCGTTGGACATGGCCTGTCGGGCCTGCGCGAGCTGGGAAAAGATTCCCTTCTCGTGCTTGGCATAGCCTTTGACGGTTTCGACCAAGTTGGGCACCAAATCGCTTCTCCGCTTGAGCTGGACGTCGATTTGCGCCCACGCTCCGCGAACGCGATTGCGAGTTACAATCAACGAGTTGAACAGGACGACGATAATTGCAATTATAACCAGTATAACCGCAACAATGGCCCATTCCCACATAAAATTTCATCCCTCCACTCCATTCAAGCCATTACAAGTTTAAAAAACAATGCCCTTCGGTTTTGTGCATGGCGGAAGTAACCATTGTAGGAGCGGGGCCCGCGGGACTCTCGACGGCCAAACGGTTAGCAGAAAGGGGCGTGCAAGTAACTGTTTTGGAAGAGGACAAGGAAGTCGGCCTTCCCGCGCACTGTTCGGGACTGATTTCCAAAACGGGCGCTTTTTTGAACAAATTGCCCATTGAAGGAACGATTTTGAACGAAATTCAAGGCGCGAAACTGATTGCGCCCAACAGGGAAAGCATTGTATTGGACAGGTTCGAAACCGTCGCGTACGCGATCGACCGCAGCTTGTTGGACAAGCACTTGGCCAAAGAGGCCGAAAAAGCGGGCGCCGAAATCAAGTGCAATTCGAGACTCATAGATGTGCGCGGGGAAAGCGTTTTTTTGCAGCACGACTCGCGCGGAGAAATGGCCAAGTCGAAAATCGTCGTGGGCGCGGACGGAGTGAACTCGAAAGTGCGCGAACTGATGGGCATCCGACTTCCAAAGGAAAAATTCGTCAACACCTATCAGACAATGGCAAAGGGACGGTTCAACAGACACTTCGTGGAATTGTACTTCGGAGACTTTGCGAAAGGCTCTTTTGCGTGGATTATTCCGCACTCGAAAGAAACGGCGCTGATGGGACTGGGAACCCTGCTTCCCGGAAACGCGAAAGAAAGCTTTGATTCTTGGATCAAAAAATTCGAATTTGACGTGCATTTGGGAAAAGGAAACGCATTTCTCATCCCCTGCGGAGAACCGTTCAAAAGTTTGGTCAAAGAAAACAAATTGCTCGTGGGAGACGCGGCCTTTCACACCAAGGCGACTACGGGAGGGGGAGTCGTATTCGGCGCGCTCGCGGGAAACATTGCAGGAGACTGCATTGCGGAACATTTGAAAAAGAAAAAACAATTGCAAGAGTACGACAAAGGGGTGCAGTATTTGAACAAGGACTTGAACTTGCACTGGAAAATCCACAAATATTTCGCCGCGCAAAGCGAGAGCGACATCAACAAATTGTTCGAAAAACTCAAAAAGGCGAACATTGAAACGTTTTTGGAAAAGTACGGCAACATGGACCAGCCTTCTCTGTTCTGGGGCAAAGTACTGCAAAACCCGAGACTGTGGGGCCTCGCCGGAGAAGTGTTGAAAATCGGAATGGCATAAATAGGGCTTGCTCTCTTCTTTCAACATGCCGCCGCGCTGGAAAAGAATCCGAAACCTAACTGCCGCCATCGGACTTGCAGCGGGAATTTTGGGAAGCGCCTACTTGTTCTCTCCCCTGCCCATGCCGAAAAAAATGGCGGTATGGGTCGCGCACCAGAAAGTGCAATTGCACCAGTGGAAGTGGATGTTTGCAAGAGACTGGAAGCACTTGCTTCCGAGCGAAAAGCGGAGCGCGTTTTCCGAAATGGCACACAACCGCGCGCGAAAGTACGGATTGAACGCGGGGCGTTTTGCGGTGCAAGTCAAGGCGGAAAGCGGTTTGGACGAAAACGCGCGGAGTTCGAAAAACGCCATCGGCCTCGCGCAAGTGCAAATCGGAGCGGCCAAAGACGTCGCGCGGAGACGGGGACAATATATCGAGGACGACAAAGCGGAAAGACTGCTCAAAGACCCTTTTCACAATTTGGACATTGCCGCGCAGAGAATGGGCGAGCTCAAAGTTCTCGCGCGGAAAAGACTGGAAGCGTTCGCGCGAAAGTACAAGTCGCCGGAAAACGCAATCCCGCTCCGCAATCCTTCCATCTCCAACGCCGTCGTCCAACAATACGCGGAAGCCATGTACAACACGGGCCACGAACAATTGAACTTGCCCGAAAGCGAAGCGCTTTTTCGGAATTTGCTGCGCGAAAACGCGGCCAAAGTGGAAGGAAGAAATTCCCCGCAATGGATTATGCTTTCGGGAAGCGCCAAACTTTCTCCCAACTTGAAAGCGTGCCAAGCGTATTTGAAAAAAATCGAACGCAATCTGCAAGCGGATTGAATTTTTTCAACGGAAAAAATTCCTTTTTCTTTTCGCAAACGTTTTCTTTTCGCCGAAAAGAAAAGGTTTAGCCCCGGGGAGATTCGAACTCCCGTCCTCGCCTCCAGAGGGCGATATCCGTGACCACTAGACGACGGGGCTGTATAGTAGAAGAAGATGCAAGCGAGCGTTTAACTATTTTCCGAACCTGCGCTCGCGGTTGTCGAATTCCTGCACGGCGAGGCGCAAGTCTGC
>JAZDMJ010000021.1:0-7602 GCA_043801115.1 Candidatus Iainarchaeum sp. | reverse complement strand
CATGAGTCCCATGTTTCTGCTTTTTCCGTAGCGCACGCGGAATCCGCCGTACGCCATGGGATAGGCGAGCAACGGCCTCCCCGCCGCGAGCCGGTCCAAATATTTGTAATTGGGTTTGAGGGATACGACTTTTTCCGCTTTTTTTTCCACTTTGATGATTTTTTCCAGCCAGCTCCAATCCAGGCCCATGCTTTTCGCAGTCTTGATGGTCCAGTCCGCTTTGAGTGCAACGCCTTCCGTCAATACCAGCGCCATGGCTCCGCTCACGCGGTTGGACTCGAATCGGGGCAGATTGCGGTAGGTGGATACTTCGGATTTTTCGCTGGGAAGTCCGTTGATGCGCGTGGGACAGTTTCGGACAATAATGCGCACTTCATCGTCCGTCAACTGGACTTGCCTCGTCGCGCTTTCCCTCTGGTACAAGTTGATTTCTTCCACGTATCGTTCGACTTCTTCTTCCATGGGCTTGTAGCGGTCGAGGCCCATTTTTTTTCGCGCAAAGTCTGCGAGTATTAACGGAAGCACGGTGGCTCTTCCGCCCGCGGCGCGGATGGGGCTCGCATAGCATACGTCCACGTACTCGCTCCCGTCCGGGTTTTTCACGATTTGGATTTTGGGCAATCCATCTATTGGAGAAACGACGACTCCTTCCGTTTCAATGACGAGGCAGGCTTTGATGGCGAGTTCGATCCTTTTCTGTCTATCCGGAATTTGGCACCATTTTTGGTCCAAAATTTCCTCGAAAATTTGCACAATCGCTTTCATTCTGTTTTCCTTATTGTGCAAAAACGCGGCGCGGTAGGCGTCGGCGATTCCGGGAGGTCCCGTCAGTCTTTCCGCGCGGGAAGCCACATCGCTGACGGGAACGCTTTCCACTTTTGAGTTGACGTCCAGTCCTTTTTCCTTGCACGTTTGGGCGAGCTCGAATTGTTCGCGCGTGCGTTTCCCAATCCGTTCCATGTAGGATTGAATGCGCGGAGTCGAGGGGAGTGAAAATTTCCACGTTTCTGCAGTCGTTCCCGTCATTGTTTTTCCTCTTGCAGGTAGTGCATTTCCGAAATCTGCCTCGACTTCAAATTGATGACGGGAACAATGCAGGGAGTGGCTTTGATTCCCCGCTCGATTTGGTATTTGGTGATTCCTTCAAATGTCGCGCCGTTCAATATTGTACAGCCCCTGTACTGCGCGTATCCCACATGGTGCTGGTCTCCGCCGATGTACAAGTCCGGAAGCTCGCGCACGAGCATGTAATTCTTTTTTTCGGGAACATAGGGCTGTTTGATGCCGAAGCCGCACGCCAAGTCCCTTCGCTTTAACAATTCAACGGCCACTTCCTGCGGCTTGGAAGGAGTAAAGCCCGCGACCTGGTTGTAAAAGTCATGCAGCGCGCCCCCGTGATACACCAGTACTTTGAGTCCTTCGATTTCAATCCAGCTCGGAGAGCCGATCAAGTGAAAATTTTCCCTTTCGTACAATCGGGGGACGAATTCTTTGGAAATCGCGGGCTGAGGGTCGGCCCAGCGCACGGCGTCGTGCTGTCCGGGGCACACGAAAACGTGAATGGAAGAGGGAATTTGGAGCAAAAATTCTTCCAATGCCTTGTATTGTTCATACACGTCCTTGATGGCCAAGTCTTCGAACTGTCCCGGATATACTCCCAAGCCGGCAATGTTGTCTCCCGCTATAATAACGTATTTCGTTTTTTCGGCCAGCTCTTGGTCCGCTTCGCTCCCGTACTGTCCATTGAACCAGGATATGAAGTTGGAAAATTCTTTTTCGAAAAACAGTTTGCTTCCCACGTGCAGGTCGGAAAGCACGGCCAAATTCGCGTCCGCCGCGCACGCTTTGGCCATTCGCTGGGGCATTTCGGGGCGGAATAACTCTTTGACAATGAGCAAGTCCCCGTTTCCCTTGACGGCCTTCACTCCCACGACTTCGTCCGGAATCAATGTGGCGGCAAACTCGTGAACATTCGGGTCATTGGCCAGTGCAAGTACCGTAACCGCGCTGTGCATGTCTTCCAAGTTCAAAATCCAGTGGTTGTTTTTGGACAATTTTTTGTCCTGCAACATGGCAACAAACTGCACTTCCCTTCCCTTGGGCGCGCGGGAAATGTTTTCAATTTGTTTGGGCTGGAAATTCACGCGCTGTTTGAGTTCGCTTTCAATAAACAAGAACTTGTCCTGGAAGAAGCGGACAAAGTCTCCCACTTTTCCCTCGCTGTAGCTTTTTCCAGTAACATCCAACTCGTTCAAAATGCGGAAATTTTCGGAAGAATGCAATGGGAGCGGAGAAGGCGGCAGTGCGGGAGAAACTTCCATGTCTCCCAGTTTGGTTTCGCTTTTGAGCAAATATTCTTCGACGAGTTTGGGGCTCAAAAAAATATTTTCGCGCGATAGTTCGTCAATCAGTTGCATTGGATTGTCGTTTTGGAGAATGAGCGCGAGCGCTTCCTTGTCGAGCATGGCGCCTTTTTGCGCCGCGTACGAAACCAGTTCCTGCTCGAGCGCTCCCATGTTTTTCACTTGATTTTTTCCTTGATGGCCTCCAATGCGCTGATAATGCTCCAAATCTCGGTTCTAGTGTGCGAGGGCATGTTGATGTCGTTGCTGACGTCGTCCAGCAAATAGATGGCCGAACTCAAATTGACGGAGTGGTCTTCGGGAATGTGCGAAACCTTTTCCTTCGATGCTTCGACTGCCGCGCGAATATTGCGCGGAACGCTGCTGTCGTCCAAAATCGCGTCCATGAGTTCGAGTACGCTTTTCACTTCGCTTTGGACGTCTTTCATGGATTTCCCTCTTTGAAGGCAGTGTAGAGATTAGGGCATTTGATGGAATGCCATTGCAGTCAGAAACAACGACGAAGTGTTTTTAAAACTCGGCCAAGCCCTTTTCCGCCCACTCTTTCAAACTCTGCTCCATATTCTTTCCCGTTTCCACAAAGGGAGAGTACTGGAACAGCGCTTTGGCCAATTCAAGCTGTTCGGCCGTATAAATGTCGCTTTTGTTATAAACCAGCAAAAACTTTTTTCCCGCAAACTCTTTGCGCATTTTTTCGAACAAAGAGTACTGTTCATTGATCCGATATCCGCACGCTTCCGAAGGGTCGGCGATGAAGGCGATTCTCCCTTTTAAGTGCGTGAGTGCCACTAATGCTTTTTCTTCCACCGCGCTGTGCTTTTCCCTGTCCAACAATCCCGGACAGTCAATCACTTGCGCTTCCACGTGCTTGACTTTGAATTTTCCCACGTTGATGGACTGGGTCGTAAAAGCGTACTGCGCGATTTTGACATTCGAGCCCGTGAGCCGTTTCAAAATTTCGCTCTTTCCCGTATTGGGAAAACCCGCGAGCAATAACACGGGCGCTTCTTCGCTGATTTTGGGAATCTCCGCGAGCTTCTTCTGCGCCTCTACTACAATGCGCTGGCTCTTTTCCGCCTTTCGCACAATGGAGGCGATTTTTCCGTACACGCTCTTTGTCTCTCTTGCGAGTTTGGGATAGTCCTCTCTCCGGCGGATTTGGTACAAGTTTTGAATGGCTTGGAAGCGGACTTTTTTGATGAGTTGCGCGGTTTTTTCCAAATGGCCCAGCGCGTTGCGCAGTTCATTGATGTCCAATTCCGCCTTCAATGTTTCTCTCTGAAAAGGGGAAAGTTCTTCGATGTTGGGCACTCTTCGCACTTCTTTTTTCAAAAAATCGCGGATGGTTTCGGAAACTTTTTTCACTTTTTCGACTTCTTTGCGCTTTTCGTT
The DNA here is from genome assembly GCA_043801115.1 of Candidatus Iainarchaeum sp. Lineage (GTDB taxonomy): Archaea > Iainarchaeota > Iainarchaeia > Iainarchaeales > UBA10191 > CAZHUN01. The sequence goes on along the minus strand of JAZDMJ010000021.1, from coordinate 3,847 downwards.
TTCGAAGCGGTTGCTCGAAAACGTGGACTGGGCCGTGTCCTTTCGCGCGCTCTTGAACGCGCTTTCCATGATTTCTTCGAGCATAATTTTGGGTTTTTCCTTTATAATCCTGTAAGGTTTGGACAATGCTTTAAATGGTTTGGTGCTGAACCTTTCCGGTGGAGTCTTTGGATTTCAATTTGTACAAGGGAAACTACAAGCGCCTGATGATTATTCCGGCAATTCTAATGGTCGTATTTATCATTCTCATTGCAGCATATCCGGGCATCCGCGAAGGCATTGACTTGAAAGGCGGAAGCCAATTATTGATTCAAAGCTCCAAATCCCTGGACCAGAAAGAAGTGCAAACCTTTGTAACGCAAAACTTTGACCTTGTAGATGTAAGAGTTGCAACCATTTCTTCCCCGTTGGGAAACAGCGTGCGCGTTGAGTATGCTTCTTCGACAAATTTGTCCAATGCGCAAAACTTGGTTTCTTCCGCGCAGGCCCTGCTGGCCACCGATCCCACTACGGCCCGCGCTTCCGCGCTCCAGGCACTGCAATTACTGGGCGTTTCTTCCAAAGGAACCACCGCGTCTGAAATCGTGGCCGAAAGTTTGGACGCGCTGAACTCTTCGCAGGCCTCTCAAAACGACGCCATTGCCAAAGCCATCATCCAGCACTTTGGACTGGACAGCAGTACCGCCTACTCTTCCACTACCATTTCTCCCGTGCTCGGACAATTGTTTTCTTCGGGAGGCCCGTGGATTGCCCTCGTTTCGTTTCTCTTAGTGCTCATGGTCATTTTTGCTTTTTTCCGCCAAATCATTCCCACGCTCGCCATCATGTTTGCGGCCATTTTCGATGTTTTGACAGCGGCCGCGGCCATGACCTTGTTCGGCATTCCCCTTTCCTTGATTACCATTCCTGCACTATTGCTCATCATCGGCTATTCCTTGGACACGGACATTTTGCTGACGACGAGAGTGTTGAAGCGCAAGGAGGGAACGGCGCGAGAACGCGCTTTTGACTCCATGAAAACAGGACTTACGATGTCTTCGACCACGCTGGCGGCTGCTGCAGTAATGATTCCCTTGTCCTATTTCACGCAGCTCGACGTCATGTTCGACATCGCTTTCCTGTTATTCTTCGGACTCATTGGAGACATGATTAGCACGTGGCTGATGAACGCGCCCATGCTGTTGTGGTGGGTCGAACGCAAAGAGGTGAAGCCATGAGCTGGTATGCAAGTTGGAAAGTGTGGCTCATGGTTGCGGTTGTACTCCTCAGTATTTTTTCCGTATTCTATTTTGGGTTGAATTTGGGCATCGACTTCAAAGGGGGAACGAGTTTTCAAATCCACTTGGCCGAGCCCGTCGTCGACCAGACTACGAAAGACAAAATCCGCTCCACGATTCAAACCCGTTTGGACTTTTCAGGACTGAAGGGGAGCAATGTCAATTTCGTCGGAGACCAGTTGGTTACAGCAGAACTTCCCGAAGTCAATCCCGAAGAAATCGAGCGCTTGCAAACCCTGCTCTTAAGACAGGGAAAGTTTGAAGTAACATTGGATGGAAACTTGCTGTTTTCGGGTGCGGATGTGATTGAAGTCGTCAAGGATTCCGCGCGCGGTTATACAATTGTTTCGCAGGGCAATTTGTACCGCTGGACGTTGCCGTTTATTTTGAACAACCAGGGCGCGCGAAGCTTTACGGACGGCGTATTCCACAAGTGCACGGCTTCGGGGTTTTCGGGCGGAACAGCCACGTATGACTGTCCCGGAACGTACTTTTTCATCGACCGCCCGTCCGATTCCATTTTGGTTTCGGACAGCGCCACTCGCTCTTCCGACTTGCTCGCACTGGCCGCGGGCAACCAAACCGAAGGCATTGCCGTCAATACTTCTCTCGAAACCGTCATTCAAAACGTGGGCGTCCCCTACATTGTATTGGACGGCAATCTTTCTCCCGCGAATGTTGCGCAATTGCAGTCCCTTTCTTCGCAATTCCACAAGGCCATTATTCCCGCCACTCTTTCCACTGCCGCCCAAAAAGCGCTCACAGACAACGGGTTTGTTTTAACCACGGCCGTTCCCCCGCAAAATATTCCCTTTGTATGGTATGCGTCTGGAGTCCGCGAAGTCATTACCTTGAACGAAACCGTCACCAACCAGGACCCGTACGTTCCCACTTTGACTTCTTCCAACTTGCAAGTGTACTCGAACTTGGTCATTACAGGAACGTCTCAAACCTCCACAGACGCGCAGGCCAGCTTGAAAAGCCTTTCCGTACTGCTCGAGTCCGGCTCGCTCCCAGTTGCAGTGGATAACGTGAGTAGAGAAACAGTTTCTCCCACTTTGGGAAAAGGATTCTTTCTCTCCGCACTCTTGGTCGGACTCATGGCCCTCGTCGCGGTTGCCGTGGTATTGTACTTGCGCTATCGCGTGTTTTGGCTCGTCATTCCCATGATGATTACCGTCATTTGCGAAGTCATAGTCATTGGCGGAATCGCCGCCGCCTTGCGCGTTTCTCTCGACTTGGCCGCGATTGCGGGCATTGTCGCCGCAGTCGGCCCCGGAGTCGACGACCAAATCGTGATTACGGACGAATTCTTGCACGGCAAAAAAGAAGAAGCGGAAAACGTCAATTTGGTCCAGCGCGCCAAGCGCGCCTTTTTCGTCATTTTTGCTTCCGCAACCACTGGCATTGCGACCATGTTCCCCCTGCTCATTATGGGCCCCGGCTTCGGGCTGGGAAAACTAGTAGGATTTGCCATTACGACCATGATTGGAATTTTGGTTGGAGTATTGCTCACTCGACAGGCCTTCCAGGAATTCGCCAAAGAAGCCGTGCAAAAGTACAAAATGCACTAGAACTGCACAATCGAGTTAAACCTTTTGATGCTTGTTTCTGATTATGGGCAGAATAATAATGCCGCCGAATCCAATCTATTATACTCCGCCAAAAGCGGTAGGTGGAGAGGTTTTAGTAGGCACTATTATTGGAAGAGCGATGGTACTTGAACCTATTGAAGGACAGGGGGATTATTACCGAATAATTGATAGAGTAAAATGGGATGACGAGAATTCAGAGAATTCTGAAAACATTCGATTTACTTATTTTTATCGCAAGCCAAATGGAACAGATACTGACTGGGTGTATGGGCAAGGCGCAGGGCACATGACAATTGAAACTCTTATTAAATTGCTTAAAAAAGCAAAAACTAACCCTGACTTTGGAACATTTGAAAACAAATTAGATAAAATAAGTCTCGGTTAAAATAACAATCGCTCCCAACACATTGCTTTCTTGTATTAAAACCAAATTCTCCTGGCAGAGTATTTTTGGCCCTTTTTCAAACCCATATTTGTGTGGTTAACAACTTGACCAATTATGGTCTCCGCTTGAGACGCTTGGGCACGGACCACCCATTTTGTGATCTGGAAGACTTCCGGTTGTTGTTACGACTATTCCACAACGATTGCATTTCCATTGTTTGTTTGCCATCAAACCACCTCTCTTGTCATTAGGCTAAAATACTATTTTTAAACTCGCATTGACTTTTGTCCCGCTAGAACGCTTTTGCGATGTCAATTTTCATTCTTTTGAGCCCGTAAAACCACGCCGCAATAATCAGTATACTCATTCCGAACCAGCTGATGATGTGGACAATTTCCGCAACTGGGACTCCGAACGCGACTCCGCTCTGCACGACAAGCAGCAGGCGGAGCACGTTGGCCAGCATGAGTGCGACGCCACCAACAATCAACCACAACACTTTCGTCTTCCACTTCGGCTGTTTTAATGGGAGGACGGCCGCGAGCCACACGCTCAAACTCGCGAGCCCCGTGCACGAGGAAGTAATGGCA
>JAZDMJ010000013.1:0-31490 GCA_043801115.1 Candidatus Iainarchaeum sp. | reverse complement strand
TTCCGACTTGTTTCCCGTTTCCAACGTATTGGAAGGGCGGATTGTAATGGGCGGAACTTGTATAGCAGTAAGCACAAACCATTCGGGCCGCAGTTTTTCCGTGTGGTAGGCAAACAATTCCAAATCCTTGGCGGGAATTTTTTCCATCCACTCTCGGATCTGCGTGGGGTAAATGCGTTCGCGGTCCATGTAAAAGTTCGTCGGCTTGTCCAGCAATACGAGTTTTCGATTTTCCCCACAGTGCGGGCACTTTTTCACTTTCTTGGTTTTGGCCAGAATTCTTTTTCCGATTTCGACAGTCGGATCGCTTTGTTGCAGCGCTTTCGCTTCCGCGAGCTTTTCGTCCGACAGCGCGATTCTTCCGCAGTTTTGGCACGAAGCGTGCATCAATTCTTCCACTTTTTTGGAAAACTCGGAGTGGACTACTGGACGCACTAAATTCAAATGTCCAAAATGTCCCGGACAGCTTTTCATCTGCTGGCCGCACGTTTTGCAGCGCAGTCCCGGATTAATGACTCCCAAATGCGGGTCCATCAATCCTCCTTCCATGGGATAGCCGTCCTTGTCATACGTGTCGGGCGTTTTGACTTCGAGCGCGCTCATTTTGCGGATCATGTCGGGCGCGAGTACGGAAAACTCGATGCTTGCAATTCTTTTCGTCAGCATGTTTTACACCTTGTCCGCCAAATTCAGTTTGGGCATGATTCCGAGCGCTTTCAGCTCGTCCAACAATAATTTGAAGCCGTACGCCATCTCTACGGGGTACACTTTCGAGCTTCCGCAAATCGGGCAATAGCGCTTGTTGCGGATCTGGTCGTTAATCGCAATCACTCCGCACTTTTCGCACACCAACTCTACAGTCTTGTCCGAGTCTTCGATGAATTTTTCCTGCAACAGCATGGCGGCCCCGTGTCCTACAAGAGTTTCCCCTTCCATTTCTCCGAACCTCAAACCGCCTTCTTTTTCCTTTCCCTCAGTGGGCTGGCGCGTGAGGATTTGCACGGGCCCGCGCGCCCTCGCCTGCATTTTGTGCGCGACCATGTGGAACAATCTCCGATATCCAATAACGCCGACGAAAATTTCCCCCTCGATTCGTTCTCCCGAAATGCCGTCATAAAACGTCTCTTTTCCGTCCGCCCTGAACCCCCGTTCCAACAGCATTTTGCGCAGTTCTTTTTCCGTAACCTCATCGAATGCAGTGCCATCAATCTCTTTTCCCTTCAAAGAGGCCACTTTTCCGCCCAGCATTTCGAGAAAATGCCCCACCGTCATTCGGCTCGGAATGGAATGCGGGTTCAACAATAAATCCGGCTTGACGCCTTCGGCCGTAAACGGCATGTCTTCTTCGGGAATAATCGCTCCGACGACTCCCTTTTGCCCGTGCCGCGAGGAAAACTTGTCCCCCAGTTCGGGAACCATGTTTCCGCGCACTTTAATCTTTACAAGCTTGTTTCCGCCTTCGCCTTCCGTTATCATGACTCGGTCAATGGTTCCCGGCTTTCCCTTGCGCACGGAAACGGACGCTTCTCTGCGCTTTTCCTGCACGACTCCAAACTCGGCAATTTCTTCCAAAAATCTCGGAGGAGACGTTTTTCCGATAATCACTTCTTTGTCCGAAACAACGCTTTCCAATTCCGCCAAACCGTCTTCTCCCAAGTGTCGGTACGCGTTTTCGCCCAAAAATCCGACGGTTTCCGGAACGGGAATTTCAAACGAATCCACTTGTCCCCCGGGGTAGCGCGTTTCCTCGCTTTCGTAAGTGCGATAATAGGCCACTCTCGCCAGTCCCCTTTCAATCGCTCCCTTGTTCAGTACAACCGCATCCATCATGTTGAATCCGCGGAAGGGCATAATCGCTACCACCATATTTTGCATGTCCGGCCTTTCCGAAGTTCTCAGCAAGTCCTGTGTTTTGGTTTTGACAATCGCCTTTTGCGGATAGTAGAGCAAATAGTTTTCCGTGTCCGTGCGCAAGTTGTAGTTCAGCGCGCCCAGTCCGAGCGACTGTTTGAACATTTTCGCTCCGTGCAAACTCTTTCCGGCCATGTTGTGCTCGATGTAGGGAATCATCGAAGTAATGACGGAAAACATTCCCAGGGGGGAAATTTCCATGTGCGTGTGCTCTTTCGACAATTCGCTTTCATCTACGGCAATGTACGTATTTTCTTCCTCTTCCGCGTCCAAATATTCGACCAAGCCCTTTTCCAACAAATCCTTGAATTCCAGCTTTCCGTCCTTCAACTGTTTCACGTGGTCTTCCGAAATCTTCAATTTTCCGTTCTCTACAACCAGCAGGGGCCTTTGCACTCTTCCCGCGTCCGTGTTCACGTAAATTTCGTTCGTGTCCTCGTGAAAGGCGACGTTGACTTGCGAGTCTATTTTTCCCTGCCTTCTCTTTTGCACGAGCTCTTTGACAATCTTTTCGGGCTCTTTGTGAAACCCGATCAATCTTCCGTTGATGTAAATTTTGGTTCTGTCTACAGTCATAACAATCACTTCAATTTGACTCCCGCGTCTCTCAACAATTTTTCGACGGGCTCTTCCGAGCTTTCGGTAGTAACCGTCGCCAGCAGTGCCAAATTTTTCACCAAACCGCACTGCGGTCCGTCCGGAGTTTCAATCGGACAAAGCCTTCCCCAGTGCGTTCCGTGCACGTCTCTCGCTTCATACAACTCCCTGTTTTTGTCCAGCGGGCTTTTCACTTTTCTCAAATCCGTCAATGGTGCGAGGTAATTCACGCGGTCCATGAACTTGGAAACGCCCGAACTTCTTCCAATCCAGTTTCCCGTTGCCATGGCAAAGCGAATGCGCTCCGTAATCGCGCCCGGCCTTACTACGGTAGAAATATTCAATTTTCTCCTTCGCGTAATGGTTCTGTCGATTTGGAATTTCAAGTCTTTCACGAAATACTTGAACGCGTAGCGGAACAAGTGCTCCATGAGTTTTCCCGAAAGCTCCAATCTTTTGTTCGAATAGTGGTCCTTGTCGTTCGCTTTTCTCAAACCGTGCGACCGCTCGATGGCCTTCGACGCCATCATGGTCAAATAGTACGCTTTTGCAAGCCGGCTTTCCGCAGTCTGTCCGATGTGCGGGAGCAAGAATGCATCTACGACTTCCTGCGCTCTCCGCAGTCTGTAGTCGATGACTTGTCCGGGCGCGATGTATTTTCCAATCCTGTCCAATGCTTCCGTCTGGTCCTTGATTCCCAGGTTTTCCAAATTAATCAGTACATCGTTTTGTACTTCCAACTCTTGCGGAAACGCGTCCATGATTTCCTGCTCGTTTTTGAGCCCCAGCGCCATGAGCAATGTTACAAGCCTCAACCTGCGCGGCGAAGCCGGAAACGTAACCGACAGTGTTCCGTCCGGAGAGCGCTGGATTTTGACTCTTCCCTTGAACGCCCCTTTTGTGGAAATGACTTCGGCCGAAATCTTGTCCCCCGCCTGCGCGGTCAGCAATACCCTGTCCGAAGCGAGCACTTCCTGCGTAATCAAAACCTTCTCCGACCCGTTAATGATAAAGTATCCGCCAAAGTCGTTCGGGTCTTCTCCAAACTCGATCAACTCTTCCTCGTTCTTGTCGTTCAGCCAGCAGCGGCTGCTTTTCAACATGATGGGCATTTCTCCAATATACGTCTTTTTGACATCCTGTTCGACGTCTCTTCGAAGCATTCGCATGGTCAAGTGGATGGGCGCCGAATAGGTTCTACTGCGCAGTCTCGCTTCCATGGGAAAAATAATGCGCGGGCTTCCGTCCGCTTCCGTGATTTTGGGCCGGCCCACTTCAATATCCGTCAATTCAATGCGCACTTCTTCGATTTTGGGCGAAATGGTTTGGGTTTCTTTGACGATTTCGGAAAGTTTTTGGTCCAAAAACTGGTTGAAAGAATTCGTTTCCATTTTCGCCATCTGGTGTTGCGCGAAATAGCTTTGAATGATGGGCCAGGTTTCCATTACACGACCACCCTGTAATAGATGGTCGTTCCGGCAGTCCGACTTTCTCTCGTCAGTTTGATGAGGTCGCCGCGCTTTGCCCCGATTTCTTCAATGATTGGGTCCATGCGGGAAAGCTGGGGAAATTTTTCCAACGTTGCTCCAAACTGTTGCAAGACGTCGGCCACTTTTTCGGCGGGAACGATTTCGTGTTTGGGAACCAAATAGTGCTCTTGCAAGTTTTTCAACACCAAAACCGTCACCTTTGTTGGAGAGGAACCCTGCAGTCGGCCATGCCCATGGCTGGAAACATTTTTTCTACAAAACATTTACAGAGAGGCCAATTTTTCTTCACCTAGAAAAATCGCCAACGATTTTTGGCGAAACTGCAAAACTAACTACTTCACGGACGGAAAACGATTTAAAACTTGCAGATTGGCGGAAAAGAGGCGATTTTGGCCTTCTTTTCCCGTTTCAACTGTTTTAAATCGGTTTTTGCTCCCTTTTTCCCTTGCTATGAAGTGCATTGCCCTGCTTTCGGGCGGGTTTGACAGCGCAGTCGCTATCTCACTTGCGCGCAAAAACAAAATCGAAGTCATTGCCCTTCACTGCACGAATTATCCGTTTACGGATTCCAATCCCGAAACAAAAGCCCTCGCGCTCGCGCGCGCGCTGGGCGTGAAAAAAATGTTCATCGCCGACTGCGGTCCCGCGCTCGAAAAAGTCGCCCAAAAATGCGACCCCAAGCACTATTTCGTGCACTTGAAAAGATTATTTTACGCGCTCGCGCAAAAACTCGCGGAGCAGGAGGGCGCGGATTTCATTCTAACGGGAGAAAATCTGGCACAAGTGTCCTCCCAGACTTTGCAAAACCTTTCCGTCATCGGCTCTTCGGTTTTCATTCCCGTGCTCCGCCCCCTTCTTTCATGGGACAAACAGGAAATTATAAACGAGGCCAAAAAAATCGGGACTTATGAAATTTCGTGCGGCCCCGAACAGTGCGACGTTTTGGGCTCCAAACACCCGAGCACGCAGGCCAATTTGGAACTGATTGAACGGGAAGAAGACGCAATCCAGTTTTCCAAACTCGCGGAAGAAATTTTCCAAAAAATGCGCGCAAGTTGAAAAACTATTTGGGTTCGAAGATTTTGGGCGAGGGATAGTGGATGCTGTTGTCGTGGCCTACTTTCACGCCCGTGTGCACCCAAACCTTGAATCCTTCTTTTTCGGCCAATTGGCAGAACAAAAAATCTTCCCCCACGTCCTTTCCATCCAAGTCGACCACATTGAAAGTTTTTTCCAATCCGTACTTTTCGACGAGTTTTTGAATCACACTTACTTTGACGAGCGTGAACCCGAAGCCCACAGAGTTTACTTGCACGAGGCTTTCTTTGGGAAGCTTGGACGGCGTAATCCACTCGCTTCCGCGCTTTACATACGCAATGGGCTTGGAATCGTCCATACGATATACGTACAGCCCCGAGACAATGTCCAAACCATTCTGCTTGGCCGCCTGCAAGAGCGAAACAATCTCTTTTTCGGAAAATACGGAATCGCCGTCAATCCAAAACGCGTAATCGATTTCGTTTTTTTTGGCGGACTCGAGAATGCCTTCCGCAATGTGCCTCCGCGCCAGGTGGACGTAGGTTTTGACGTGCGTGGAGACGGAAAAAAAGTCCGCAAGTTTGGAAAGCAGCGCAATGGCGGTGATAAAACTGGAAAAACTCGCGGAAGAGACGAAACCGTATATGGGAACCCCCAAGCAGATTCCCTTGAACGGCCTTGGTTCGGTCATTTTTTTCCCTCTTCAAACAATTTCTCGTTCGGCCAGTTCACGCTGTTGTCGTGCCCGATTTTGACTCCAGTGTGCACCCACACTTTGAATCCCTCTTTTTGCGCGAGTTCGCAGAACAAAAAGTCCTGGCCGATGTCTTTTCCTTCCAAATCAACCACATTGAACGCTTTTTCCAAACCATATTTTTCGGCCAGTGTTTTGAGCACGGAAAACTTGACGAGCGTGAACCCGAACCCGACCGCGTCCACTTTGACAATGCTGTTGTCTGGCAAAGTGGCGGTCGAAAAATACTGCCCGTCCTTTTTGACGAAAGCAACCGCTTTTGTTTCGTCTTTCCTGTCAACGTACAGTCCCGATACAATGTCCAAATCCTTTTCCTTGGCCGACTTGAGCAAGTGAAGCATGTCCTGCACGGAAAACACGTGGTCCTGCTCCATCCAAAACACATAGTCGATTGGATTCTCTTGCGCGGCGCGCAAGGCGTCCTGCGCGAGTTCGCGCTCGGCCAAGTGCACGTAGCTGCGCGATTTCGTCAGCACGACCATTTTGTCCACGAATTCGGGCAGGGCCAGAAATGCGGGCAAAAAACTGGCAAACGACGCGGCGGGAACAAAGCCGTACAATGGAATCGCGATGGCGATTCCTTGGAACCATTTTTCTTCTGCCATACAGTGCCTTTTTGCGTTCTGTAAAAAAAGGAAGCGCTTAGGCTTTCTGCTTCAATGGAATTTCCTTCATTTCCGTCTTGAGCATGTCTTCCCACCTTCGAATGTCCCTGCGCTCCAACACGTTGGTTACAAAGGTTACGGCAATTCCCTTCTTTCCCTGTCTTGCCGTTCTTCCGATGCGGTGCACGTACGTTTCCAGTTCTTGCGGAAAGTCGAAGTTGAAAATGTGCGAAACGTCTTCCAAGTGCAGTCCTCTTGAAGCCAAATTCGTGGCAATCAGTACGGGAATTTTTCCCTCCGCAAAATGCTTCAAAGTCTGGTCGCGCTGTTTTTGCGAAAAGTTTCCGTGCAGCGCTTCCGCGTGGATTCCTTCCCTGTTTAATTGGTTTTGCAGCCATTCCACGGTGCGCTTGGTTTCGCAAAAAACGATTCCCTTTTGCACCTTGTTCGCCCTGATTAGGTGCGCGAGCAGTGAAACGCGCATTTTCAAATCCACGGAAACAAAGTACTGCGAAACGCCTTCTACTGTAAGAGTGTCTGTGCTCAAGTTCACTTCCACTGGATGGTTCATGTACTGCTGGGCCAGGTCTTTGATGTCCGTTGACATGGTCGCAGAAAAAAGCATGGTTTGGCGCTCTCGCGGAACTTGCTGGAGAATCCATTGAATGTCGTCAATGAATCCCATGTCGAGCATTTTGTCCGCTTCGTCCAATACAACCCATTTTGTTTTGTCCAGTCTCAATTCTCCCCGACGCATCAAATCCATTAATCGTCCGGGAGTTCCCACAACGATTTGGCATCCCCTACGCAGTTGCGAAACTTGGACGTTCAAACTTGCGCCCCCGTAAACCGAAACGACACGGACGTGCTTGTAGTGCGAAAAGCGTTCGATTTCCACCTGCACCTGCTGGCAGAGCTCTCTGGTGGGAACGACTACGAGCGCTTGCGCGAATTTTTCCTTTTCGTCCACCAATTGCAATAGTGGCAGTCCGAATGCGGCGGTTTTTCCCGTTCCCGTCTTCGCCTGTCCGATGACGTCTTTTCCCTGCAAGATGAGGGGGATTACTTTTTCCTGCACGTCGGACGGCAGGACGAATCCCTGCGCGAGCACGTGTTTGGACAATTCGGCCGACAGGCCCAGCTTTGAAAATGGCATATTCTATTTCTCCTTTTGGCGTTTTGAAATCGACCAATTAACCTTTTTTTCCTGCACCAAAAGGCCGGGTTTTTTTCTTCAAAAAAACAGGCTAACCAATCGAATTGTATTCCAAATTTTTACTGAATACCTACTTCTTGCAAAGAGACTATTTAAACCCTGCGCGCTTTCTTTCGCGCTTTTCTCTTTTTGGCCTTGATTTCAATGTACTGTCCCATTTCGGACTCTGGAAGGCACTTCCATTGCTTGATGTCGAAATTTTTGGGCAGCTTCGTCCGCACTTTCGGATAATAGCGGTATTTCATCGCCAAGCGGTCGATTTTGTGGTGCAAAGAGTGCTTGACTTTGTGCTTGGCCATATAGATTTCAGTGAGGTTGAGCATGCTCACACTCCAGCCCAACGGGTCGTCTTCGAAGATTTCTTTCGCGTGGCGGTTGATGTGCCGCTGGATGGCCCGGTTGGACATCGCTTTGGCAATCTCTCCAATCCATTCGCGGTGGATTCGCTCGAATTCGGCGTCTGACTTTTTCATCCCAATCCCTCGAAAAACGAACGCCCGCTCCGGGAGTTGAACCCGAACCTCATCCGTGACAGGGATGAATCCTAACCGCTAGACTAAGCGGGCAGTTGAAGAAAGGTTCCAGAAAACGGTTTAAAACACTTCCCGCCCTGCCTCGTAGCATGGCATTGAAGGCAATCCTCTTCGACTTGGACGGAACTTTGATTGACAGCACGGAATGGCACTTGCGCTCGTTTCAGCAATTATGGAAACTGTTCGGAAAAAAACTTTCCCGCAAAAAAATTTCTCCCCTGATTCGCTGGAGCACGGAAGACGTTTATTTCAAATTAAACGTGAAAAAATACTTTGGAATTGATTTGGAAAAATTCATCCAGCTCCGCCGCCAGATTTTTTACGCCCAAATCCAACACAAGAGTCTTGCGTTTCCGAACGCCATCTCTCTAGTAAAAAAAGTGAAAAAAAACCGCAAAGTCGCGCTCGTTACAAATTCTTCGCGCATTACGACAGTTCACTCCGCGCCCAAAGCGCTCCTCCGCCTCTTTTCCGTCATTATTACGTATGACGATGTATTGCACGGCAAGCCCAATCCCGAACCCTTGCTCAAAGCGTGCAAGAAATTGCGCGTTTCCCCCCGCGATGCAATAATGGTGGGCGATTCCACTCTGGACTTGCTCGCGGCCAAGCGCGCGAAAATGCGCGCGATTGCGGTGTGCGGCGGAAGCTCTCCGCGCAAGGAACTGCAAAAACTAAAGCCGTTGAAAGTGTGTCGCAATTTGAAAGAAGTCCAAAAGTTTCTGTTGGATTGAAAAAGCGCGGCAAGCGTTTAAATAATCCAAGTCCTTGTTTCTCTCATGCCCGTCATCACGCCCAGACGCGCCGGCGAAAGCCTCGTGCACGTTCAAAAGTGGGGCTCGCTGATTTCCAAGCGCACCCACAAAAAGCCGGTCAATGTGGATTTGAAAAGGCTTGCGCTCGCCCAGAAATTGATTGAAAATCCCCGCTACAAGCATTTGACTTTGGGAGAGTTGTGCAAACTGTCGCGCAATCAAAACAAAGGCATTCCAATGGTTTATTTTTTGATGGCCAATCAGAAAGCAGTCCGATTCCGTCGTTTTAGAAGTCCTCAAACCGTCCCGCTTGCGGAAAAAAAGAAAATCTTGCTGAAAATGGTGGACTATTTTTTGAAGCGCAAATTCAAGCATCTTCCACGCAAAGAACTGGCAAAAAAGTTTTCCCATGCGGGTAGCCTCATTTCAAGCTATTGGGATTTTTTGTCCCTCGAACTCGGCCTTTCCGCGAAAAGCACTCCAGAAGAAACAGAAAAAATGCGCCAAACCATTCGAGAATTAAAGCGCTGAGTTCAAAAACTCCAAATTTCTCTTCATTATTTATCACTCGCGAACCGAACCCTTCCAACTGAATTCCGTCGCTTGAAAAAACCGCAAAAAACACCCTTGCCCAGAAAACAAGAAATACTCCTGGATATGGTGGATGTTTTCGCCAAAGAAAAATACTGGTCCTATTCTAACTATGGTAAAAGATTCAAAATTTCGTTCGCCCATTTCAATACTCTCCGAGAAATACTGCTCCGCGAAATGGGGTTGAATGGAAACAGCACTCCGGAAGAGGTTGAAACAATCCGCCAGCGCATCCGCGACTTGAAATAATAGTCAACCTTTCAGATGAAACCCTTCTTCGAGCACTTGTTCGAATGGGACTTCTTTTTCTTCCAATACTTTTCCCGAAAACGGGCTTGGAATGGCTTTGAGCACCATTCCCGCATCCGCGTCCAAAGGATTGTACAAAACGCTTCCCGTTCCCGTTTCGAATTCAATATGGCAGCGGATGATGAACTCTTTCAGCAATAATTGGTACTGAATGGTAGCTGCGTCGTTGCGATCTTTCAATCCCTGCACGGAAAAGCGCAACAATTTGACTTTTTCGAACGGTGCCCGTCCGAATTTGGTTTCAATCCACTTTTTTTCCATTACTTTTCCCTTCCGAAAAATTCTTTCTGCCCCAAGTACGCTTTTTGGTAGAGCGGGTTTTTTTCCAATTCTTCCTGGTCGCGCTTGTACTTGTAATTTACATCGTATTGGGGAAACTTTTCCGCGAACTCTTTCCACGAAAAACTGTACTGCGCCTGCACTTTGTCCCTGTACAATTCCGGCAAGACGTTGAACGAGCAGAAGGGAATAATTCTCCCGTCCGGCATCGCATAGTGGATGTCGCACCTTTCCACCCGTTGCTGGTCGTAATTGTACGGGTCCATGAAGTGCATCATTCCCACGAGCATGGACCGCTCGTGAATCTTTCCCAACGCGTCATAGTTGTGCAGTACGAGCGCATTGTACAATATTTTGATCAAGTCCAAATCCTTGGGCTGCTTTTTTTTGTCGATGAATTGTCCCAATTTCATCACTACTTTTCCCCCTACTAATAGCTTGTTTTTTCCCTTCTTCAATTCCTGTGCCTGTTCGTCCAAATATTCGAAAAGTCCTTCAATGTTCACGAAGCGCGTGATGGGCACGGGCTTGTTTCCGTCCAAAAACAAATAGGTTGCCGCTCCGCACGCAAAGTGCACGCTCAACTCGTACTGCCGTTGCCCGCTCAGTGCGGAAACGAATTCGGAAACGCTCGACACGCACGGAATGGGAAAAAAGTCGCTCCGTGCAATCAAACCATTGGTTTGCTCTTCAATCTCTTTCAGCGCTCCGGGAATGGTAATGCGCTGCTGGTTGCGCAGATTCTTCGGCATCCTTCCCACCAAAGAAACGGGCTGGAAATTCACGGCCCGTACGACGTCCAAGTTGTTCAGTCCGAAGTTCAAAATGTTTCCCATGTCTTTTTCATTCACGGTTCGGATGAGCGTGGGAACCAATACGATTCCAATACCCGCCTTTCTGCAGTTTTCAATCGCTTGCGGCGCCTCCCAGTGGTTTTTCGGATTGGTTTGGGGAGTCGTTCCGTCAAAGCTCATGTACAGCGTATTCACTCCCGCTTTCTTCAAGCGCTTGCACAATTCCAAATCCTTTCCCAGCACCATTCCATGCGTATTCAATTGGATGTGTTCGAATCCCAGCTCTCGCGCCATTTCGACGATTTCGGGCAAATCCTTCCGCAGTGTGGGCTCTCCGCCCGTCAGTTGGAGAGCGTTGGTTGCAATGGGCTTTTCGCTGCGCAAATTTTCGAGCATGGCGCGCAATTGTTCCATTGAGGGTTCGTAAACCGGATCCCCGCTTTTTGCGTAAAAGAAGCAGTACCAGCAGCTCAAATCGCACCTGTTTGTAAGGGCAATATTCGCGAGTCCCGTGTGGGTATGGTGGTTCGCGCAGAGTCCGCAGTCCATAGGGCAGTTTTTTCCATTGTTTTCAATTTCCTTTCCAACATTCGGGTTGTCGACGCCGCGGGCTTTGGCCGCGAACTGTTTCGCCCAGTTGTAATACTCCGCGCTCTCCCAGTAGATTTCGTTCCACTCCCCGTGTTGCGGGCACTTTCTGTGGATGTACACTTTCCCGTCTTCCCCCGCGAAAATTTCCGCGTCCAATACTCTCTTGCACTCCGGGCATAGGGAGCGGGTTTGAACGGGAAGAGTTCCTCCGTAATCCGACGAAACGACGCTTTTTTTCTCGCTCATACTTTCAACTTTTACACTTTTTTAAAACTTCAAAATTCCATTAATATGCCCCTCCATCGCCTTTTAATCCTTTCTTTTCCCTTTAAAAGCATGCGCCGCGAAGCGGAAGTCGAGCACAAGCTGTTCGAAACCTTTTCCCAAGTCGCTTCTTCCTTAGGATACAGCGAACTGCACGGAAAAATTCTGGCCGCTCTTTTGATCGCCCAGGGCCCCGTTTCCCTGCAGGACATCGCTTCCAAGACGAAGTATTCCCTTTCCGCCATTTCCCTCTCCATCGACTTTTTGGAAGTCATGGGAGTGGTGAAAAAAGTCAAGCAGAATTCGGACCGAAAAGTGTACGTCGTCCTCTCCGCCGACTTGCTGGACATTTTGAAGCGCGCCGTGCTGTTGAAGGCACAGGTGTCCATCCGCTCCGCGTTGCAGGACTTTGAAATGGAAAAACTCAAACTGAAAAACCCGAAAACAATTTCCGAGAAAAAAATGTACAAGTCCATTTGCGTGCTGGAGAAAGAATTGGCGCGCCTGCAGAAATTCACGAACCAGATTGCGGGCATCCAGCTTCCTTCGCGCAACGGAAAATAGGCATGTTTAAATTTCCCCTTTTCTTGTACTTTTGAATGCCGTTTGAATTCGCGATACTGGCCGCGTTCGGCGCCATGGCGTGCTGGGGCTTCGGCGACTATTTCATCCAGAAGACGACGAGAAAGATCGGAGACATTGAAGCGCTTTTTTGGATCGGAGTGATTGGAAGCATTGCGCTTTTTCCCTTTGTACTGCCGGAATTGCCCTTGCTGTTTTCAATCGGAAACGCTTCCATTTTGCTGTTTTTGGGCGTGCTGACTTTTTTCGTCGCCGTGCTCCTCTTCGAAGCCTACAAGGAGGGAAAACTTTCCGTCATTGACGTATTGCTCGAAATCGAGCTTCCGATTACAATTTTTTTGGCCATTATTTTCTACAACGAAACCCTTTCTTCCCTGCAATACTTGATCATCGGGCTCGTTTTTGCCGGAATACTGCTCATCTCTACTCCCTCTCTTTCGCTGAAAAGCGCAAGAGTTCGACTGGAAAAAGGACTCGTTTTGGGAATCGTTGCTGCCGTGGGATTGGGCGTGATGAATTTTTTGACGGGCGCGGGCGCGCGCATGGCTTCTCCGATCCTGGCCATTTGGGTTCCATGGGTCATCTACACCGTCATGTGCCTGGTCATCATTGCAAAACGAAAAGCGTTTTCCAAACTCTTCCAAGACGCCAAACTGCACTTTAAAGTCATTCTTCCCATGGGCGTTTTCGACACGGCCGCGTGGCTCTTGTTCGCATTCGCCCTGTCTTCCAATTCCATCTCTCTAACCACGGCCATTACGGAAGCCTATCCCGCGCTCGCGCTCTTTTTGGGCGTGTATTTGAACAAGGAAGCCATCGCCAGCCACCAGTATATAGGCGCCTTTTTAGCCATTATCGCGTGCATTTTCTTGGGGCTGATACTCGTATGAAACAATTTTCCATCCAAGACTTGAAAGCGAACTCCACGTTCGAATCCCTTTCTCTCGAAATCGTCTCCGTGGGAGAGCCGCGCGCGTTCGCCTCGCGCAACAAGCAGGGCTCGCTGCAGAATGTGGTGGGAAAGGATTCGAAGGGGAAAGAAATTCGGATTACATTGTGGAACGACCAAATCCGCTCTCTTGCAGAGGGAGAAAAGATTGAGATCCAAAAGGGATGGTGTTCGGAGTACAACGGGCAATTGCAGATTTCCACGGGAAGAGAGGGAAAAATCGAAAAAATTGGAGGAGTTGAAAAATGAAGTGCAAGTGCGAATGTGGCTGCAAAAAGTGCGGCCCGAAGTGCACGTGCGGTCCGAATTGCTCGTGCGGCTGCCGCTCGAAAAAGCCGGCCAAAAAGGCCCAGAAAAAACGCAAAAAGGGCAAATGAATATAAAGCAGAAAACACTTTTTTTCAGTGAGAAAGGGGTTATCTTTGAAGGGAAAAATCTTATTGTTGGTTTTGGCATTTTTTGTTTTATGCAGCATGGTTTATGCTACGAATGATTCTCCGAATGGATTTTGTCCAATGTCTGAGGGCACTTGTTCTGGAAAAGGCGGCCCTTGTTATAGTGGAGTTGGAGCAGCGTGCACTGCTTGCAGGCCAGATTCTGGAACCTACAACTATGGGGTAGGCTATCCTGCAATAGTTCAGTTTTTTACATACTTTTCTCCGGACGACAGTTTTTCTTTCAACGATCCGGCAGATTATAATGCTTGCACGAGCCAGTTTGTGCACGACTTTCCATGGTTTATGCGCCTTTCATATCCAGATTACCAAGACAGGTGTTCTTTCAAAGGAAGCGATGCTCCAAACCCGAACCACTTGTATTACCTTGGCAGAAATGACCTCATGCCGACAATGATTATTTATTCGCCTGGAGATTGGGCATATTCTGGCAGTGTTTCTTTTTTGGTCGACTGTACAGACAACACAATCGAATTTCGACACATGCACGGTTCTGGCGGCACGCAAACAAACAACAAAATCAGCGACTACAAAAATCCTGACACCTTAAACTTTATCGGAAAGTTCACCTATGTTCCAAACGAGGTTTCAAGCAATAGTTTGACGTTAAGCCGGCAATACCAGTTGCCATATTCAACAGGAGGAACAACATATTATGCGACAAGCTCAAAAGTTGAAGCAAAATACAGGGTTAAAGTGGATGAAAACTATAATGCTTCTTCCGACGAAAACTTTGTCGGTATTTGGTTGTTGCTCGAAGATGGTCAAACTTTTACTGGAAGATATGGTAATCAAATTACTTTTGACGGAACAGACACTGATGAAGATGGAATAATAAATTATCAGTTCTATGTTCCAGACATTTCCGCTTTTTCAAAATATTTTGACCAATATTACTCAAAAGGCAGAGCAAAACCAATCAACAAGGACTCAAACGCGTTCGACAGCGACTATTTCATTTCACACTTTGCTGTGAAAACTGCAAACAACTGCAAGCCAATCAAAATGTTTATACGAAACTCGAAACCGTACATATCTGGATCAGAAGTCCCGAGATGGAGTGAAAGTGGCCCATATACAGAAGAACAGCACTCTCTTTGGAGAAACTGCGACGGCATTCCAATACCCGACTGGACTGCTTGCCACTTGTATCTCCCCGATCTTAGCTTGGGAACAACACAAACAACCGAACCGTTTCTAAAAGATGCGAGCGGAAACCGCATTATAGCAAGTGCCGGCTTCTACGACAACAAAAATTCTCTTTACTATGATGATACAAAAAGTTATTCCCGCGGCTACTACGAAGATTATGGCAAAAAAGACGATTGCGGAGCAGAAATAAACATCGGGCTCTATTCTCCTTATGCTCAAGGCTATTTTCACTATGACTGGGCATACTGGTTCAATTTCGAATTGAAAACCTACCAGCCAAGCTGCTCCATGAGTGTAACCCCGAGCGTAATTAATACTGGAAATGGCGTGAGAGTTGCTGCAAGTTATCGCGGCTTCAAGCCCGAAAAGTTTGACATGAATTGCGGGCCAACAAATCCGCAATTCAAGCAGGATACTGCCGGAAACTGGAACTGCACTGGGGGAGACTGCAATTTCTGGCAATGCGACAAAGACGTTTACAGCCAAAACGTGTTGAATATAATATACCCCTTATATTTCAAGCCAGATTTGAATCTTTATTATACAAACCCGCAAGACAATACGCTAAAACAAGTAGTTTGCGGGAAAAGCGACTTGGAAGTAGATGCTTCTGGCGCTGATGTTGGTGTAACAATGGATGTGCCACCAACTGGAATTGATGAAGGAACAGCTCAACAAATAGATGCACACGTTAATTGGAGTGGTAATTGGTCTCCAGAGATAAAATATAATTTATACATTGAAATTTACAAGGATGGAGATACAAGCACTGTTTTGGATAGCTGTGCCTATATTGATGAAGAAATAAGGGGTGCCGGAGATGGCGGTTCTGACCCAAATACTAAAAATTATACTTGCCCAATAAGCGCTTATTCTCCAGCCGTGCTTGCAGGAAACTATGATGTTGTTGCAGAACTAAGAAACATACGCGGGCAAAACACAAATACAACTAATGATTCTGACTTGAAAGAGTACACGGTAAACGGCGGAACCATTCCGCCCGAAACCCAACCGGGAGACGTGTTCATCGTAGAGTCCGTGAAACTGTTCTATCAAAATGATGCGGGGGAATGGGTTGAAAGCGACCAGATTCCCAAAGACAAGGCAAGCAACTTGAAAATGGAAATCGAAGTCAAAAACGTTTTGTCCACTTCGACGCGCGATGCAATTCTCGAAAAACTGCAAGTTCGGGATGCGGTTACCAATGAAGTGCTGTTCGACTTTCCATCCAGCGGTCTCGTGACCCCTGTTTTGGCGGGCAGTACGGGAACGATTGAAACTTCCGGACTTGACTTTTCTTCTTTGGAAGGAAAAAACTACACATTATATGCGAAAGTGAATACGAGCACGCTCGAAAACGGTTCGGGCGAAACCTATGTGTGGAACAACGAGCTCGCAAAAGTGTTTGGCACTGGAAAAGCCAAAGAAGTGCCCGTTCCAGACCTTCCGCCCGTATTCGCCGTCTTTGTCCTTCTAATCATGCTCGGTTTCGCGTTTTGGAATGGAAGGAAAAAAGAATAGATTTTTTTCCGTGACTATGACCAGAAATGTTTTTTTCCTTTTCCTGTAAGCCACTCGTCAGTCCCAGAATCAATTTCTTGTCCCGTTTCTTGGTAAAGTTGTCGAATGCGGTTGATTTTTTTCAGCGCTTCTGGGCTTCCTGCTTTAATTGAAAATAATTTTCCCTTCAAGTTTAACAGCTCTTGCCGCTTCATTTCGGTTTTTTTGTCGCCAGGCAAAAAAGTTGGAGTGTTCGAAGAGGACTTTTCGGCAAAAGCGCCACGGTGGCGGAACACTCCTGCCGGAACCTGCATGCGATGAGATCGTCTTCCCATGCAAAATCATTCCCTTTTGCTCTATTTATTCCTTCCCCAAACCCGTTCTTCTTCCTGCACGCCCATCAAAAACAGTTTGATGAGAAAAAATCCCGCAATCGCTCCCAACAGCCCACCCCACACGTAAATGCCCGGATCCGCGAAGACGAATTTCGCAGGAGGAAACAATTGCCCTCCCGGATAAAAGTTCCAATGAATGTCGAAAACGAACAGCGCCGCGACTGTAATAATGAACGGAACCGCCAAAAAAATAAAGTCGGCAATGATTTCTTCTTTCAAGATTTTGGACTTTCGGATGCGCTTTAGGGGATGTTTTGGCATGCAAGAGATTGCGCGTTTCCGCTATTTAAGGATTCAGTCCAAAAACTGTTCCTTCCACATGGAAAAGCACAACAAGTTCCAGTATTGGCGCGCGTAATAAAGCGGAGACTGGCCGAAATTCCGTTTTGCCTTTTCCAAATACTCTCTTCGGATCCATTTTTCCCGCGCGAGCTCTTGAAAGCGCGCTTCCTCGTCCAGTACTCCTTTTGAAAACCATTCGTGGATGGGAACGAAAAAGCGCTGCTTTTTGCGCTGCAGAATTTCTTCTGGCAAAAACCCCTTGAAAGCGGCGCGCAGTAATGCTTTTTCCTTTCCGCCTGCGAGCAGGAGGTTGGAAGGAATCGAGCGGACATAATTAGAAAAATTCAGGTCCAAAAAGGGAACTCTCGCTTCGAGTCCGAAATTCATCGAAGTCTTGTCCACTTTCATGAGCAAGTTTTCGGGCAAAGTGTTGCGGAATTCAAAGTCGAGCAATTGTTCCACTTTTTGCCCCGCGCTGTGCGCGCGGACGAACTCGGAAAGTGCGAATCGTTCTCCTTGCGGAACCATTTCCCCATACTCTTTCTCGCTGACGATTTCAACCATGGACAAGTACTTTTCCACGTCGTCATCCGAATCCAAAAAAAGTTCAATGCGCGAAAACGTTTCCTCTCCCAGTAGTCCAAAATAGGGAAGCATTTTGTTGAGCAATTGTTTGGGCGCGAGTTTGGCGGGAAAAATCGCGAGCTTGCGAATGGGTTTGGGAAGGACAAATAAAGGGTTGAATTTTTTGATGATGTTAATGTGTTCATAGCCGCCGAACAGTTCGTCCCCCCCTTCTCCCGTCAAAACCACAGAGACGCGCTTTTTGGCGAACTTGGAGAGAACGAATGTTGGAAGCGCGGCGGGATCGGCCAAGGGCTCATCCAATGCGAATACAACGTCTTTCAAGTATTTGACCGCGCTTTCGTCAAAATCGACGGAAAAATGCTCCGTGTTGAAGACTTTGGAAACCAGTTCCGCGTGCCGGCTCTCATCGAACTGCGAGTTTGGAAAGCGGATGGAAAATGTTTTCAGATTTTTTTCCATGGCTTGCGACATCAGTCCCGAAACAATGCTCGAGTCGATTCCGCCCGAAAGAAAAGCGCCCACTTCCACATCCGAAATCATCTGGTCTTTTACCGCCTTTTCCAATCGACTGCGCACGCTTTCTGCGAGGCCGTCCGAGGGCGAAAATTTCTGCCCGCCTGCATACTCGAATTTTTTCAGCGAAATTTTTCCGTTTGAAAACTCAAGCCAGTTTCCCGGCGGGAGCTTGAAAATGTTTTTGAAAATCGTCAACGGCCATGGAATGTAGCGCAGTTGCAGGAACGCCTTGAAAGCGCTGGAATCGACTTCGCGCGGGACGTCTTCGCATGCCAGTATCGCTTTGATTTCCGAAGCGAAGACGAATTTTCCCTCTTTAAAGTAATAGTACAACGGCTTTACTCCGACGGGGTCCCTGTACAGGAAAATTTTCTTTTTCCTCGCGTCGTAGATGGCAATGGCGAATATTCCCTGCAGCATTTCAACAAAATTTTCGCCAAACTTTTCGTACAAGTACAATATGACTTCCGTATCCGAAGTGGAGCGGAAATGGTATTCGGAAAGCTTTTTTTTCAGTTCCAGAAAGTTGTAGATTTCCCCGTTGAATACGATTGCAATATTTCCTACCTTGTTTTGCATGGGCTGTTTGGCGTTGTCGGAAAGGTCCAAAATTTTCAAGCGGGCATGTCCCAGCGAGCAAAATTTGTCCGAAAAAGTCCCGCTCCCGTCCGGACCGCGGCGGCCCAGAAATTGGACGCCCTTTTTCAGCAGTCCTCGGTCTTCGAAATTGAATCCAATAATTCCGCACATTTTCTAATACACTTTTTCAACCAGGTACGGCTTGGAGTTGCTCGACTGATAGTAGCTTCGAATCATGATTTCGGCCAGAAAGCCCATCATCAAAAACATGGCGCCCAAAATGACGAGCAGGATGGAAAGCAGCAATAAAGGTCCCGCTTCCAATGGAAGCCCCTCGTACAAGAACTGGTAGAATATTTTATACGCTGCAATAACAAAGCCCAATACAATGCTTCCCAGTCCGAAAAACCCGAAAAAGTGCAGGGGTCGGTTGGAAAAATTGTTCCAAAAATTGATGAAGGACAAGTCCATCAATCCCTTGAACAGGCGTTTGACGTTGTACTTGGTTTTTCCGAACTTTCGCTCGCGGTGGTTGACTTTTTCTTCCGTTACTGTAAAGCCAAAGTTTTGCGCGAGTGCGGGAATAAAGCGGTGGGTTTCGGAGTAGAGAGAAATCTTTTGCACGACTTCCCTCCGAATCGCCTTCAAGGTGCACCCCGAATCGTGAATCGTTAATCCAGTAGAGCGCTGTTCGATAAAGCGCGCGATGGTGGAAAAGATTTTTTTCGAAAACGAATCCCTTCGCGTATACCTCCAACCGCACACGACGTCAAAATCCTTTGCCTTCTGCACGAGCTTGAAAATGTCGTTCGGGTCGTTTTGCAAATCGCTGTCCATGGGAACAATGACTTCGCCTTTCGCGAGTCCAAAGCCCGCATCCAGCGCCGCGCTCTGCCCGAAATTCTTCTTCAACTTGACGATTTTGAGATTTTTGTACTTTTTCTTCATTTGGAGCAGCGCGCTCAAACTGCCGTCCGTCGATCCGTCATCCACAGCAATGATTTCGAAGGATTTGAACCGCTTTTTCAGGGTTTCTTCGATTTCCGAAATGAGGAGGAAAATGTTTTCTTCTTCGTTGTATACTGGCAATACGACGCTGACTTGCATTTTTTCACACTCTTGGATGGATTTATTAAAATCAACGGCTTCTTTTAAAACTATCCCGTTCGGGTTTTGGGGCGAAAAAATGAAGTTGGGAGAAAAGCTGGGTTTTTGCTGCAAGGGCGCGGCTCCGCTCTTGCTCGCTTTCGCGCTCGCGCTCTTCCTGCGCTTTTTGTTCTTTTTCCTGTTCAAAACCCCCGGCTATTACGCAGACTCCAAAGTTTATACGGATATTATGCACTTTTTGTTCGACGGCGCGCAGATTGCCAAAAGCATCCACCTTTCCTGGGCGCCCGGATATTCGATTTTCCTGAAATTTCTCTCCCTTTTTGTGGGCGAAAATCTGATCGCAGTCAAAGCAGTTCAAATGCTCCTCTCCGCTTTCATGGTTTTTCCATTGTACTGGCTGGGAAAAACCGCGTTTGGCAAGCGCGCGGGAATCGCAGCTGCGCTCTTGTGGGCAGTTTATCCCTACTCGATGATGTTCGGCGAATTCGTCATGTCCGAAACCTTTTTCCTCCTCGTTTTTGTGCTCGCGCTCGTCTTTTTGGTGAAAGCAATCGAAAAACCCTCTCCGCTGCTGGTCCTCGGTTCTGGAATGTTGTTGGGCGTTCTCGCGCTCACGCGCGCCTCTTCCAAGCTCTTGTTCCTGCTCGTTCCCCTCTTTCTAGTCTTTTCCAAAAAGTGGAAGCCCGTTCTGGCGCTCGTTTCTATCGTGGGAGCCCTCATTCTCATCGGCCCGTACGTTTTCTTTTTGTTCCAAACCTACCACCAGTTCATTTTCATCGACAATGTGGGAGAGCAAACCCTCGCGTGGACGACTTCTCCCGGGTTTTCCGACATCAACCCCGACGTGAACTTGGAAGCTTCATACAACGAAACCAAAGAGCTCGCCAACGAGCACCCCCTCTCCCTCTACTTGCAAGCACTCAACCCGCAAAACCTGGCCACTATACTCTCCCAAGTTCCCGCCAAACTGACCGTGTTTTTGTGGCTGGAAACCTTCATGGCGGGACAGCCCACGCGAGACTATTACGGCGCCGTCAGCTCTTCAATTTCCTACAACTTGTTCGCCTACGGCTCCATTATTTTTTACATTCTTTTAATGATTCTATTTTTGGCCGGCGCCGCGTACTCGAAGAGCAAGTACGCGCAGCTATTCTTCCTCGTTATTTTGTACTTTTTGGTCATCCACTCGCTCTCGCATGCCGAACAGCGCTACCATTTGCAAATAATGCCCCTCGTTATTCTCTTTGCAGGATTCACGCTCGCGAATGCGAAGGAAATTTTCAAAAAAATATTCGACTTCAAGCTCCGCGAGACGAAAATATTCTACACTTTGTTGCTGATATTGCTCGCGCTGTGGGCGTTCGGATTTTACAGCTTCATACTGCACTAAAAAGTTCCCGCTTTTTTTCGCGCTTCATTTTCTTGATTTGCGCTTCCCGCTTCAACGCTTTCGAGCGAGTTTTCGCCTTTTCCGTGTACACAATTTTGGCGGGCAGGCGCGAGCGCACAAACCTGCTCCCTTTTCCCTTCTCATGCTCCGCCAATCGTTTCTTCACGTCTTTTGCAATCCCGCAGTATAAGCTCTTGTCCTTGCACTCGAGCAGGTATACGAAATAAGTCATTGTTTCACGACTGAGAGTCTTACTTTTTTTCGAGCAGTTTGAAGAATGCGTCTTTGTCCATTCTCAAGTCTCGCTTGATGATGATATTCAATAATCCGGGTCCGATTGGTTCTTTTCCGTGCACGGGAACGGAGGTTTTTCTTCCGTCTGGGTGTTCATAGCGAAAGTGGCTTCCTCTGGTTCGAGTGTGTTTGAAGCCCATGCTTTCAAGGAGTGCCATTACTTCTTTGGCGGTGGCTTGCCGTGGCAAGTTCACACCTCGATGGTTTGAATGCCCACAAAGTCGATTCGTTCGGCTTTTTCTCCGCTTTCCAGGCAGAGTTCGATGACTTCTTTCGCGCGCTTAATCAGTTCGTCCATAGTTTTGGCTTGCGTGTGGCATCCTTGCAGTTCGGGAACGTCCGCCACCAGCCAACCTTCTTCGTCCCTTTCGATAACCACCGTAAATTTTCTCTTTTCCATTCGTTTCACCTGCTAATACAAATAATCCATTCAAGGAGTTAATAAACATTGGCCAAGCGGAGTTCCGGCCCAGATTCGCACATTGCACGTATTCCCGCCTCCCAGATTTGCACTGGGGACCCCACGGTTTCCGCTCAATCGTTTTGAACGGTTTTCGTCCTTCAAACGCCTACAGCCGTGTGCTCTAACTAGCTGAGCTAAGGCGGGATAGAACCATCAAAGGGTGGAAATGGTTTAAAATCAGCGACGCTTGGCCATTGCGTAGGCCAGGTCCGCGCGCTATCTTCGCTTCGCTCGATACCGCTTGCTTCGCATTTTGAGCTTGGCTCTTCGCTTTCCCGCCCTTTTCCGCTTCGGGGCGGCGGGTTTCTTTACACTCTTTTTTCTCCGAACAGTGCGCTTTTTCCGCACGATTTTGCGCGCTTTCTTTCGTGCCTTTTTCGGTTTTTCCGCTTCTCTCGTCCAGTTTTTCGAAATGCGGTTTCCCTTTGCGTCAAAGTACGGGCGCTTCCACTTTTCCGTTCCCAAGTCGAAATCCGAAATCAATGCCTTCTTTTTCGGCTTCAAGTATGCTTCCACCGCAAGCGGGTAGATGAACGAAATCCACAATCCTGCGACGAGCAGGGCAAGGAATTTTTGTTCGAGCGTGGGAGAATACCAATAGCTGAGCGCAAAAACGCCCAGTCCCAAAAACCCGTAAAACTTGCGCTCCAAACTCTTTCCGCTCTGCTTCAATTTCAATTCCGCACTGAATGCGTATCCGAAAAAGTATCCCAAAAAGAGCGCAAACAGCATCCACTCTTCAAACAAGTAGACAAACGCGAGCGAAACGACGACTAGAATGAACAAGGCCATTTCTTCCTTCCAAAACGCGATGCGGAAGTGCATGTGCTCCGTGCGGTTTCGAAACCACCAAAACGCTTTTCCCAACAACAGTCCGATGACGATTCCCGCGAGCACGTCACTCAAAAAGTGCGCGCCCAAATACAATCTGGAAAACGCGACCAATATGACAAGAATGAACGCGAATACTTTCCACCACGGTTTCAGTTTTTGCTCGTAGAAAGAAAATATTGCAGCCGCGAGCGCGGAGTGCGCGGAAGGAAAGCCGAAACCGCTTGCGTTTTCCAGCACGTTGAACTCGCTTGGCAAAGGCCTCGGCTGC
Organism: Candidatus Iainarchaeum sp.; assembly: GCA_043801115.1. Lineage (GTDB taxonomy): Archaea > Iainarchaeota > Iainarchaeia > Iainarchaeales > UBA10191 > CAZHUN01. The sequence continues at coordinate 8,406 of JAZDMJ010000013.1, read as the reverse complement.
TGGAACCCGAACTTTAACACTCCAACGATTGCGGACGAAACGCCCGCCAGCGCCATCAAGTAAAACGATTCTTTTTCCTTCTGGCTCCAATACAGCCACGCGGCAATAAACGCCCAAAATGCGGGATTTCCCAGCAACGTAATGGCTTTGAACAGTAAAGTCAATGTTGGAGTGGCAAAACTTTGCGCCCACTGGATGGCGGCAACGTCAAAGGGCAAAAACATGCACTGCTTACGCGCTTTCAGAATAAAAAGGAAATGGGGCCGCGGAGATTCGAACTCCGGTTTCTACCACCCCAAGGTAGGGTCCTACCAGGCTAGACTACGGCCCCGGCCCTTGCGTGAGCCGGCGACGCCGACCATCTTCGCTGTTGCTCGATGGGCGTTGCTCGCTCTGCTCGCAATGGCGCGGTTCGAAATAGTTGGTGCAAAATTAGATTAATATGGGTTTGGAAAGGACTACGCAATCAGAGTCGAAGCATCGATTCCCATGGCCGAATACACAGCCGCCGCAATCGCGAATACAATAATGGCTGCGACAATGAACAACAAGATGAATCCGATTGCTTCTGCAATAATGAGCTTTTGGTTGGGCAGGTTCAACGCTGTCTTCAGCACGAGCCAGTACAAGTACAAATAGTAAAAGAAAACCACATAGATGAACGCCATCGCGACGAGCGAAATCAAAATTCCAATGTACACGCTCGCGAGCGCGAGGCCGATGATGTATATTACAAACAACCCGATGACAATCAAGTACAGCGCGGGCAAAAAAACGGAAGACAAGTAATACAAAGTAGTAAAGTTTCCCTTCGACTTCATCAATTTGGCGCCCAAAAAAGTAAAACCCATGCAAAGGAGGGAAAGAATTGCAACTCCGACAAATGCGAGAACGGGCAATAGAATAAACGCGCCCATTCCAATGCTCTGCAAAACATCTCCGCCCTCGACTCCCGAAAGCAAACTTCCGAATAATACCGAAACAACCGAAACAATAATTCCAACGGCAAACGCGGCAATCGTGGGAATCAAACAGTAATTCAGCACTCCCTTCCACAAGTCGGCTTTCTTTTTTTCCTTTTCCAGCTCGACTTCGGGATTGTAAAACGCTTTGAACCAGTTTTCGAACATGCTTGAACAGAAGTGGGAATTGTATTTAAAGGTTTGGAAAAAATTGGGGCTGCCCGGATTTGAACCGGGGTTTCTAACTCCCAAAGCTAGGATCCTAACCAGACTAGACTACAGCCCCTTGGCCCTTGCGTGAGCCAGCGACGCGTACCATCTTCGCCTTCGGGCTCGATGGTACTGGCTTGCTCCGTTTGGAACCGTTCAACAATTTGCACGAAAAACAGGTTTAATAGGACGACTATGGGGCCTTTTTGACAAAGCTCTTTTTCATTCCCGGAATCTGCAAATGAACAGCAGAATAGTCGACAAACAGTCCCGATTCTTTCAACGCTTTTTTGAGCGCATAGACTTTGCAAAACTCTTGCAGTTCCGCGAGCTCTTTTCCCGAAACCCCGATTTCTTTCGTAATCTCGTTAATACTTTTGTTCACTTTTCCGCCCGAAACCGCGCTCAACATTTCCGCCAACTCCGCTTCGCTTTTTCCTTTCGGAAGTTCGGCCAGCACGGCGTCCAATTTTTCGAGTGCAACGGTTTTGCGCAAATTCTGCTCGATTTTGTTGTCGAGTGAAATTCCCAAAGAGGCCAAAAACTGCAACACAGTCCTAGAATCCGTGGCGGCTTCGATTTTGAGCTTTTTGACGGCCTTCCAGTCTCCGTAATTCGCGACGAGTTGGATGTACTGCTCTTCCACGTCTTTAAACACGAAAGCCGTCTATTAAAGGTTTTGGCTTTAAAAATCGAAACATGACGGGAAGGCTGGAAGTCATTGTAGGGCCCATGTTTTCGGGAAAAAGCTCTGAACTGATTCGAAGAATCAATAGAGTCAAAGTGGCCCAGCACAACGTTCAAGTGTTCAAATTTTTCGACGACCAGCGCTTTTCCGCGTCCAAGCTCTCCTCGCACGACAGATTCATGATTTCGGCCATTCCCGTGCGCAACTCCGCAGAGCTAAAAGAAAAACTCTTGCCCGAAACGACCGTTGTAGGAATCGACGAGGCGCAGTTTTTCGACGACAAGCTCGTCGGCTTGTGCGAACAACTGGCTGGTGAGGGAAAAACAGTCATTTGCACCACGCTCAACCAGAGCTTTCGCGGAGAACCTTTCACATTCAAAGATTCTTCCAAAAACGTGGGAGAACTCGTCGCCGTCGCCGACGATGTCGACTTTCTCTCCGCCGTATGCACGTTCAAAGAGAACAGGATTCCATGCGGAGCGCGCGCGTCCAAAACCCAGCGCTTGATTAATGGAAAGCCTGCGCCCTACGACTCCCCGCTTGTACTCATTGGAGAAAAAGAATTCTACGAAGCGCGCTGCCGAAAACACCACTTCGTTCCGGGAAAAAAGTGAAAAGCACATGGAAAAAGTTTCCTTTCAAAACGCCTCTGGCCAGCGGTTGGCGGGCGCATTCTATGCCGGAAAGTCCGAAACTTGCATTCTGGTCGTGCACGGTTTTCTGGCCAACAAGGACCGCGCGCGCCTGGTCAAAATGGCCGAAAAATTGAACAAGGCGGGATATTCCGTGCTCCGCTTCGACTTTGGCGCATGCGGAGAAAGCGAACAGCGAATCATCACGTTGCACGGGCAAGTGGAAGACTTTTCCGCTGCCATTCAATTTCTTGAACAAAAAAGATTCCACAAATTCGGCGTGTGGGCGGAAAGTCTTGGCGCATTGGTTGCATTGCAAGGATATTTGGACAAAATCAAAGCCATGGTGTTGTGGGCGCCCGTCACGCATTCCAAAAAGCCTCCATTTGTGGAAAGAGGAGAATTCCACGAATCATTCGAAGACAAAAATGTGTTGCTCCACTCGCACGGCGGGAGAGAGTTCAAAATTTCGAAAGAATACTTGAAAGAGCGCGAAGCCGTTGTACAGGAAAAACTGCTTTCTCCCGTTCTCTGTCCCATACTCCTCATTTGCGGAACCGAAGACACGTTCGTTCCCTTCGAACACTCCCAAAAAGCGATGCAATTCCTTTCCAAAAACTCCAAGCTAGAATTGTTTGAAAACATTGGACACGGTTTCGACTCGATTGAAGAAAAAGTCCAAAAACTCTCGCTCGAATGGTTTGAAAAATTTTTGTAAAAGAGCCCGGAGAGGGACTTGAACCCCCAATCGATCGCTTACAAAGCGATTGCGTTAACCATTGCGCCATCCGGGCGACAATAAAATAGGGATTTGCAACCCCTTAAAAGGAATTCCTTATGTAGAGTCCGAATGGATTTTTCGGAATTCGAGTGTGGCAATTGCGGAAACTGCTGCAAAGAATACTGGATTACCCTGCTCCCGCGCGAAGCAGAAGCCATGGCCGAGTCCAAAAATATTTCCCAAGAAGACTTTCTGGAGCAATACTGTACAGTTTTTTTGCAATTGTTTCCCTTTGACGCTTCTCCGAACGAGCTCGCGATTGCAAAAAAAGAAATGCATCCTTTTTTGCAGGAACAACTGTCCAAGCACTCGAGCGCGGAGCGCTTTCTCCTGCTGCCCAGCATTGCATTGAAGCGGAGCAAAGAGGGAGTTTGCATTTTTAGGGATTCGGAGAACAGGAAGTGTTTGGTTCACGAAGCGCGCCCCGAACAGTGCAAGCTCTTTCCCTTAATTGGTAGAAAGGAAGACTTGAATTTAGCCGAATTCTACCCCTTTTGCGCTCCCTTGAAAGAAAGGCATTACACGCCCGATTTGGAAAACTCTGCCGCGCAATTGAAAGAAGTGCAAGAATACTTTGAACAAGTGAAGCGCGAAGGGTTTGAAAAGGCGTGGGAATTCCTTCCGTCCAAAAAAATCTGGCTGTTCAAGGAAGCGTTGCTGTTGGAAACGAAAGACTAGCGTTTTCCGCGCTTTTCCTTGTACATTGCAGTATCCGCTTGCTGTAATAGTTTTTCGAAATTTTTGGACTCTGTTTTCATTCCCAAACTGTAATGGATGGGGATTTTTTTCTTTTTCACAATGAAGGGGTTTTTGGCAAAAACTTCCTTCAACCGCTGGACGACTTTTTCAGCCGTCTTTTCGTCGGTTTCGGGCAAGAGCGCGACAAACTCGTCTCCCCCGTACCGGGAAATTACGTCGGTTTCGCGCAATCCCTTTTGCAGCAACACGGCAGTTTTGCGCAAGTACTGGTCTCCCACTTTGTGCCCGTACAAATCGTTGATGGGTTTGAACTTGTCCAAGTCGATGAGCATTAATGTGAGCGGGCGCTTGTAGCGCTTGGCCTGCGCTTGCTCGATTTTGAGCGCTTGGTCGAAGAACGCGCGGTTGTACACTCCCGTCAGCTTGTCCTGGAATACGTGCTGCAAGAGTCGATTGATGGCGTGGCTCATTGGGCGATTTCTCCCGTTCTTGCACGAATTACCTTTTGCAAGTCTTGCGGTTTCATGGCAATGGAAAGCGTGTGCAACCCAATATTAAATTCCACTAGTTCGTTGTCCAGCACTCTCGAATCCAATAAAGTTGGAATGGCGGACAGTATTCCACAAAACGGGGAAACAGAACCGATTTCGCAATTCGTCGCCTTCAATACTTCTTGTGGCGAAGCAAGTGACACGTGCTTGGTTTCGAAAACTTCCGCCATTTTTTTGAAATCCAGTTTTCGGTCCGCCGGAATCAATCCCAACACGATTTTTCCTTCCACAGTTTTGCACACCATTGCCTTGACCCCTTGCTTCAACTCGACTCCGCGCACTTTAGCCGCCTGTTCAGAAGTGTACACTGGCTCGTGCTCGAGCACGCGAAACTCGATTCCTTTTTCGCGCAGCAATTCCTGAATTTTTTCCGCTTCCTGTTCGCCCATAAAATTACCTGATTAGACAAGACATGTTGCCCTAATTTTAAGAATACCAAGCTAATTTTAATTCCAAACCATATTAGTTACAAGAAGTAAAAGTAGTATATTATCAATAAACAAATTAAAAAAATGAAAAAGAAAGAAAGTAGTATTGAAACAATACCTTCAGTCACGGCCTTTTTTCCAGTTTTCTCTTTTGTTACTATTCCAACTGTATTTTCCCAAGAAGGATAATATCGATATTTTGCCCCGATGTACCCAAGAATCAGAAGATGAAAAGCCACGCCTGCCAAAGCCAAAAAGCAACCCAAAAAGACTGCTAAATTGACGGAAACTATTGATAATGCGGTTATTGCAAAAATAAAGAATAGTATTGTTATTACTGCTTTGCGCGAAGCTTTTCTGGGTTTTTTAATTCCAGATATTTTTTTCCAAAATTCTGGAACGTTTTCATAGCTCAAATCATTACCTCTTTCAATCTTGCCCTCGCCGGGACTCGAACCCGAGTTTCCACCGTGAGAGGGTGGAGTGCTTGACCGCTACACTACGAGGGCCAACCATTGCGTAGGTTGGGTCCGCGGACGTCGCAGGGTCTTCGACCCTGCATAAGGCCGACGCTCGTCTGCCTGTTAGAATTCGGTTCGCTCTCTTTAAAGCTATTGCGAAAGCGGTTCCAGCTTCCACAAAATAACCAAATTGCGGTCGACCAGCACGCTTTCCGCCCCTTGGAGCGAGTAGTTCCCGTCCACATACAACGCCCAGTAATGGTTCGAATCCGAAGCAATTCCGTTAATCGAAGAAACCATTTTTCCGAACGAAAAACTCTGCGTTTGAACGTCGAACGCCTGCTCGGTTGCTTGCAATGCGTTGGTTCCGGAAGAAACGAGAATATTTCTCTCTACGGGCCCTTGGCCCGCGTCCGCAAACAATTGGACTGAAAATGGCCCCGCTTCAGAGCTTGGAGCGGTACACGCGAACGTCGCGAGACTCGCCACGAGCAGAACGGCGAGCGCTAACGATTTGGAATTCATTTCCCTTCCTCCATTTCAGTAACGGGTGTAACATTCCCGCAAAACCGATATTGGAAATTGTATGAATGAACGAAAACGGTAACGAGGTTAAAAAGTACAAGGGGAGAACGGCGATTCCGACTCCAAACGCGCCCGGAATCGTCAGCGCCCCGCCGATGTTGACCATGATTTCGAAAAACACAGTTCCTAACACGCTCAATCCAATCAATTCCAGCACGCTGGCCTGGCGCACTTTTCCGTACACTCCCGCCACTGCTCCAGGAACGGCCGCGCCAATGGCTTGAAACACAGTCCAAGGCCCTTGCAGGCCCCACACCAAAAAATTGGAAATAATGTACGCGCTTCCGCCAAGCATGAACCCTTCCTTCATTCCAAAAAGTAATCCTGCGAGCACGGCGAACGGAATAATGGGCTCGACGGAAGGAACCCATTGCAGCGCGACTCTGCCCGCAATGGCTGTTCCCAGCAAGGCCAGAAAAATCGTCAAATCTCGCGCTTCTTTCTTGTGCTTTCCTTCCTGCACGACGCGTGCCATTTCGTTCAAAATCGAATCCTGTTTGGATTGCGGCACGGTTTGCGTTTCGCTTTTCATGTGCCCGAACTGAATGCGAAAGAGAATAAATAGCTTGCCCCGTTCGGGCTTCCAATAGAATGCCCAATTTACTCGAGGGTGGCGATTTTCCAAAGGTTTTCAAAATAGCTCCTGAACGAGTCGGCCATTTCTTTGTTTTCGATGATGATGCCGTGGCAGGGCGGCGTCCAGATGAAGTTGGCGACTTTGTTCCCGTAAACGACGGTCGTAACCGGAGTCAAATATTCTTTGGGCAAATATTTGAACTTCGAGTTTTTCGACTTCAAAATAGATTTTTTCGTATCCTGTCTTGCCAGCACTCTCTCGTGAATGCCGCTTTTTTCAAGCTCTTGGAGGAATTTTTGGGTGTCGATTGGAAGTGTTTTTTGAAACCGTCCTTCCTCTCCAAACGCGACATAGTCCTTTTTTTGGCTGATGATGTCTTTCAAAACCGTTTTCAGCCCTTCTTTACCCGCAAAAACTTCTACTTTGGTTTCTTTCTCCATTGATTGAGACAATTTGGAGAGTTCGGGCATTGCTTTTTGCAGTTGGGATTCCTTTTCCTTTAGTTCCAACATCAGCTTTGAAGGGTTTGCCGGAAGGAAGCATTTGACGCCGTTTTTAATGACATAGCTGGCAAGCCCGGATTCAATCATTTTTTCCAAGAGGGGGTAAACCAGCGTTCTCGGAATTTTCGTCTCTTTGGCGGCTTGGGCGGCAGTGGCTTCGCCGAATTTGAGCAGCGCGAGGTACGCTTTGGCTTCATTTTCGCCCATCCTCAAATCAGTCAAGACTTTTTTCAAATCCATGAAAATAGAATGGGCCGACTCCATTAAATATGTTGTCAAATTTTTACAACACTTTAATAAATAGCCGGGGCGCTGCAGGTATTACAGTGATAATGATGAACTTCAAAATGCAGGAAAAAGAATCGAACCTCAGCTTCCTTGAGAGAGTCTGCAGTTCGTTGGTTTCTTCAGACGAGCACGCCGAAAGAGTGAACGGAAGAATCGTCAAAGAATACTGCCGATAACCGCTTTCTTTAGTCATTTATGAAAATACAGCTTGTTCACGCGCCGTGCGACGAGAAAGGCTTTCTGGACAAAAAATGGTACCCTCCGCTCGGACTAATGTCTATCGGAACCTATTTGGAGCAGGCGGGCTACGAAGTCGAAATTTTGGACGGCCAGCACTTATCACTGAGTGAGATAAAGAAACAAATAAGCGCGGGCATGGTCGGAATCAACTTCAACCTGCTTTCCACAAAATCAATGAAAGCAATCGCGCAAACCGCCAAAAACAAGGGCGCTTTTGTTCTTGCTGGCGGACAAGCGGCCACCCAACTGGCCAAACAGTTAGTAATCAAAAATAGCGATATCAACTGTGTCGTCCGGTTCGACGGCGAGCACGCGTCCAAACTGCTGGCGGACAAACTATGCGGAAAAAAAGTCGAATTCAAAGACATTCCAAACCTTTCATATGTGGAAAATGGAAACGCGGTTGAAACGAGAACCGAATTTCTCGACTTGACAACGCTTCCCGTGCCGAACCGCGAACTAAACGGAATCGACTTGGAAAAATACATTGCGTGCTACGACAAGGACAAAGAGACGAGGCCGACGAGCGCGTACACGCAAAAAGGCTGTCCAAGGCAGTGCAGTTTTTGTGCCAGAATCGACAAAGTTGTCCGAAAAAGAACGCCCAAACAAGCATTTGAAGAGTACCAATTCCTGTCTGAAAACTATGGAATCAATTACGTCTTTGAAGTCACCGACACTTGGTTTTCTGACCTGGACTGGCTTGAATCGTTTGCTAAACTATACGAAAAAGAAGGCGGATTGGATTTACAAATTAAGGCGTTTGCAGACATCCGCGACATCAATGTCAAAGCAGTCGAA
>JAZDMJ010000010.1:0-11416 GCA_043801115.1 Candidatus Iainarchaeum sp. | reverse complement strand
TTCCGCCCCCCGCAAGAACGAAAACGGGAGCGGAAAGATTGGCCGCATACGAGTGGTTTGCGTCGTCTGAAAAGGAAAGCGTCGAACCAGTGCCGAGTAAAACCGAGGCGCCTCCAATGTTTTGCACGCCAATGGAAAAGGAAGCGTCTGAACCGCGTTGAACAGAATTGGGAGAAACCGTGCTGGAAACTTCGGCCAGTTTGGGAAACTGCGGGCCCGTCGTCGAAGTTCCGTTCCACACGAAAGACGAACTGCCGCTATTGTCCTGCAATCTCATGCGCCAGCTCCACTGCACGCTCGTTCCCGCGGAAGGCGTCAATGCCGTATAGTTAAAGTCGACGTCTTCGCCCACTGCCAGTCCGGGATTTCCGTGCTCGGCCTTCCACTCGATTTGCGAAATGCGGTGGTTCGCATCATAGGACAAGAAATGGCTCCAGCCCGAAGGTTCTGAAATGCTGTTCTCATCCACAATATATTTGACGATGCCGGAATTGACGTCGGCAATTGAGAACAAAAAGTCTTTCAAGTTCGAACCGCCCGGCGTGCCCACGTAGGCCACGTGAAGCGTGAACGGGACGAGAATGTTGTCCGCGGACTGGGAAGGAAAAATGTTTACATCCGCGCTCCTTCCAGAGTCTGCCAAAACCATTCCGGAAACGGCCAAAATGGCAATTGCAAGCAAAACAAAACGCATGTCTTCCACAACCCTCTATACCCAACTTCGTGCAAAAGTTTTATTAACCAAAGAGAATGAGTTGCACCGCGGCCTATATTATATATAGTCTTCGGGCTTCGAGCATTGCAATGATTGAACGAATTCGGTTGGGAGACAAGGAAATTATTCTCGTTGGAACGGCGCACATTTCGCAAAACAGCGTCGAAGAAGTCCGCAAAACCATTGAAACGGAAAAGCCGGACATTGTCGGAGTCGAACTGGACGAACAGCGCTTGAAACAACTGCAAATGGGAGAAGCGTGGAGGGAATTGAACGTCATGCAACTAGTCCAGAGCGGGCAAACTTACCTTTTTCTGTTGAACTTGTTCCTCGCCTCTCTGCAAAGGCAATTGGGGGAAAAGTTCGGCATCAAACCCGGAGCGGAAATGAGGGAAGCGCTCGAAGTCAGCGCGAAGCAGGGAATTCCCATTGCACTGTTGGACCGCCCCGTCAATATTTCCTTCAAGCGCTCGCTGGACGCGATGAGTCTGGTCGAAAAATTGAAACTCGCGGGCAGTCTGATTCTGGGAGTATTCAGCGAAAAGGAAGAACTGACGAAAGAACGCATTGAAGAACTGAAAAAAGCGGACGTTTTGAACAATGTATTGAAAGAACTAGGCGAAAAAGCGCCCGGCATCAAGAAAGGAATGGTGGACGAGCGGGACGAGTTCATCGCCTCGCGCATTGCGAGAGCGCCGGGAAAGAAAATCGTCGCCGTAGTGGGAGCGGGGCACGTATTGGGGTTGAAAGAAAAATTGAAAGAGATTGGGAAAGGTAAAAAAATCGACGAAAATGCATTGTTGCAAGTTCCCAAAAAGAGAAGCTGGTGGAAGTACATCGCGTATGCGATTCCAGTCCTGTTCTTTGCATTGCTCGCGTTCGCGTTTTACGGAAAAGGGTGGGAAACGGGGCTCGAAGCGATTGGAATGTGGATTTTGATTACGGGCGCGTGCAGTGCAATCGGAGCATTGGTGGCGAGAGCGCATTGGACTGCCATCGCGGCCGCGTTTCTGGGCGCTCCCATCGCAACCTTGCACCCCGCGCTCGCTTCGGGATGGATTTCGGGACTCGTCGAAGCGAGAGTGCGAACCCCAAAAGTGAAAGACTTTGAAGCGCTCTCGCGATTGCAGAGCTTGAATGATTTTTCGCAAAACAACGTAACGCACATTCTGCTCGTGGCCGCGCTGACGAACGTCGGGGCCATGGTTGGGGTGGTTATTGCTTTCCCGTACATCGCGCAGTTAATTTTCTAAGCGGAGCACGGGTTTTGTCAAAAGCGCCGCTATACGCTCACGCTTTTGATTGCGCGCTCGCGTTCGAGGAGTTTTTTCGCGTGCTGGACTTTGGCAAATGCCTGGTCGTGCGCTTCTTCGGAAATGAACTCTTCTCCACAAAACGCGCATTTTTCGCATGGAACGCCGTCGACGACGACTTTTCCGTGAAACAGTTTTAAGGAAGTTCTGGCCTTGACCAAATTCCCTTTCTTGCACAGATAGCACTTCACTTGTCCCACCTTTTTTCCGCTTTTTTAATCTCTTTCGGGCTCGACCGTTCTATTGTAACGAGAATGGTTTTTCCCTTTTCGAGCGCGTAAACAATTGTATAATACTGTTCTCGAACCTTATAAACACATAGCCGGCACGAAGGATTTCTTTCCGAAGGACAATGGAAACCGTTTTCCAGCGCTTCTCGAATGAGCCATCGGTCGAACTCCCGCTCATCCGCCCGCTCGGAGGCGTGCCGGGTGAAAATGATTCTCCCCCAATCCATACCTAGCCACAAAAAGCAAAGCCATTTCAATCCTTTCAAAACTTCGACAATCGTCAAAACCGGAATTTTTGCGGAGCGCAGTTTCTTCCAAAAACGTAGCGCCTAACTCTTGCTTGTAGTGCCTAACTTTTCATGCGGAGGCACGCTCCGCTCGCGCAAAAACCTGTCCAACTCGGGCTTGTTGCGCCCCAGTCGGGAATACATTTTCTGCATTTCTTCAGGAGAAAGGCACGGAAGGCCGAAACGGTTCCGCCGGTCGACTTTTCCCGCCAGAATCGCGGGCAGGCACGCGTTTTTTCCCGTTTTGTACTCTCCAATCACTTTCACTTCCACGCCTTCCAAGACAAAGCGCGCGTGCTTGGAGTGAATGCCGTTCTTGTACTCGTTCGAAATAAATCCCTGCTGGAACTTTCGCCATTTTTCGACAAAATAGCGCTGGCCTTCGAAAGTAGTGACAATGTCAACGTCTTTTGGAATTTTTTGAAGGCGGATTTTTTCCAAAAAAAGCCCCGCACTGCCCGTAATCGCCCATGCAATTTTTTTGGGAGGACGGTCGCGCGCAATGCGCGCCAGTACTCCAAACAATTGTTTCATCGTACAACACTTCCGTCCGGAACTTCGACATCGGGCTTTAACAGCACGGGCTTTCCGTCAATGTCGGCCGCGAGCAACATTCCCTGGCTTTCAATTCCCGCTAACTTGCGCGGCTCCAGGTTTGCCACAATAATAATCTGCCTTCCGACGAGCGCTTCCTTGGAATACTGCTGCTTGATTCCCGCAACGAGAATTCTCTTTTCTTCGCCGAGCGAAATGGACAACTTGTACAGTTTGTCTTTTCCCGGAACATCTTCCGCACTTTCAATGGTGGCTACTTTCAATTCCATTTTCGCAAAATCGGCAAAGGAAAGCATTTTTTCATCTCGTAATCATGAGCGAATTCAGTTCTTCGAGCATTTTTTTGTTCTTCGGCTTTTCAAAGTGGTCGCGCGCGGGCTTCAAAAATTGTACGAATCCGTCTGCGACTGCATTCTTCAAATCCATTGGATGCAGTTTGCCCTGCGCAAAGCCGGACTCGAGCTCCGAGTAACTTGCATAATCAATATTTCCGCCGAACTTGGCGGGGCGCTCAATGTGGAGAGAAGAGTTCTCCGAACGGAACAGCAAATTTTTCGTCCAGTCGAGCACGGGATTGAATTCCGTTTCCTTCTCCGGACAGAATGCTTTGTTCAATTTCGAACGGATTTCTTCGGGAGAGTCGTGAATGAATACCGCGCTCGAAGGAATGCTTTTGCTCATTTTCATCGAACTCCACAATTCCTGCAATTGTTCTTTGGGAACGGGCCACATCGGCGGCTTTTGCAATCCCAACAGCAAGTGATGGTGAATCGCAATCGGCTTTATTTTGTTTCCCTTCTTGTCCTTCAAGGACTTGACTTTCAATTTCTCCGCCACGTCGCGCGCGATGACTTGCGCTTTTCTCTGGTCCAATCCAGCATGCGCGAGCGTAATCCCTTGAGCAAAAATGTCCGCCACTTGCATGGGAGGATAAATCAGCTTGGCAAAGTCGACGTTTTCTCCCTCCTTTCTTCCCATAATCGTAATGCTGCGCTGCATGCGCGCGAGCGACGTGTTTTTGGAAACGTCAATCATGGTTTGCCAGTACTCGTCGTTGTTGTGATAGAGTTCGCTTCCTAAAACAAATTTCAGTTTTTCGGAATCTCCCCCAACGCATTCGAGCGATGCTTTCATTCCTTCCTTGAAATATCCAACCGCGACGCGCTGGATGGTGTCCATGTCCCCACCCAATTTGTCGTTAATCCACGTGTGCCAGTCGGCGAGGAAAATGCTGCACTGCGCGCCCGCGTCCATGAAGTCTTTTACTTTGCTCATGGACTGCGTTCCGCTGCCCAAGTGGATTTTTCCCGAAATCTCGAAACCAATATAGTGTTTCAACGGAATTCCGTTTTCCAAAAAAGAGCGCAAGTCGTCAACCGTCATCACTTCTTCCGTGTTGCGGCAAATCAGTTCGATTCGTTTTTCAACGTCCATGCAAACTACAACTCTATTCTATTATATAATTCCTGCTTTTGCAAACTGTGTCTTGATGTGCGGGAGCAGGGAAGAGCGCTCTCCGAACACTTCCACTTCTCCCTTTTTCAAGCGCTTTCGCACTTCTTCCAACGAATCAACAGGCGCCTGCACGAACGCGCGGCCGACTTCTTCCAAAAAGTGCGCGTCGCTTCCCGCCGAAATTCCCAAACCCTGCTCGAACGCGTACTCTTCCGCCTGCGCATTGTACAGAGCGGCGTGCGCGCGAGAATTGAAAGTTTCAATACAATCAATTTTTTTCTCCCAAACCACGCGCTCCCTGTAGCGGAAGGCCTTGCGCTCCACGTCGAACGGGTGCGGGAGGACAATCAGCGCGTCCTGCCGTTTGAGTTCGTCCAACACTTCGCGCCATTCTCCGGGCGGAATCTCTTTCTGCATGAACAGTCCCAGAATCTCGCCCACGCTCTTTCCCGCTTCGAAGACTTGGATTTCTTCTCCCAAAACGAGGGGAATTTCGGACTGTTTGCACAATTGTTTGTATTCCTTCCACGCCGCGCACGAATTGTGGTCTGTAATCGCAAGGCCCATTCCCAACTCTTTGCATTTTTGGACGACCTTTTCGGGCACATTGTTCGAATCGCGCGAATAGTGCGAGTGCGAGTGCAAATCGAGCTTCATGCAGGAACTGGGTGGAAAAAGGTATTAAGTTCAATGCTTTCGCGTGAAAGAAATCAGGCTAATCAGATTCGTCTTTTTCCACTTCGCGAAGAAGTCCGTACACTTCCCACGCGCGGCAAACAATGCAAGTTTCCTCATAGTCTGGACATTTTCTTCCAAAGTCCCGCGCAATGCGCCGTTTCAACCAAGAAAAATGCCTTTCAGTGTCCCGCTTTCGGTTCTGTTTCGACATTGAAAATTCCTCCTTCATTTTGGCCAAACAATTTTCCCGCCTGCGAGTGTATTATGCTTTGACGCGGGCGAGTTGCACGCGCGGAACTGTTTTGCTTTGTTTGGGATTGGAGTCGGGAAATGCTTCCAAATAGCACTTGATGGCGTCCACAATCATGGACACGGCTTTGGCTTTGGTTTTTCCGCCCGAAACACACCCTTGCAAGTCCGTGCACTCGGCCAGCCAAAACTTGTCCTTCCCGCACGTCAAGGTAACGGAATACAATTTTCCCAACACGCGCTTTTTGATACGCAAATCATTCACGCTTCGATTTTGATTTTAGAAAATTTGGTTTTGGAAGAGGGAATGGGTTCGTTGTGTTTTTTGAGCGATTCCAAATAGCATTGGATGGCTTCTTCCGCGTTTGCCTTGGCCTCTTTCAAGGTTTTTCCTTGGGTAATGCAGCCGGGAAGTTCAAGGCACTCGACCACCAGCCAACCATCCTCTCCAGGGCGAATGGAAACCGTGAACTCTCTGACTTTGATATTTTTTTGCATGTCACTATCTTTGTCGAATTTGTCCTTTAAAAGCATTCGCTAAACACCTTCCACCAATCGTTCGAATTCTTGTCGAGAAATTTCAGCCTGTTTTAATATCGATTTCAGCGTGCGTCGGTCAATCGTGTCGTGCCTTGGAATTGTAACCATTCGACCATCGTTTCTCCGAAACGCCATGTGACTGCCTCGTTGATGGTCGAATTCGAAACCTCTCGTTGCAACAATCTTTACAATTTTTCTCCACGAAAGCGCCGGCAATCTCGCCATGCACGGCTTGGAACCCCCACGCCCATAAAAACCCTTGCCACATTACTGCAATCGACGAATATGTTCGACGTGGAAAAAGTTCGCGCGGATTTTCCCCTGCTCAAGCGCACAATCAACGGAAAGCTGATTGTTTACTTGGACAGCACAGCGTCGAGCTTGAAACCCCAATCCGTCATTGACGCGATGGACTATTATTATGAAAACGTTTCTGCGAACGTGAACCGGGGACTGCACAAACTGTCCGAAGAGGCGAGCGAAACCTACGAGAACGCGCACGAGAGTGTGGGAAAATTCATCGGAGGAAAAGGGGAAGAAACCGCGTTTTCGAAAAACTGCACCGAATCCATCAACCTCGTCGCGTACTCCCTGCTCGAAAGCGGTTATTTCAAAGCAGGGGACAAAATCGTCGTTTCGGAAGCGGAGCACCACGCGAATTTGGTCCCTTGGCAGTTTGTCGCGAAAAAAACGGGCGCACAGCTGGAATTTGTCAAAGTGGGCGAAGACTTTGAACTGGATTTGGAAGATGCGCAGCGGAAAATCGACCAAAAAACGAAACTGGTCGCGCTCGCGCACGTGTACAATACGATTGCATCCATCAACCCGGTCGAAAAAATCGGAAAAATGGCGCACGAAAAAGGAGCGCTGTTTTTAGTGGATGGCGCGCAAAGCGTTCCGCACATGCCCGTGAACGTGCGAAAACTGAATTGCGATTTTCTTGCTTTTAGCGCGCACAAAATGTGCGGGCCGACTGGAATCGGCGCATTGTGGGCGAAAAAAGAATGGCTGGAAAAAGCGACTCCTTTCCTGTACGGTGGGGACATGATTTACTCCGTCTCGCTCCGCGAAGCGAAGTGGAACAAGGTTCCCGAAAAGTTCGAAGCCGGAACGCCGCCCATTGCCGAAGCGTACGGGTGGAAGGCCGCGTGCGAGTATTTGCAAAAAATCGGAATGCAAGAAGTGCAAAAGCACGACCAGGAAATCACAAAATACGCGCTGGAAAAACTGGTGGAAATTGGGAGTGTGAGAGTGTTTGGGCCGAATGGAGAGAGAGGAGCCACGATTTTGTTCGAAACGCCAAAGCTCAGCGCGCACGAATTGGCGCTCGCGCTGGACGAAGAAGCGAATGTTTGCGTGCGCTCGGGCATGCACTGCGCCGAGCCCATTGTTTCCAAACTCAACGCGAAAGGACTCGCGCGCGCTTCATTTTATTTGTACACTTCAAAACAGGAAATCGATGTGTTCGCGCAATCATTGCAAAAAATCGTCAGCGCGTTTCACTGACGTCCGCAATCTTCACTTCGAATCCGAATTCTTGAACCGCTTTCGGGGAAATTTTCAAGAGTTTTTTCAGCGTTCCCCCGCCACACACAATCTGTTCCATTCGCGCGAGCGCGGAGTCCAAAATTGCGGGAACGCCGTACACGGAAATGGGAGGAACTGCGCCCACCTCATAGCCTGTCGCCTCTTCCACTTCTTCAGGCGTGGCGAGCCTGCATTCGCGGGCGTTCAACAGCGCGCACAATTTGGACGTGGAAACGCGCGACGCGCCCGAAACAATGACGAGAACGGGGTTTTCGTCCGCAAAAAACAGCAAAGTTTTGGCAATCAAAGAAACAGGCATTTGGAGGGCGCGCGCGACGGCTTCCGCGGTTCGAACTTCTGCCCCGCATTCGACGATTTCGGCTTGAATGGAATTGGCTTGCAGGAAATCATACAGCATGTTTTTGCGCTCCAAAATGCCTTTCAAAACAAAAGCTTTAAAAGCCAAAACCCAGGAATAATATATCTATTAACGTAAAGAAGTGAACTTGAGGATGGGAAAGGCTTTTTGGATTGTACTCGCGCTGGCGCTGGTGTGCGGAACCGCATTCGCCGAAATCCAAGCGCCCAACGTCGTTCAAATTTCGGACTCGCAGCACTCGTTCAAAATCGGCGTCATCAACACTTCTTCCGAAACGCAAAAAGTGCGCATTTCCTTTCTCGGCCCTTTCGAATACACGATTTCCCCCTCCAATCCCAACATCCGCCCCGAATCCATTACCATTTACACGATTGAAATTTCGCCCAAGCCCGAACTCTCCCAGCAAACCTATGTGGGAACCCTGAAAGTAAAAATCGGAGACGATTATTTCCAGAAAAAAATCGAATTCCACGTGGCCAAGATTTCTTCCGTTCAATTGAGCGAAGAAAACCAGCCCAACGCATTTGCCGCTTTGGGCGACGTCAACTGGGGCAAACTGTTTTCCCCCTCCCTTCCCTCTCTCGAACAAGTTCAAGTGAATCCTTTGGACAGCGAAATCGGCCCCATTGAATTTTTGGTCGACGTGATTTTCGTACTGTGCATCGCCATTCTGGCCGTTGCCCTTGTAGCAAGAGTCGCGCACAGGAAAAAAGCGGGGGCATTCCAATGAACTTGAAAACGGTTTTGAAAGTGTTTGGAGTCGTCATCGCCACGCTCTTGATGGCCTGGGCCGTCAGCGCCAGCGATGCCAACATTTCCGCAAACGTTTCGGGTTTGGACTCCAATTCCGCCTTCATTCAAGCGCATTCAACGTTTGCCGGCTACCATGCACTGCAATACAAGAAAAGTTCGGACTCCAATTATGTGCTGATAACGCAATATGCCGGCAGCGGCAGTTTTTCGGCCGACTACAATTTGACTGGATTGAACGCCAACACGACCTACCATTACCGCGCAATCGCATGCGACGCCAACCTCGCATCCTCGAGCGAGTGCACGAGCTTGATCCAGGCAGGCGATTTCAACAACGCCAAAGGAGTATACGCAACCGACGTCAACTCCTTCACGACTCTTTCAATCCCCCAACCCGAAAGCGGAAACATTACGCTGTCCAGCACCTACACGATCGTGCACGTGCACGCCAACCAGGAAATTTCAGTTCCAATCACGATTGAAAACACGGCCGAAGACGGAACCAATGTCCTACTTTCCATTCAAACCTCTTCCGACGAACTCGAAGCCGAAATCGGAACGAGCGAGTTTTGGCTCAACGCAGGAGAACAGACTTCGCTCAACTTGAACATACGCGCGCTCGACTTGAGCGATGGAACATACACTGTAACGCTGGCAGCCGACTACAACAACGGACAACAGTCGCAGCTTTCGTGGAACGTCAAAAGCGGAACAAACGAATTGATTGCATTCTCTTCTTCCGAGCCCTCGTTTTGCGCGGAAAACTACAGCGGACTCGTCTCCGTAGATATTAAAAACACTTCTTCCATCGCCAAAACCTTCTCGCTCAGCACGTCTTCGGCGCAATTCTCTCCCACTTGGGAAAAAACCTCTCTCTCCCTCAACGCCGGCGAAACCAAGACTGTCGATTTGAAAGTCAACTTCGACCCGAACGGAAACTACGGAACCACGACAACCAGTACAACTACCACGACTCCTTCCAGCAATTTGCGCTCTCCCTCGTGCGGGGACGTTGTTCCCGAAATTTTCGGAATTTCCATTTCCAAAGGAAGCGAGGACACATCCGAGTTTGAAATCGCCAACAATTCGGACTACGACTTTTCCGTTTCCTCGATTGACGCGTACGACGAGGAAAGCGATTTGAGCGTTTCCGAACAAAATGTTCCCTCCAGCATTCCCGCGCACGGCGCGGAAACCTTCGAAGTCAAAATCTCGGCCACTTCGGGAGCCGTCGACAAAGTAGTGAACGGGAAAGTGAAAGTTTCCGGAGAATTCGATTCTGGAAGAGACTGCACCGAGCAGGACATTGGAACCAAAACTTTCAAGATTTTCGTAGGAACAGTCGACCAGACGCCTTCGTGCTCGGACGTGCAAATCTACGCGCGCGACATTAGTTTGAACGAGGACTCGACGGAAAACGTAACCTTCCACGTTGCCAACAGCTCGCAAAAGAGCTTTACAATTTCTTCTTTCGATTTGACGGGAGACTCGGACGTTTTCACAGTCTCTGAAAAATCTCACGACTCTCCCGTTTCCGCCTTGAACAGGGGAGAATTCAACATTGAAGTCAAAACCAACAATTTGGACTCCACTCTCGATGGTGACGGACGGCTTTCCATTGACGGATACTTTTCGGACGGAGTCTCGTGCAATTACATCGACGCTTCGTACAACGTGCAAGCGGTTGTGGAAAGTTCGGGAAGTTCGAGCACGACTTCAAGCGGCGGAAACAAGTATTCCATTCCCGTGTTTGCTGAAAGCGGTTCGGAAAAAGCAGTAGATGAAATTTCGTTCAACGTGGCGCGCTGCGAGCTTGCTTCCAATGAATTGTTCTCGTTGAGCGTTCCCACTTCGTGCTCCAAAGTGGCAAAAAATCAAACGAAAGAAATTTCCTATACTTTGCACAATTCCACTTCGGGAGACCAGATCATTTCCGTTGACGTTTCTTCCGAATTGCACATTGACTATTCGACTTCCGCACTCGTGAATGCGGGAAGCTCGAAAACAATGAAGTTGAAAGTCAAGCCGTGGCTGTTGGACGAACTGGGCGAGTACAAAATCCACGTCAAAGCGTACAATGCGGGAAAAGAATTGTCGCAAGACGCGTGCGTCGAACTCACGGCCGCCCACATGCTGCTCGTTTCTCCCCAGCAAATCGACGTCCAGCTCTCTTCGAACGGCGAAATCCAAATCCCCGTCGACATCATTAATGCGGATTATTCGGAAGACGTTTCGCTTTCCGCTTCGGGCCTTCCAAGCGGAATGAGCGCTTCTTTTGAAGATTCCAATTTTTCCATTTCCCCGCGCTCGACGCAAATTGCGTATTTGAACCTTTCCGCGAGCGGAGTCGCGGCGGGCGATTATAATATTGTAGTGCAGGCGCAGAGTTCGAATGCTTCCTCGCAACAGGGAATCATGGTCCGCGTTCCTTCCGGAACTTTGATTACGGAAGACGCGATTCGCATTGACTCGTATCCTCTTACAATCCGCCTGACTCCCGATTCAAACCAATTGGTTTCTTTGACGATTTTCAACAATTCGGGCGAAACCTTGTCCAATATCCGCGTTTCGTTCAACAATTTGCCCGAAGGCGTTTCGTTCAAAACTTTGTACGTTTCCTCGCTCGGAGTCGGCTATTCGACCACGCTCAAAGGAGAGTTGAAATCAGGAGACGTGAAAGAAGGCGCATACTCCATCATTCTTGTAGCGGAAAACGACAACGTGGGAACCGAAAA
>JAZDMJ010000080.1:0-9193 GCA_043801115.1 Candidatus Iainarchaeum sp. | reverse complement strand
AGTTAAAAGTAAAATTTCCCCACGAACAAATAACGGTTTTAGATGTGGGGAGTGCGGCTAGCTAGTTCGCAAGAGAATTAAGACAGACCGGAGCAAGAGTTATTGAGTCGGATGTGATGAAGTACTCAAAGCGTAGCGATTTTTTCCTTGTTTCGGTATACGATCTGGCGCGCAAATTTGGAAAGAACAAAATCCACTTGGTAGTTGATACGCATGGTGGGACAGAATGGGGCGTGGCTAAAGACGCTGGTTTTGCTAGCGCGTTCGCAAATATTTTTGAAATCTTAAAACCAGGCGGAAAAGCGTTCATTGCAATAGGAAGTACTGACAAAGGGCAAAAGCAAGTCCAAACTGCTGAAGCGCTTGGAATAACCTGTAAAAGAAGCAAGAAAGGAATTGTTCTCTTCAAATACTAAACTTTTTTCAAAGCGATAACTCTAGGGTTTCTCCCCACGAAAGCTGCTTAATTTTGTGGCACGCTTTCAAGTCCTTTTCGAGCGCTTTCAGTTTTTTGGGCAAAACCGCTTTCGAAATTTCCGCGTTCAACGCTTTTCCCGCGTCCTTTTTCGCCTTCCAGACGGCGCCGTTCAGTTCTTCGATGCCCTGTTTTGAAATGGGACTCTTTTCCGCTCCCGCTTTCGGGAATTCTTCTGTGTGAATGTTTGCATTGTACAAGTCGTTGTACAGTTTTGCGGCGATAAGCGGGAGAATGGGCGCCCACAATTTCAGCATGGTTTGCAGGCAATAATGCAGCGTGTACAGCGCGCTCTCCTGCTCCGCTTTGGAAAAAAAATTCTCCCGATTGTACGCGCGCGACTTCGCAAGTTCCAAGTAGTGCGAGGCGAGCGTGTCCCACAAAAACTGCCTCAAAGCGCTCGCCGTTCCGTACACATCGTACTCGTTCATGCGCTTGTCCGACTCGCGCACGAGTTCGTTCAATTCTTTCAAAATCCACTCGTCCAACGCTTCCAACTTTTTGGGCTTTTTCGGAAATTCGAAGGAGGAAATGAACCGCGCGACATTCCACAATTTGGTGAGGGTTTTTCCCGCGCCTTCGATTCTTTCAAAAGAACATCTGAAGTCCGTGCTTTGCAGGTTTCCCTCCGAAGCGGCCCACAGTCTGAAGGGTTCGGCGCCGAATTTGTCCAACACGACTTGCGGGTCGACGACGTTTCCGACGGATTTGGACATCTTGTTCCCGTTTTCGTCCACTACGAAATAATTGATCCAAACGTGTTCGAACGCGGGCTTTCCCGTGAGCAAAAAATCCTTCAACAACGTATAGTACAGCCACGTGCGAATGATTTCCTTTCCCTGCGGGCGCAACGTGCACGGCCAGTGCGTTGAGAAAAATTTCGGATTCCGTTCATACTTCAATACATACATTGGAGAAATGCTCGAGTCGAACCAAGTATCAAACACTCGTTCTTCTCCCCTCCATTCTGTCCCTCTGCACCTGGGGCACTTTTTTTCGGGAGGCGCTTCCTTCCAAGGGTGGTAGTACTTTCCCTTGGGCGGAACTTGAACAAAATTGCACTTTTTGCAATACCACAGCGGCACTTCCGTCGCGTAATACCTCCTTCGAGAAATGGGCCAGTCAATGGACACTGATTCAATCCAGTCCAGCAGAATTTGCTTGCTTTCGGGCGCATAGAATTTCATCTTTTCCGCGAGCTTTTTCATCTTCTCCTTGTACTCGATTTGCTTCACATAGAACTCTTTCATGGAAACGAATTCGATTTCGTCCCCGCTCCGCTCGCACACGGGCGTCGTGTGGACAATCTTTCGCTGTCCCTTCAGCAAATTTTTTTCTTTCAGCGCTTGAACCATTTTTTCCCTTGCTTCCCTCGGAGCGAGCCCGTTCAAAAATCCTGCCTGTTCATTCATCAACCCGTTCGCGTTGATGGCAATGATTGGTTTCAAATTCTGTTCGCGGAAAAATCGAATATCGCTCAAATCCCCGAACGAGCACATCATGACCAATCCCGTTCCTTTTTCGATTTGCGCGAGCGGGTGCGCTTTGATGGGAATTTCTTTTCCGAAAATCGGAGATATGGCCGTTTTTCCTTCCAATTTTTTGTATCTCGCATCTTCAGGGTTGAAAATCAGCATTCCGCACGTGCACACGAGTTCGGGCCGCGTGGTTCCCACGACAAGTTCTTCTCCCGTTTCCTTGCATTTGAACACAATGTCCGAAAACACGCTTTCTTTTTCCTCGTATTCTACTTCCGCGTCGGCCAGCGTGGTCTTGCATCCGGGGCAGTAATTGTTCACGCGCTCGTCCTCGTAAATCAGCCCCTTTTTGTACATTTCAATAAACGTGTCCTGCGTGAGTCCCCTGTAATCCGCCGAATCAGTTTCGTACACTTCCCCGATTCCCGTTCCTTTCTTCCACGAGTTGAAGGAAATTCCGCTCTTGTAAAAAGAGTCCATGCTTTCCAATCCCGACTCTTCCAGCATTTCCCTGCACTTGCGGTTGAATTCTTCTCTCGGCGTTTTTCCCACTTGGATTCCGTACTTTTTTTCGGCCGCCATTTCAATGGGCAATCCGTTATTGTCCAGTCCCAAGGGAAACAGCACTTCAAATCCTTTCATGCGCTTGTAGCGTGCGAACATGTCCATGATGGAGTAAGTCGTCGCATGCCCGATGTGCACGGGCGTGTTTACATAAGGCGGCGGAGTGTCGATGCTGTACACTTTCTTTTTGCTCGAAGGGTTGAACGCGTACGCTTCTTCTTTGCGCCATTTTTCAATGAGGGGCTTTTCGAGCTCTTTGCTCCACGCCTTTTCCGCAATCTTGCACTCCATGTGTGGAAAAGGGTTGGAAAGGATTTAAATCGGTTGGACTCTTTGACCACAATTCAAGCGCAATACTACTGTTGAAAAGACGTATGACTGGTATTTGGTTTGAGAAAATGAACCAAAAACTGTTCGAAATGGATGGAAAAAAGATGGCCGTTCGAAGGCCGGCTCAAACGGACGAACTTCGGTGGAAGCGTTTTTTGAAAAGATTGGAACCGCAAGCAACACACATGCGCGTTTTTGAACTGCAAAAAGACGAAAAATGGGTTGAAAACATGCGAAAATTGGAATACGACCATCGTGGAGTGACGAGATTGGCGGTCGAAAAAAACGAAATTATTGGATTTGCCAACATTGTTCCGCAAGGAAAAGAATACAATTTCGGAGTCGCAGTGTTAAGCGAATTCCAAGGAAAAGGACTTGCCAGCGTGTTGTCGAAAGAAATAATTGAACAGGCTAAAGAGTGGAAGCTATTCCCGCTCGTTTCAGACACTAGAGAGGAAAATTTGCCCGCACAAAAGCTGTCTGAAAAGCTTGGGTTTAGGGAAGAAAAAAGGGAAAACACGCGCGTATTCTACCGCTTTTATTGAACTCTAACGCGTTGTTTTTTCTAGAGCATGTACAATTCTTTCATTTTTTGCTTGACTTGGACAAGCGTTTCCCGACTTACCTTGTCGGGAATTGAAATAATTCTTTCTTTCATGATGACGGTTGGAAAGTCGACCATGATGGTGCTGTCTTTTTTGAGTGCTTTTTTCAGCGTGTTTTCATTTGAAAAATTGATATCGTATTCTGTATTGCTTCCTTGGCTCGTAACCTTTAATACAATAATGTCTTCGGATTTTTTGTTGTATTCGGAATTGCTCATGACAAGCGCTAGTCTTCTTTTCGCGCCAACCTGTTCGGCGAACAAAATGTCCGCAACGACAAGTTCTCCTTGTTCAATAATTGATGAGTTCATCTGCTTCGCTCCAGCCGGTTTCGACGGCGTGCCGTAGCGCGTATTCTCTCCACTCATCTTTTTCATTCTTTAATTTCTTTGCTTTTTGTTCAATGGCTTGTCGAGCCACTTCCGTCCACTTGATTTCGGGATGTCTTTTCATTGTCTTATGCGTTTCCAAAGGAATCGCGAGAGTCATGTTCGGCATTTCATCACCTTATATAAGTAGAATAAGTAAACTTCTTTTTATTCGTTCGCAAAGCAGTTTTCTGGTCGAAAACGGCCTTTTTGCGAAAACCCGATTTTTGCATGGCAAAAATGGGCCCTTTTGCGCGCCCGCAAAACGGGAGCCCGGGGAAAAAGCGTTTTGGAATTTTTTTTCAAAAAATAAGAGAAAGAGCGGCCTTTCGGCCGCTTCTTCAAATTTTAATAGTCGGAATCTCCGTCGGATTCTCCGCCTCGGCCTCCGCCGTATCCTCCGCCACCGCGTCCTCCGCCGTATCCGCCGCCTCGTCCGCCTCCGTAGCCTCCTCCTCCGCCGCCTCTATATCCGCCGCCTCGGCCTCCGCCGTATCCTCCGCCCCCGCCAAAGCTTGGGCGCGATTGGAATACTTTGTCCGAAACCGCGTTGGTTTCGTCTACGGCTTCTACGGGCGCTTCGCTTTCTTCGAGCGTTCCATATCTTCCGATGTTGATTCGGAGAGATTGTTTGAACAGTGAAGTATAGGCGTTGCCTATTTTGTAGCTTTTTCCGACTTCGACTTTTTCGATCATGTCGTCCCACAACGTCATGAGAATGGTTCCCGTCGCGTCTCCGACGAGCGCTTCCGTGACTTTGTGCTGCGAGTTGTCGTTTTTGGAAGTAACTTCTCTCACTTCTCCTTTGTTCAATACTTTGACGACCAAGTCCACGCGTTTCGCGAACGGTCTCAAGTTGCTGATTTCCATATTGTAATTCCTCCAAATTGGATTTTTTTTGCGGATTCGTGAATTAGTGCGCTCCTTTTTGGAGGAGTGTAAACCTAATTGTCGTGAATCCAGTCGACCGCTTTTTTTGGCCGCCGACCAACCTATTCTCCCATCCAACCCTATTTAAACCATTCGAGCGGCCTTTTTTTGCGAAAAAAGTTCGGGGAAAAAAGCGTCGCGGGCGGTTTTCGCCTCGTTTTTTGAAGGCAAGAAAACAGTTTTGGCGCTTTTTGAACGTAAAATAATATATACCTTGCACTCTTCATAGTGCAAAGGGTTGAAAAAAGGTTAAAGTTATGGGGTTGGAAAGCTTGCGCGTTTCCTTTTTCGTTCTCGCAGTGCTCGCGCTCGCTTCTTTCGCTTTTTCGGCCAGCGTTTCCGATTCTTTGGGCGTTCAGGGAAAACTGACCAACACCGCCGGAGTTGTGTTGACGGGCGATTACGATTTTGTCTTTCGCATTTACACGGCCAGCGCGGGAGGAACTCCAATCTATATAGAGCACCACGACGCGGCCAACGGAAACGCTGTTTCGGTTTCTGCCGGATTGTATTCCGTGATTTTGGGAGACAATAATTCCGTCAAAGACTTGAACACGGACGGCAACTTGTGGCTTGGCATTAAAGTGGGAACGAATGCGGAAATGACTCCGCGCGTCCGCCTCGCTTCCGTTCCTTCCTCGTTCAAAACGAATTATACTTTCCAGCAAGACTTGAACACGTATAGGGACTTGAACTTGACGCGCGACGCCAACATTGCCGGCAAACTTTCCGTGGGAAGCGCGGGATTGCTGGGCCTTTCCACTGGCGATTTGAATATTTCGGGAAAATATTTTGGAAGTTTTGCGGGCAGCATTCAAAGCGCTTCCGACATCAATTCAATATACTACCGCCAGAGCGATGCGAATTCTGTTCTGGTCAAATGGTCTCTGCTTTCCGGATGCGATTCGAATAGCTCGTGCTTGATTACGGGCCGCGTGGGCAGTGCTTCGGACATCAACGCCCAGTTCGTGCGCCAAACCGATGGAAACGCGTGGTATGGCAGAGTGGGCGTTACGGGCTTGACTTCTTTTTTGTTGAACGCGGACTTTAATTCGTTGTACGCGCGTTTGAGCGTTGCACCCATTACTTCGTTTCTTTTCAACGCGGACTTTAACGGTTTGTACTACCGCCAGTCGGACGCCAACACGGTGCTGGTCAAATGGAGTCTGTTGCCAACGTGCGATGCGAATTCGTCTTGTAATATTACGGGAAAGATAGCGAGTTCGAGCGATGGGAATAATACTTGGATAAAAATTTCCGACAGTAATAATGTTTCTCGTTTGGACCAGAAAGTGATTCGGGATTTGAATTTGGCGTTTTATGCGCAGTCGGATGCGAATGCGGTTTTTATTAAGATTTCGGATTCGAATAATGTGGCGCGGTTGCAGTCGAGAGTGGTTCGGGACTGGAATACAATCGCCAGTTTAAAACAATTCATGATTGCCGATGCGAACAATGCGGGATGGCTTTCTACTACAGCGATTGCGGGATATGTAGCTTCTCGGGCGGATACTACCTTGGATTCGAATGGGGATGCGAATGCTTCTTTTGCGCGAAAGGACAACAACATTTCTGGTTATTGGGATTTTAACATTGGGTTGCGCGCGCAGGATTTAAACGTGCGGGGAAAAATATTGACCAATAATGCAACGGCTGTTGGAGTTGCGAACGGAGACATCAACGCTTCTGGCGGAGTGAAAGCGGTTGATTTGAATGCCTCGAGGAATTTGTTGGTTGGAAGTGCAAGTGCAAGAGATTTGAATTCTGGAGATGTAAATGTTTCTGGCGCAATCGTTGGAAGGAATTATTTGCTATTGCAGGGAACGAGCGGAACAACGCCAGTAGGTGGAGCAGGAACAAGAATGATGTGGATTCCGGCAAAAGGAGCTTTTAGGGCTGGAGAGGTGACATCTAATCACTGGGACAACGATAATATTGGTTCTTATTCTGTTGCAATGGGGTATGATACTAATGCCAAAGGGTTTGCGTCTGTTGCTCTTGGCGGGTATACTAATGCTATCGGCAGCGAGTCCTTTGCAATGGGTAATACGACTAGTGCTGTTGGCGAAACTTCTACTGCCATAGGGTATATGGCAACTTCTAATGGGGTGTACTCAATGGTTTTTGGGACGGGCATTGATACTTCCAATAAATTAATTAATAACCTCAGTTATTCTTTGGCAGTAGGTTTCAATACAACAGTTCCTACTTTGTTTGTTGGTCCAGGAACAGGTGCTGGTACTGCAGGAAACGTAAGCATTAATGGTGATGTAAATATTGGAACTGCAACTCGTACTGGCCTTTCTTCCGGCGATTTGAACGCTTCTGGCGGAGTAAAAGCGCAGGATTTGAATGCTTCGAGAAATTTGATTGTTGGAAGTGCAACTGCTGTTGGGTTGAGTGCAGGAGATGCAAATATTTCTGGAGAATTGTCTGTAAGGGATGATTTAAATGTGGGCACTGCAGGCACGGGGTCAACTTCTAGTTATACTCTTGCAATAAATCCAAATATTAGAAGTACTATTGGAAGCGGCAGTAAAATTATTATGAAAACAAGTGAAGGTGGCACTAGTAACTTTCGTGAATTTTCAATAACCAACAATTTGAATTTAAGTGGTTCTGCTTCAGCTGTTATTGATTTTAATATTGATGTGAAAGATCAAGGTTCGCCATATTTTCGTTTTGGTGGTGGCGATGTTAACCTTGAAAGAAATTTGCGTGTTGAAACAGGAAAAATTATTCTAGGCTCAGCAACAACCACTGATTTGTCCAATGGCGACCTTAACGCTTCTGGTGTGGTTAAGGCGCTAGATTTGAACGCTTCTCGGAATTTGATTGTGGGGAGTGCGACAGCAGTTGGGCTTTCTGCCGGAGATGCAAATGTTGGAAACAATTTGTATGTGCAAGGAACATTTAGTCTTACAGACTTGAATGCGAAAAGAGATGTGAATGTTTTGCGTTATTTGTTGCTTGGCGGTGCGAGGGCAACAAATCTGAGCAATGGAGATGTAAATGCGGCAGGCGGAGTGAAAGCGTTGGATTTGAATGCTTCTCGAAATGTGATTGTTGGTAGTGCGAAGGCGGCAAACCTCTCTTTTGGAGATTTAAATGTTTCTGGTGTTGTTAAGGCGTTGGATTTGAATGCGGCGCGCAACCTGCTTGTCGGCAAGGCTACTGGGGCAGGGTTGGATTTTGGAGATGCAAACATTGATGGGAATGTTTTCATAAGGGGTGGTTTGACTGTTGGTGGCGCAAGTAATATTGGAAATGACAGCAACGATTTGAATGTTCAAGACTTTATTGGCGCCGAACAATTAAGAATACGTTCTCATGCAAGAATTTTTGGAATTTTGAGAACTGGAAATGCTAGCTCTACAGGACTAAGCGATGCGGACGTGAATGTTGAAGGCGGTTTGACGGCGATGGATTTGAATGCGAGGAGAAATGTAAAGTTTTCCGGGCTTGGAACAAGTCCAGGCGGTGAGTCTTTTTTGTGTATTAGTGCGACAGGGGTTGTTTCTAAATTAGATGGCGGCTGTAATGTGGCTTCTCCTTTTGTAAAATCAGCCGACGGAAAAAAATATTATTCGGAGGTTTTGGCAAACTTGTGGAAGTTTGAAGCAACAACATATAACAGAATAGACAATTTTTCTTTCAATGACAAGCCGAGATTTTCGTATGCGGACGAAAAACAGGAAACGGAGTTTACGGACTATATTGCTTTGGGTTTGAGGTGTTACAACAACAATACAGCGTACGTCAAAAAGCAGTACAAGCCGGTTTTTGCGGACAAGGGATTTGAAGCGTTGGCAAAGTCCGACGACGTCTACCAAGTGTTGAACCAGGGCGAATCTTCAATAATAGAGTTCGAACAGCCGAATTCGAAAGACGCAATCGGCTGCGAAAAGACTGACTTTGTCATCATCGCGGAAGGATATTATGAAAACACGGCCAACGAGGCGGAATTGTTAAATAGGGCAAAAGGCACATAAAAAACGGGGAAAACACAATGAACAAAATATTGGTATTGGTAACAATTGCATTGCTTGCGGCAATCGCTTTTTCGGCCAACCAGATTTCAAGCGTGGAACCGCAAAGCACGCTGGATTCGAACCCCGAAATAAACTATGTGGGCTGTTTGAACGAGAGCTGTTCGGACGTGTATTTTTGCTGGCATGCGAAAATTGGAAAAAGAGAATTAAATCTTTGCCAGAGTGTAGCAGACGTTTCTTCTCCGGAAGACGCGAAGGAAAAAATCAATGCGTTGTTGAAAGAAACGCTCGAACGGTTTTACGAAAGACAGCAAAGAGCACAGGCGTTCGGATTGTGGGACTTGGTGGGGCAAAAATTCGAACTGGCCATGAACGCGCTGACAACGCAAGCAGAAACACAAGACCAAAACTTCGAAGAACCCGACCAAAATACAATCCCCGCCATCGATGA
>JAZDMJ010000077.1:0-5568 GCA_043801115.1 Candidatus Iainarchaeum sp. | reverse complement strand
GCGCTGTTTTTTGTCGGTTAGGGTCTTGGATTGAAGTACAATATCTTTCGACCCCTTCTGCCAATGCCTTGAATTTTGCGCCGATTAATGAAGTTCCCATTCCGGTCGAATTTTCTTTTTTTCCCTTTCTTGACTTGAATGGAAGGATACAATTTGCCTTGAATGTTTGTAATTCGTCATTGTATTGCGGTGGCGTCACTTCGAACGAAACCATTCCTGTTCGCGAATTGCTAAATTTTTTCAGTCGCTCGTATAAACAAAACGTATCTAAATCTAATTCTACATTTTCTGAATTATACATCGGGCGTGCACACTTCACAAAATGGCTTTCGAAAGACAAAATCATAATATATCTTTGGCAAATCACCGTAGACATGAGCTACTTTGTTTTCAATAATGTGTTGTTTTTGTTGCAAAATTTGTCCGATTAGAGAAATCAATATTGCTTGTCCAATTTCGAACGAAATTTTTCGAGAAATAGAAGAATCAGCAGTAATGGAATTGAATCTTTCGATTTCTTCGCGAATACAATTCAAGCATGCGCTATTTTCACTAACAACTGGCCCGACCGAGACTCCAAAACGATTCAATCTTAATGAGACAAAAATGGCGTTCTTTTTTCTTGAAACATAATTCAAATATAATTGTTCTTGAAACCCGCGTTCGTTTTCTGGATAATCAATCATTGAAACGACGATTGATTTCTTATTTATTCTTGAAAATTTTTGTTTTGAAATTTTACTTGTAACAGGAAAATGAAGTTTTTTCATGTTTTGAATCAAAGTGTTTGGAGATAGTTTAGAAGAGTGAACCAAAATGTTGAATTTGGAAGTTTTCATTAGATTGCACCTTTTGAAAAGAAAAGGGAACGCAGCACTTTTTATTCATCATTACAGGTGCTGCATCCGCAAGTACTTCCGCACGAGGTATCGCCTGAACATGAACTGCAATCTATACAATCAGCATTCCCGCTAGCTTCTAAAGACTGAGAATTGATGACGCCTACAAGATATTGCTTTGCATTTTTCGCTTTCATTATCTCACCTCCATATTGTATACTTTATATAACTCTCTTGAATGAAAGTATAAATAGGTTCGGTTGCATTTTCGAGTTTAAATACCTTGAAAATTTGCAGAAATAAGTCCCAAATACGCCATTTTTCGATATATTACCTAGACTGGTTTAAGGTTATTGTCAGTTCGTCATCGGCCAATAGGGTAGGTGCATGAAATCGTTTAATACTGATGGCTGAAGGCAGTTTCTGTCGAAAAGCGGGATATCTTTAAATGCGGGTTTGGAAGTTATTAGTGGTATGGAAAAGAAGTATGCGGTTGTCATTGAAAGGGACGAAGAGGGCTGGCTGGTAGGGAGCGTTCCCGAACTTCCGGGCTGTTATACGCAGGCCAAGTCCATGGACCAGTTGACCGAGCGCATCAAAGAAGCCATTCGCGCGTACCTGATTGCGTTTGAAGGAAAAGACGAGCCCGTTGTCGAGTTTGTAGGAGTCCAACAAGTCAACGTGCAAGTGTGAGTTTTCGTGAAACTCTCTCCCCTCAAAACCGGCAAATTGTTGCGACTTCTTGTCGAATTGGGTTTTGAAGAGCAGCGCCAGACGGGAAGCCACAAGACTTTTTTGCACCCAGACGGCCGGAGAACGGTCGTTCCCGTGCACGCAAACGAAGATATTGGCACAAACTTGCTCAGCAAAATTCTCAAACAAATCAATCTACGCCGTGAAGAGTTCGAAAAAATGCGCTCGAAACTTTAACCATTCATCAGCTGTTCTACAAGTGGAAAGGGCCTTTTTTAGGCTTTTGGCGCGGCCCGGGCGCGCTATGGTTTAAATGCGTTTTCTTGCCCTTTTGGCATAGTTTTGCTGCAATTGCAGGAGGAATTTCAAATGGCAGAATTGTTTGTCGTAACGAGCAAGGTCAAAGAAGCGATTTCCAAGTCGGACATGAACTGCGCGGGAGACGCGGCCGAAGCCTTGAGCGCGAAAGTGGAATGGAAAATCAAGCGCGCCGTGGAAAGAGCCAAAGCGAACGGAAGAAAGACGGTCCGTCCAGAAGACTTTTAGAGCGGGGAAGCATTTTTCCCCTTTTTCTACTTTTTTCCCAAAGTTATAGAATAGTATAACTTTCGTTTTTTTCTTGTTTTTGCTTCCCGAATTTTCTCTATTTTTCCCAAATGTTCAAAACTCTATGGAGTCAAATTCTGTTTTGAACTTGGTTTTTTGCAGTAGCCTTTCCAATTTTTTCTCGTCAATCCCGCGCTTTTTCAAGGATTGAATGTCTTGCCGGTCTTTCCAAATTTTGGAATCCAAGTGTTGTTTTTGCAACGACTTTAACGCCCACTTTTGCTTTTTGAACTTTCGGTCAATCAACGCGGCCGCCTTGTAGAGTAATAACAACTCAGGGCTTGGAACCCGCACGGTTCCCACGTCGATTTTCCATTCAATGCTGTCCTTTTTGGCCAAACTCCACGGTATTTCGATTCGCGGATTTTTGGCGAGCTTGTTTTTGTGGTCGAACGTGAAAACGTCCAATTCTATGGCGTCTTTTCCAATTTTTTTTGAAAATAAGAAACGCGTATGCGGCGACTTGTTCAACACGTAATCGTGTTCTTTGCAATATTCTTGCAATACTGGCAATGCGTTTTTGGGAAGAATCAGGTCAATGTCTCTGGAACCCAATCCTCTCGTGTAATAATATGCGGCCCACCCGCCTATAACAATCGGGTGGTGGCCGTGAATGTTCAACCATTCGGCGATTCGTTCCAACTCTCGGAAAGAGCGGTTCGTAATTTCCGAACCATAGTCTTCTCTAGGATTCAATCATTTCGACCTTCCACAATTGTTTGAACAAGTCTTTCGCGTAAAAAGTTTTGTTGTCGCACACCAAATCGATTAGGGTTCGAAGGCGGGAAGTTGCTTTCTTTCCCTTTTCCGTTTCAGGTTCAAAATCTGGCTTGAAAATCAAAAGTTCCGCGTGCCCGGAATTTTGTCCTTGAAAAAGCGTTTCGATTTCCTTCACTTGCTTCTCTGTCGCATAAATGCATACGCGGTTCGAACGATAATAGTTGGAGTATTTTTCGAGCGCCGAGTCCAAGCACAAAACTCCCTTGCCCGACACTTTTTGGAGAATTTTCTTTTTCGGCAAGTTTACGCTTAACTTCTTGACGAGCAGCGAATCCATGTCGCGCTCCAAACCAATCAGGGAAACGATTCCAGACGGATCTGCCAGAAAATAATGCGCGCCTTTCCTTTCGACAAATTTCTTTTTCAAAAGCCAATTAACGACCTTATTGACCAAACCAAACGAAACATTCAATTCTCTCGATACGTGCAATTGGGTAAACGTCCGGTTCTCTAACAAATAATAAATTATTTGATATGTTTTTGTCGAAGTCAATTTCATACCTCTAAACGTGCGCAAACCAATATTTAAAGGTATCACTTTTTGGTGATATTATCGCTTTTTAATGATACTTTATTATTGTAATTTTTAGTTTTTTGTAGCGAGAGTCTTTGTCCGCCTTTGGCGGGCAGGGTCCGAATGGCGCTCTTTGGTGCGCCGTGCCGGTTGCGGCCATCCTTGTATTTCACTTTACGTTTCCCGGCGGACTTCCCTTTCCCGCCGTTCCCTTTTTCCCGAATTTTTTCTCCTTTTTATAGCCCCCCGCATTTAAATTCGGATTCGCCATCAATACAGCAGGAAATGGGGTTTTGGAATTGAAATTTTCTCGCACCGTGCTGGTTTTGGCTTTTTTGGTCGTTTTCTTTGCCGCGCTCGCGCTTTCGACTGCAACGACTGGCTGTTTGGGTAGTTCGCCTTTCAAGACATCGTATGATGATTTGATTTGCAAAGATAGTGGAAATACTTGGTCAACTGCTTTGTGGGATGCGAATCATGGTTTTTTGAAGCTAAACCAAGAATGGCAGTCATTGGCCGGCAATGCTCAAGCTTATTCTAGAACAAAAGATTGGGGCCCCGATCTGGCCTTGGACGGCAATGGCTTTCCATATATTGCTTGGTATAACAACAATCAAGGCGATGGATATTATGCGGTTTATTTGCAGTATTGGAATGGTTCGAGCTGGAATTTTCCAGGCTTGCCGGGTTTGGGCGGTTTGGAGAGTGCGGCGAAGGGTTCGACGTTGGATTCGATTTTTGGAAAGGGGAAGGGAATGGTTTCGGACTGGCTGGCGGGCGGGTTGAATGCCGTGTTTTTGGGCGCTCCCAGCATTTTGGCACCGTGGGCTTTTTTGTTGTTGTTAATCCTTGCCTTCATTGCTGCGTATTTGACTTTCAGAATTTCTCCGCGCGTTCTTTTCAAAGAATTGTTGTTGGTGGATTGGCCGGAAGAGAGAAAGAGACTGATTGTGCGAGTCGCGCTCGCATTGTTGTTCTTCTTCCTCCCCTTCGCAGTTTTCCTCTTTGCAGGATTTGTGGTTGCATTGGTGGGAGTGCTGGTCGAAATCGCGTTCTGGCCCGTTTGCTTGTACGGAAAAAAGAACTCGAATCGAATGCAAGAAGCAAAAGAATTGACGGTTCAATAGTCCGCTTTTTATTCCCTTTTCAGCGCTTTTCGTTGCATGAACCAAGCGCTCCGCTCTATTTCAATGATTGCCGTTTCGGGCGCGTTTTTGTTTTTCCTGGCCGTCACGCTCAACGTGCTCTTTGCCAGCGCGTTGGTGAACGGTTTTTTGAGCGGTTCGGATTTGTTCAAAGGGTGGGCGGCTTCGATTGTTCAAGATGTGGTGCGGGGCGGTTCGGACAATATTTTCGTTGGAGCCTCTCAAGTTCTCGTCCCGTGGGAATTCGTTTTATTGCTCGCTTTTTCCCTCCTTGCTGGCGCGCTTTCGTTCTATTTTTCCGGAAAAGTATTGCACCCAATGGAAGCGCAAACTCCCTTGCCAAAGCGGCAGGAGAAGGCAATTGTGCAAGTATTCGCCGCTCTCGTTTTTTTCGCCCTGCCCTTTATTGCAGCGCAGTTCAGTTTTTCCATCTCCGTTACATTGGCGGTTTTGGAGCTCGTCTTTTGGCCGTTGGAATACTTTGTCCAAAAACAGAAAGTGCTGGGAAAACAGCAGCGCCAGTTTACGGTTCCCTAGTCCTTGCGCGCTTTTTTCGAATTTCTTCGAAGGCGTAGTCTTCAACCTTGCCGTGAATTTTACGGCGTAATTCTTCCTGCTTCATAGAATGATACTTGGTGTTCGGCGTCTACTACGGCCATCAATAGTTTGGTTTTCAAATTTCCCGCAAGGCGGATCATTCTGGAAAGTTCGGGCAGGGAAAACTTTTCAGACTGCGAGTGTACTGAAACAACCCATTGCGAGTGCGCTTCTCCGGGCTTTTTTCCCCTAGGATAGACGCGAAAGTCGAATCCGAACTTGAATCCGGTTTTGACGCAAAATCCTCTCTCTTTCAAATCCTTGAATACGGCATATTTTTGCGAAAACTTTTTCTCTTTCAAAGCAACCTTGTGCACTTCTTTTTCCCCGATTTTTTTCCCTTTCTTGTCCTCGATTTCAATGTTCTCTTTCTCCAGCAAGTACACTGCTTCGA
>JAZDMJ010000006.1:0-12712 GCA_043801115.1 Candidatus Iainarchaeum sp. | reverse complement strand
GGACGAAATTGTTCCTCCCGCTCCTCCAGTCGACAAGGCATTGAGATTGCCCATCCAGGATGTGTACAACATCAAAGGAGTGGGAACAGTTCCGGTTGGAAGAGTAGAGACGGGAAAACTGAAAGTCGGGGACAAAATCATTTTCCTGCCCTCCAACAAAGAGGGAGAAGTAAAGAGCATTGAAGCCCACCACGAACAGCTCCCCGAAGCGGGACCGGGAGACAATGTCGGATTCAATGTGCGCGGAGTAGCGAAGAACGAGATTTCGCGCGGAGACGTTGTCGGACACCCGAACAGCCCTCCAACCGTCGCGAAAGAATTTACCGCGCAGTTGGTCGTGTTGAACCATCCGACCGCGATTCTGGTAAATTACACGCCTGTATTCCACATGCACACGGCCCAGTTGAGCTGCGTGTTTACGGAATTGCAGAAAAAATTGGATCCCAAAACGGGACAAGTGAAGGAAGAAAACCCGAAATTCCTCAAAACGGGAGACGCGGCCATTGTCAAGATTACGCCGACCAAGCCCGTTGTGGTGGAAGAGTACAAGCTGTTCCCGCAATTGGGAAGGTTTGCCGTGCGCGATATGGGACAAACCGTCGCCGCGGGAATTGTGTTGAGCGTCGTCAAAAAGTAACGGCGCATTTTTCCTTTTACACAAACGTTTTTCCCCAAAGGCCTTTTTCAAAAAAAGGCCTGCGAAAAAAAGCTTCGCAGAGAAAAGCGTTTTCACCCTTTACGTGATGAAAATGCAGAAAGCCAGAATCAAGCTGAGTTGCACGGACTACTCCCTGCTCAATCAAATTTCGAAACAGATTCTGGAAGTGGCCGAACGGACGGGAGTCAAACACTCGGGAGCGATTCCCCTTCCGACCAAAAAAATGGTCATTGCCACGCGCAAGAGTTCGAACGGGGGCGGAACGGAATCGTTCGAAAGATGGCACATGCGCGTGCACAAGCGAATGATTGACATTCAAGCGGATGAACGAACTTTGAGACACATTATGCGCGTGGAAATTCCCGAAAACGTGCACGTGGAAATCGAGTTAAAGGAAAATTGACTTCTTTCAAAGCCCATCAGTCTAATTAATCACTTCTTGCCAAAATACATTCATGGCGAGAGAGAAGCTAAAAATAGTTTTTGTAACTGGCGTTCACCCCAGCGAAAGCCCAGTGGCAAGCAAATATGTGGAAGAAATCAAGCCAATGCTTGAAAAAATCGGGTTCGAAGTGGAAATTGTTCCAGTGCCAGAAGAAAAAACAATAAACTCTTTGGTAAAAAAGAATTATGCAGAAAGCAAAAGAACATATTACAAGGACATGGATGATTTAGAGCAAAAAACAACGAAAGAAATTTATGAAAAATACAACGGCAAAAATGTTTTTTTTATTGAAACACACACAGATAAGAGAACTGTTTCAAGCGTGCCATCAGAAAAATTAAAAGCCAGAATAGCTGAAAGACATGGCGGCCACTTGATTTCAATATTTCCACATCGCAAATTTGGAAACTATTTTGCTATCGAGTTTCCTGCCCAATATATGCCAGATATGGAAAGCGAGTATTCTGCTGAGCGTTTGGTTCAGTCAGTTCCGCGGGAAAACATAGGGTATTTCTGGTTTAAAAGCGACTTAGAGACAACAAAAGAAGCAAAATATTTCAGGACAATTATTTTGCGGAAAATCGTGCATAATATTGACATCGTTGTAAAAACGCAGGCGGGAATCTACCGAGAACCAAAAGGCGCCCGATACAGGCAAACAAGAATGCCAAAAGGAAAAAGAGAAGGAATAAAATTCCGCAATTGGAGACCAGAAGGCGCTGAAAGAGAAGCTTACAGGCAGAGAATGGGCGGAAAGCCGAAAGTACCTTGAGACGAACTGCCCGTTTCAAATTGACATAGAATTAACTCTGTTTTAAACGCTTTTTGTTGCTGGATAGCTCTAATGAATTGGAAAATCGCATTCGGATGCATGGCCTTGCTTGTTTTGTTGCTCGCAGGATGCACGACTCCCGTTGTCGACCAGAATACATTCAACAATCCAACGCCCGTCAAAATTTCAATATTGTCCAAACCCTCTCTTGCGGTGACGGAAGAAACATTTTCGATTTCGTGGAAAGTGGAAGGAGGAAGCGCTGGAAATATTACGCATACCTCTGTAGACTGGGATTCGGTTTCGCACGCAATGGACTCGAACGACTACGCATTTACGAGCAACATCTTTCAAGGAAGCACGCCCGACTCTTTCGTGGTCAGCTTGCAAGCGCCCAGAGCAGTTGGAACTATTTTTGCGAGAGCGCACGCAGTCGTGGACGGAGCCAATTACTATTCGGACGAATTCGAAATCGACCTCATCATGAACGCTGGCGTCTAGCCTTTTGTTACTGCCAACGGAACCATTTTCGCCACTTTTTTTCCGATTCCGGAACGTTCAATACTCAATGCAACTTCTTCGATGTCCTTGTAGGCTTCGGGCATTTCTTCCGCCAATCCTTTCATTGAAGTGCTGCGGATAATTTCCCCTTTTGCTTCAAGTTCTTTCAGCACTTGTTCGCCCGTTTTTTGCCGCATGGCTCCGTGGCGGGACATGACTCTTCCCGCGCCGTGGGCCACGCTGCCAAAGCTTTCCTCCAATCCCTTTTCCGTTCCAACAAGCACGAAAGAGGCCGTACCCATCGAGCCGGGCAAGAGCGCGGGATGGCCCGTTTTTTCGAACAGGGAAGGATTCTCCTTGCGCCCCGCGGGCATGGCGCGCGTCGCGCCCTTTCGGTGCACCAAAACTTTCCTGTTTTTTCCGTCGATTTTGTGTTCTTCAAACTTCGCAATGTTATGGCAAACATCGTAAAGCAAATCCATCTGCAATTCTTCCGCTGTTTGATGGAAAACATTTTCAAACCCTTCGCGGATCCAGTGCGTCATGCTCTGCCTATTTGCAAAAGCAAAATTCACGGCGCACGCCATTGCACTAAAATATTTTTTCCCTTCCTCGCTTTCAATGGGCGCGCACGCGAGCTGGCGGTCGGGAACGTCGATTTTGTATTTTTGCATCGCGGAAAGCATGACATCCAAATAATCGGTTGCCACTTGGTGGCCGAAGCCGCGGCTGCCCGAATGCAGCATGATTACAATTTGGCCTTTTTCCAGTCCAAATGTTTTGGCGATTTCGGGTTCAAAAATTTCGCGCACTTCCTGGATTTCCAGAAAATGGTTGCCGCTTCCGAGCGTCGCGATTTGGGGCATTCCCCTTTGAAGGGCTTTGGAAGAAACTGTATCCGCATCCGCCTCTTTCATTTTTCCGCCCTCTTCCGTGCACTGCAAATCCGCTTTCACTCCCAGTCCTTTTCGAATACTCCACTCCGCGCCCTCTTCCAACACTTCGCGCAACTCGCCCTGCTCCACGCGCAATTTTCCCTTTCCACCCACCCCTGCAGGAATTTCCCTGAACAAAACGTCAATGAGTTCTTTCAGTTTGGGCTTTGCTTCTTTCAAGGTCAAATTGGTTTTAACCAAGCGGACCCCACAATTTATATCAAAACCTATCCCCCCAGGGGAAATGATTCCGTTTTCTTTTGGATCAAATGCTGCCACGCCCCCAATGCAAAAACCATAGCCGGAGTGCATGTCTCCGTGACCGATGGCATATTTTTGGATACCGGGAAGAGTAGCCATATTTTTAAGCTGGTCAATGGCATTCCCGTCAATTCCGTCCAATAGTTTTTTGGTCGCAAAAATGCGCGCAGG
The DNA here is from genome assembly GCA_043801115.1 of Candidatus Iainarchaeum sp. GTDB lineage: Archaea > Iainarchaeota > Iainarchaeia > Iainarchaeales > UBA10191 > CAZHUN01. The sequence goes on along the minus strand of JAZDMJ010000006.1, from coordinate 8,969 downwards.
AACGCGCATGCTTCCTTGTTTTGAAATTTCAAACACGGAATCCGAAACTGACTGGAAGGCAGAGGGCATGCAAGAGTGATGCTTTGAAGGTTTTAAATTTACACGTCCAAGAGCACGCGCGCTTTCCAGTTTTTTCCTTGCTTTTGCACGGAAAGGCCGTGAAACGTGCACGCTTTCACGTCGTTCAAGAGTTCGTGCTTTTTGGGGTTGATTTTTTCTCCCCAGCATTTGGCCGTCAAAGTCCATTTTCCGCCTTTTTCGTCGATTTGGACGCTGATTTTGCCGAAGAGCAGTTGTTGGGCGTCCTTGAAGAACAAGAGTTCGTTCAAAAATTGGAACAACAATTTTTCGGGCTCGGGGGCGGATAGGGAGAAGGAAACCGAGCGGGAGCGCGCGAGCGTGGCAATGTCGGCCATTTGGTTTTCCACGCCCAGCGCGCATTCTCCGAAGAGCATGGCAAGCGAGGGGGCGCTGGCTTCCAAGGCAATGTCGGCCGCGCTGTCTTTTTCCAGTACGCGAAAAGGCATATGGAAAGTAGATTGTTTTGGAATAAATGGGTTATGGTAAAACCGCGCTTTCGAGCAGGCGCACTTTTTTCGACGTTGCGTCGAGTTCGGCCCGGATTCCGAGGGGAATGGTCAGCAAGGGGTCGGTGTGTCCGAAATCCATTTCGGAAAGGACGGGAATGCCTGCTTTTTGCGTGGCGGGCAGTACAATGCGGGCCAGAGAATCTTGCAAAGAAAATCCCGCGGCTGTTTCGGTACGTCCTAGCAAGAGTCCTTGGGCGTTTTTGAAAAAGCCCGCTTGGAGCAGTTGGTGGAATTGGCGGTCGAAAATGACGGGCCGCCCTTCGTGGTCTTCTTCCAAAAAAACCAGCGGGTTTGAAATTTTGGGCAGGAAGGGAGTTCCGCACAGCATGGCCGTCGTGGAAAGGTTTCCGCCGACCAGCACGCCGCTCGCTTTTCCCTTGCGGAGAGTTTGAACACTGGGATTGGTTTTCCACTCGCGGGTTTGCGAATCGCTTTTCCACCACGCGTCCTCGGCAAACCGTTCGGAAGAGTCAAACGCGTCGCAGGCTCCGTCAAAGACGACGGCGCGAAAATGGCGGAGCGTGAATTCGGGCAGTTCGGGCTGGGAAAAAGTAGAAAAGCAAGGCCCTGAAAAATTGACGACCCCCGCTTTGGCCAGTATGGCCAAATTGAGGCAGGAAATGTCCGAAAAGCCAATGAATGTTTTGTCGTGCGTTCGAATAGTTTTGAAATTGATAAAGGGAAGCAGTTGGTTGGCATTAAAACCGCCATAAAGCGGCATGACACATTGCACCTCATCATCTTCGAACGCTTCCATGAAATCATTCAGCCGTTCTTCAATGGTTCCGCCTGTGTGCCCGTCGCTTTTTCCAAAATTTTTCGAAAAAGAAACGCGCAACCCCATGGACTTCAAAACTTTTTCCGCGCGCTGCTGGGACGCGCTTCCAAACGCAACCGCGCTGTCGGAAGGCGTGATGATGCGAACAGAATCACCCGAACGCAACGCGACGGGCTTGATGAGTTTCATGCTCCAAAATAGGGCGGAAAAGTATAAAAGCGGAATTTTCGGCAAACAACGAATAATACTCACTTTGTGCGGTGAATAAGGGATAGGTTTAAATAGGTTCAGTGCGGGGGGTTGGTATGCAACTCTCCAAACTCGTACTCATCGGAGTGGCGTTTCTCGCCCTGGCCTGTTTCGTCCAAGCAGCCGACAATTTTTACGTGGCCTGGGGTCCCGGAAATGTGTATTTTGAGACTTGGGACAATGGTTATTACGCGTATGCCGCTTCTCCCTGGGCCTATTCGTACAATGACTATTACTATTTCCCTTCCAACTTCCGCTTTTCCTACTTGAACTCCTGGTATGAGTATCCCGCGGGATGGTATTACAGTTCCAACGGAAGCTATTTCGCGGCCAATGCGTATTGGGCGTGGCAGGACGGCTACTGGTACAATTCCCAGTACAATTACTACTATTACCCGAACGCGTACTGGAACGGCCCCGTTTATTACAATTCCATTGACCCTTACGTGTATACATACCCAGTTGTTTCTCCGACTGTCGCCCAAGTAAAACCCGTTCCCTCGTGCGGAGAAATCGACATTCGCACGCAAACCGTGTACGCGGGCGCTGGCGAAACAGCTTCTCAAAGTTTTGACGTCGAAAACAACAGCCCCGAAACGTTTTACATTCAAAAAACAGAATGGGCTTCTCCCTCTCTCTCCATTTGGAGCGCGGGATTTGATTCGAAAGTAACTGGAAACGATTCCGCCCAAGTCCAATTCAACGCGGAAAGCGAAAAGAGCGGAATGTTCGGCGCGAGCGTTGCCGTCAAAGGATATTTCGCTTCGGGAAAGCAATGCGGTTTTGAAGACACGCGGGAAAATTTTTCGTTCATCGTAAACCAAGCGCAGGCGGAAAATGTTGAAACGGTTTCGGCTTCCGCAAAAGTGGAAGTTCCCCAAACCCAAACCACTTCTTCCGCTTTCTCGCTGTCCGACATTGTAAACGCGGTAAAGGAAGCGATGGCTTCCACTTCGACTGTGCTCTCCCTGACTTCCGCCTATGAAACAACTTCCACTCCGACGAATTGTTCGGACATTGAAGTGCAGGCGGAAAATGTGAGTGTTGTAGAAGGAGAAACCGCATACGTTCCCATTATTGTCAAAAACAATGGAAGCAAGTGGTTTTCCATCAACAGTGCGATTGTACAAGAGGATTCGGGATTGTTCAACGCGGTCGCTCAAAACGCGAACATCCGCGTGAACGCGCAAAGCGAGGGAAGCTTTAACATTGCAATTAACGCGTTGGACGGAAAGCACGGGAGCGGAACCGTTGCGTTGAAAATTTCGGGCTATTTCCAGGACGGAAATTCGTGCGCTTTCAACCGCATTGCCTCTCCCAGTTTTACGGTTTCCGTGCAGGACAATGGAGTGCAGGATTTGAGCGGTTTGAGCGTGAAAGTATTGGCGCCCGAAAATTTTGAAGTGAACCAGAGCGGAAGTTATTGGATGGCGTTGGTCAACGAGTTCGACGAATCTATTGTCGTTCGCTTGAGCGGAAGTCAAGTGATTGTAGATCCTGTTGCTATCGCGCTGGGAGCGAACGAAGTGAAAAATGTACTAGTAACGGTTTCCAATTTGAAAGACGCGAGCGCGTGGGTCATTTACGACGTGCAAGTTCCCGAAAAGGGAATGCAAAGCACGTTGACGAAAATTATTCAAACTTCGACGCCTTCTCCCTCTCCTACTCCGCAGCCTTCTGCTTTGAACGTGCAATTGAATGCGAAAGTTTCTTCCAATTGGGACGGAAGCTATGACGTGAATGTGGTTGTGGGAAACTATTCCAACGCCGAACAAACGGGCGAAATCGTTTTCCTGCTCCCTGCCGGATGGAAAGCGGAAGGAAGCCGGAATATTTCCTTGAGTGAAGGGAAAACCGCCAGCGTGAACGTGCGCATTGTTCCTGACAAGGCCAATTCGGAAACGCGCACAGCTATTGTACAGTTTGTCAACGCGAACGGCCAAAAAGTGTCCAAAACAATTTCTTTCGCTCCGAACGCGAACGGCCTCGCGCAAGCCATTGGAGCCGCTTTTGCCGTGCTGGGCGGAAACCTGTTGTGGCTGGGCGTGCTCGTCATTGCATTGCTGCTCGTGTACGGGTTCTACAACTACCGCCAAGAGCAAAAGGCGAAAGCGCAAGTCATCAAGCTCAACTGGGCTTCTCATTAAATTCGTGGACAACTTTTTAGGAGGTTGAAATCATGAAGCGAAAATTGAAAATGAAGGCAAAATCGCGCAATGCGAGCGTCTTCCAAAAACTCTTCAAACAAGTGACAAGCGCATTCAAGTAAAAATGCGCTTTTTTCCTCTTTTTTTGGAATGATTAAAAAGTGTTTGCCCATTTAATTGTTTTATGGCATGGGAAATCGGACTTTGGATTCTGGGACTCTTTATTCTTGCACTCATTGCCTCTTCCATCCGAATCATCCAGCAGTACGAGCGCGGCGTGCGCTTCCGCTTGGGAAAATTCCAGGACTCGCTCAATCCCGGACTGAATTTCATTATTCCCATTTTCGACCACGTGCGCAAAGTCGACATGCGAATTTTAACGCTCGATATTCCCAACCAGCAAGTGATTACGAAGGACAATGTTCCCGTCATGATCAATGGAGTCGTGTATTTTAGAGTGGAAAAGGCGGAAGATGCCATCATCAAAGTGCAGGACTACATTTATGCGGTTTCGCAGTACGCGCAGACCGCGTTGAGGGATGTGGTGGGAAACATGCCCTTGGACGACGTGCTGTCGAAAAGGGAAACCATCGGCGAAGAGATTGAAAAAGTAGTGAATGCGGAAACCTCGCATTGGGGAATCCGCATTGAAAACATCAAACTGCAGGACATCGACATGGCCGAAGACTTGAAACGCCTCATGTCCCGACAAGCGAGCTCGGAAAGGGAAAAGAGAGCCACTATCATTAAAGCGGAAGGCGACCGAATGGCCGCAGAAAACCTGGCCAAGGCGGCCAAAATCATGGCCACGACTCCGGGAGCCATGCAGTTGCGAACCCTTCAAACTATTGACGGACTGGGGCCTTCTCCTTCGAACACCGTCATACTTGCCATTCCCGTCGACTTGATGGACACGCTTTCCTCGCTCAACAGAATTTTGAAAAAACGGGCCAAATGAAGGGGTTTTGGTGAAAAACGCCCGATTATTAATTTTCACCCTTTTGGGGGTTTTGGCAGTCGTATTTGTCACGGGTTGTGTTTCGAACCCGACTTTAGAAAACCAGCAAAATTTCATCAATATCGAGTATCAAAAGTGGGGCGTTCCTGATGTCAATATACTTACAATTAGTGTTGCTCGGGGCGGAAATGACGCGTATATCGATTTCAAAGAGGCAACACTAGATCAAAATGTGTTACAAATTATTTGGAAGAAACAAACAACTCGCGCGAAAGTGAATGCGTTCATTCAAAAAGCTCAAGAGCTCGGATTCTACAAGTTAAATAATAGCTATATTGACCAAAGCCAGTTGCTAGGTCGAGGTTGGGAATCGTTAATCATTGATGTCCAATCCGCGCCAAATAAATCCATCAAGGAATACGCTTGGGGAGTCAGTTGCAATATTGACAAATGCCCAGAAATTTATCGACAAGTTCTGGCCGAACTCAAAAACTTGGTAGATACTGCAGAACCCCGCCAATAGCGCCCTTTAAAACCTTTTTCTTTGGATATTAGAAGAGAGCAAACCATTGCCGTTTCAAGCAAGAGGTGCTCAAAAAGTTCCAAAATTCCCTCCAGAATTCGGACTTTTTGTTGTTTCCAAACCGCGCCAAAAAAAGGCCTTCCGACTCCTGTCGTGAAACTTTTTTGGAAAAAAAGGCAATGCAGTGTTCTTGGCCTTGCCATGCAAGGATTGAAGGAATGAAAAAATGGCTGGAAAAAACGCTCCGCGAAAAGGGTCGATGGCGTATTATCCCAAAAAGCGCGCCAAGAAAGAGACTCCGGTCTTTGATACTTTCCCAAAACTGGACGGAAAAGAAGTCAAGATTCTGAATTTTTGGGGATATAAAGCAGGAATGGTGCACGGGCAGGCCAAAAACGTGCACAAAAAAAGCACTACGTTCAACCAGGAAATTTTCGTTCCTTCAACCATATTGGAATGCCCTCCCGTCAAAGTATTGGGCGTGCGAGTGTTTGCAAAATCGAATTACGGAACCAACGTGCTGGGAGAAGCGTGGAGCGAAAAAAAGGACAAGCATTTGAGTAGAAAGATTTTGAATATTGAAAAGCAGAAAAAAGCGCATTCTTTGGAAGAATTGGAAAAAAGGAAAAGCGAATTCGTTCAAGTGAGATTGTTAGTCCACTTGCAGCCGCACTTGACTTCGCTGGGAAAGAAAAAGCCCGAAGTTTCGGAAATTGTATTGAGCGGAACTCCCGAACAACAGTGGGAATTCGCCAAGCAAAAATTCGGCGGCGAAATCAAAGTCGAAGACGTTTTCAAAGAAACCCAATTTGTCGATGCGAAAGCGGTTTCGCTGGGAAAGGGAACGCAGGGAGAAGTCAAACGCTTTGGAGTCAAAACTTTCGGAAACAAGGCCAAATATCACCGAAAGCCGGGAACCTACGGGCCGTGGAACCCTGCAACCATCATGTTTACCGTTGCCCGAATGGGACAACTGGGATACCAATCGCGCACGGAATTCAACAAGCGCATTTTGAAGATTGCGGAAAAACCCGAAGGAATCACTCCCTCGGGCGGATTCGAGCATTACGGGGACGTGCGAAACTCTTACTTGATTATTGCAGGAAGTTTGCCGGGCCCCGTGAAAAGACTGGTCGCGCTGAGACAGCCCATGCGCAGAGGAACGAACAAGTTTGAAGTGCAGGATTTGCAAGTGGTGAACGCATGAAGGGAATTGTGTACAGTTTGCAGGGCGTGAAGGAAAAGGAAATTTCCCTGCCCGAAGTCTTTGACACGGAAGTGGACGAGAACTTGATTAAGCGCGCAGTTCTTTCCATGCAAAGCAACGCGCGCACCCCTTACGGCGCCATGCCGCGCGCGGGAAGAAATACTGTTGTCCAATACGTGGGAGCGAGGCATTTTCCCATGCCGTTGCGAACCATTAATACGGGAAGGGCCAGAAAGCCGCGCACAAAAAACAGACGGTTTTTGCTGTACGGGCAAGTCAAGGGAATTCCGGGAACCGTGAAAGGACCCAAAGCGCACTCGCCCGAAAGCTGGAAAGTGCTGGGCGAAAAAATAAACTTAAAAGAGAAGAGAAAAGCGTTGCAGAGCGCGATTGCGGCGACGGGGCAAATCGAATTCGTGCAAAAGAGAGGCCATTCGTTCGGCGAAATCAAACTTCCATTGATTGTTTCGAACGAATTGGAAAATGTGAAGAAGACGAAAGAAGTGTTGAACGTGCTGAAACTTTTGAAAGTGGGAAAAGATGTCGAACGCGCGAAGGACAAAAAGAAAGTGCGTGCGGGAAGGGGAAAAAGCAGAGGAAGAAAGCACAAGCGCGCGAAGAGTGTTTTGATTGTCATTTCGGACGCGGCGAAAAACTTGCAAAAGGCCGCGCGCAATCTGGAAGGCGTTGACGTGTGCAGGGCCTCGCAATTGAATGCGGAGCTTTTGGCGCCGGGAGCCGTTCCGGGAAGACTGACTGTTTACACGGAAAATTCTTTGAAAGAACTGCCCAATGGAGAGCGAGCGTAATGGCGGACAAGAAATCCCAAAAGGAAAAGCAGAAGGCGGAAAAAAAGAAAGCGCCCAAAAAAGAAGCCCGCGCACTTATTCCGCTTCCAAAAAAGAGCGCGCCCAAACCCGCACACGCCGCGCACACGAAAGCGGTTGCCAAGAACGGCGTTGTCCAAAAAATGGACGCGCAGGGCGCGGAGTTGCAAATGCACGCGCGCGAAGTATTAGTACACCCGCTCGTTTCCGAAAAAGCCGTCAACATGATTGAAGGACAGAACAAATTGTCGTTTATTGTTGCCAAAAACGCGTCAAAGTTTGATGTGAAAAAAGCCGTCGAAGACGCGTACAAGGTGAAAGTGGAAAACGTGCAAACCTTGAATGATTCAAAGGGAAGAAAGAAGGCAATCGTGCGATTGGCCAAAGAGTTCAAAGCGAGAGATGTGGCAACCAAAATGGGAATCGTGTAATGGGGAATTGAAATGGGAAAACGAACCAAAACGCGCAGAATGGGAAAAGGGTCCATCTTCACTTCCGGAGTCGGAAAAGCGGAAGCGTGCTATATTCCATTGAATGAAAGCACTTTGCGAGGGCAAGTATTGGAAATTTACAGCGAGCCGGGACATACGGGAATCATGGCCGAAATCCAAATGGAAGACGGAAAGGAAATGGCCGTCATGGCCGCGGAAGGAATCAAAGTCGGACAGTGGATTGTAGTGGGAAAAGAAGCCGAACTGAAAGTGGGAAACGTGCTGCCTCTTTCGCAGATTGCGGAAGGCTGTCCTGTTTTCGTGATTGAAAGATTGCCGGGAGACGGCGGAGTATTCGCGCGCGGTTCGGGAATGTACGGACTTGTCATGGGAAAGGACGGGAACGGCGTGCTGTTAAAATTACCTTCTGGAAAGAGTTTGGTGCTCGATCCGAGATGCAGAGCCACAATCGGAAATTCGGCCGGCGGGGGAAGAATCGAAAAGCCCATGGTCAAGGCGGGAAACGCCTACCACTGGCACCACGCGCGCAAGAAAGCCTATCCAGACACGCGCGGAGTAGCCATGAATCCGGTATCGCATCCGTTTGGAGGGTCACAGCACCACGCGGGAAAATCCAAGAGCGTTTCCAGGCACGCGCCTCCGGGAAGAAAAGTCGGAGCCATTGCGTCCAAAAGAACAGGACGGAAGAAGAAATGACACAAGGAAAAACGATTGCGAAGCAAGTACGAACGAGCATCGCGAAGTTCGTACGCCGGACCAGCCCTACGGAATGGGCTAAGAAGTGAAATGAATGGCGAAAGAATTTACGTTCAAGGGAAAGAGTGTCGAAGAATTGCAGGGCATGAGCGTGGAAGAGTTTGCCAAACTCGTTTCTTCGAGAGAACGAAGAACACTGCTCCGCTATACGGACAAGCCCTTGCTGAAAAAAGTGGACAAAGCATTGGAAGAAAAGAAAAAGGGAAAAGAGCCCAAAACCATTCGAACCCACAAACGGGACTTTGTCGTCCTGCCGAAATTCATCGGACTCAAGTTTGCCATTTACAAGGGAAACGGATGGGAAATCGTCGACATTGTTCCGGAAATGCTGGGACACGTGTTGGGAGAATTTTCCATGACGAGAAAGAGACTGCGGCACGGAAAAGCGGGAATCGGGGCCACGAAGAGTTCGACTGCGATTACGGCGAGAGGATAGTAAGGGAAGCATAGAAACTACAGGCATCATATGGGCAAGAAAAACT
>JAZDMJ010000060.1:0-5844 GCA_043801115.1 Candidatus Iainarchaeum sp. | reverse complement strand
AACTTGTTTGACCAGTGTAACTTGTTGTGTTGTCGCATTCATTCAAGGAAGCGGTTAAAATGGAAAAAGAAAAGCTTGCTCAGACGCTGGCGCTATTGTTTATCGCGATTGAAGTGATTGGAATTGCACTGTTTTTGGCTGCCATGCGATTAAGCGTTTTGCTTCCGCTTTGGAGCGCGCCTGTATTGGTCATTCTATTCTCTTTTTTGTTGCCAGGTTTAATTGCCATTTCCGGCATCGTACTGCTAGTTTATAAGAAAACGATTCCTGGCATCATTGCCTTGATTGTTGGTATATTGATGGTTTTCATTGTTCCCATTTTCTTGCTATATGCCTTGTCCATGACTCCTTTGCTTTGATGGTGGTCATGAATTCTTGGCAGAAAATGGGCTTGGCGTTTTCGGTCGGATTCTTTCTAATAATGGCACTCCTCTTTTTGCCCGTACTCAATGGCTACCCTTGGCATTTGGAGGATTGGTCTTGGGCGCAATATGGTTTTGGGGTATTTACTTGGGGCGTTTTTTGCATTTTGTTATACTTTTGCGTTGTACAATTCGGGGCATTTGCCGATTCGCACCCCCAAATCCGGTTTTGGCTTCCGCTCCTCATTTTATTTATAGGAATAATTTTTGTTTCATTTTTCACAGTAAGCGAATCCTTGAAAGGAAATGCCTACATTTGGACAATGCAAGAATTGGGGCCGTTTTCAGTTCCCTTTTCTGAAATGCCCCTTATTGGCTGGGCCTGGTACTTTTCTGGGCTTTTTTCCATTACATTGATTTTCCTGGCCTTACTAGAATCTTGGACCCGCTACAAGCAAAAGAACTCGCATTGATGTGAAAACGCGAAGCAGAGCGCCTATTGCAAGTCCTGGCCGAAAGAGACAATGCACGAAATGTCGCAGTTTCCGCCCGTTTCCTGCTGGCATTTCATGAAAACAGTTTGTTCAAAGCTTTGAAGGATGGAAATCGTGTCCGGGCGGATTGTTTGGCCGGAATGGGAAAGGCCTTGCAGTGTAAAGCACTCGGCGGGAACCGTGGACTGCTGGCCAGCCAAAAAACTCGTGGAAAAGCTCAGCTTGGGAAATACCACGTGTTCGACTTTGACGACGGTTCCGTCTGGAGAATTGACGGCGCTCTGCAGTCCTTGGACGAACAAGCGCATGCTGACGGTTCCCTTGTGCTTGTCCAATTCCGTAACGACTCCGATAATGATGCCGAGCACGAGCGCGGCAAAAATCACGGCAATCAGCAAGTCGTAGCCTTCAAAATATTGGCCCCGCGCGAAGCGCTTTTTTCCCAGGGCTTTTTCAAAAAGGCCTTTTTTGTTCAATTTTTCACCCCGCAAATCCAGAGACAAGGGTTCCGGAAATGAGCGCGGCCACCATGAAACACAATATCGCGATTGGGAGGGCGCGGGCCAGGTTCAAGCGCATCGTGAGCTCGTTGTCTTCTTCGATTTTGGTCGTAAAATACATCATGATAATGACGATTTCGATGACGTAGAGCGCGATGATGAGCTGGAATTCGGCGGGCTTGACGAGTTTCAAAAATTCTTCCAATGTCATGGAAAAGCTGGTGTTCATTTGGGAAAAGCTTCCGCCCAACTCCAGTCCCCCGCTCGCGACTTGCAGGGAGACGGATTTTCCGATGACGGCCATGACGACTCTTTGCAATCCCACGGTTACGCCCAAAATGAGCGGGCCGATGAATACGGCGAGCAGGCGCATCATCGTGGTAACGTCGAATATGAGGGTTTTCAAGGTGCGGTTGACATTGTCTGCGTTCGTTAATTGCAGGGAGAGGGAAATCAAGGTGCGCGCTGCAACATTCACTCCCAAAGAAACCGAGTCGACGAGCAATCGCATGCTCGAGCGAATGGTGGTGGAAGGGTTGAAGCGCAAACTTCCCACTTGCGGGTCGAAAACGGCTGCTTCCAAGGGCATTCCCAATACTTCAATATTGCGGATGGTTTTGTCAAACAATTCTTGCGATACAATATAGGAGGGGAGAAAGTCGCGCGCGTGCTTTAATGCTTCTTCGACTGGCTTGTTCTCTCCCATGCGCGAAGCGAGAATGTACAAGGCTTCTCTGAATTCGGACTCCATTTGCATGACGCGGACTTGGGCCTTGCGCTTGTAAATCGTCGAAAAGTGGAAGTACAAAAACAACGCGAGCGCGATGGAAAGCATGATGCCGAAGAGTAAAATGGTTGGAGAAGTGTCGTGCCTTGGCTCGATGAAAAATTTTGTCTCTTCCAGTTTGACTTCTTCCTTGGCCAGTTCGAGCTGCACGCCCCGGTCGAGCCTGGACTGCAAGAGCGAGCCGGGAACTCCGGAAGAGAGCGTAAAGTATTGCTCGATTTTTCCCTCCGATTCCAGCACGGCTTTCGGAGTGTGGTCCTGCAAGAAGCAAAAGTCCTCGTCTTCTGTTTCGTACAAACAGGTTTTGCCGAATCCCACACCGTTTTCATGCAAGTAGTATGAGGCTCCGACTCCGGCCAGCAATACAACGAGAATCAGTACGCGCAAGTCCACGGAAGCGCCGCCCACGCGCGCCTGCCATTTTTTGGGAAGGCCGGGAAAATTGTCCGGAATTTTCGGAGGCTCATAAGTTGGAGGGCGCTTTTTCACGATGTTGAGCGCGAAAACCAAGGCCATTCCGGGAATCAAAATATTGTACAACAATATCAGAACGTCCATGCGCGCGAGGGGAACGTTTGCAAAAGCGCTTCCCACGGGAAGAATAATCACCAAAATGAGGGGCAGCAATATTCCAATATAGAATAACGTAATCGCGGGCTGGGTGAGGTCGCGCGCGTATCCTTCCATTTTCACGCGAATGCTTTCCAGTACTTCGTTCATGACTTTGTCCAACAGCGCATAGCGGTTCGCTTCCGAGTCTTCCAATACGGAAGCGCGAATCATCATGAGTGCTTGCTTGAATTCGGAACTGAATTGGCCCCATTGCACGGCGAGCGCATCCAGTCCTTCCGCCAAAGTATTATAGGTTCCGATTTGCACGTTCCACAAGAGCTCGCGCAAGTCTTCCGCGATTTTTCCCCTACCGTGCTCCGCGGCAAACTCGACGGCTTTTTCCAAATTCGGAACGAGTTTCATGCTCATAATCATGTATCCCAGCACTTCGGGAACGAACGTGAGGGCTTTGATTTGCTCTTTCTTGGCCGCTTCGAGCGGGTAGCGCTGGAACCAGAATGAAATTCCCAACGCGGCCCCGGCAAACGGGAGAACCATCAGCGCGAAATTCATCAAGGGATCGTCGCCCGTAATTCCTTCCAGCAAAGAGCCGAACAAGAGGGAAGCGACTACTGCGAGGACGAGCGCGATTCCAATCAGTAAGAGCATGAGCAAATTCGTCGCGGCGCTGTGCTCTTGCGGGGAAACATTCCACTGCAAAAATCCGAACGCGTCCTTGTACTCTGGAGAAAATTCTTTCACGCTCTTTCCCATTCCGGGAGCCATCGAAGAAAGGCGCTTCACGAATTGGACGTAGGGGTGTTGCTTGCGCTTTTGCAATGACTCTGCGCGCTCTCCCTCTAACTCGCTTCCCGAAACCGTAATTTTCCGGTACATCTGCCCGGGAGTGGGAAAATCTTCTCCGCGAACGCGCTCGACCATTTCATTTCCTCTTCTTCGCCACTCTTTTCAGCAACACATTTCGGCTCCACTCTTTCCACTCGGGAAGCAAAGTGGAATAATCAACGGAGCCGTGCTCTTTCAACTGCACTTCTTTCAGCAGGGCCCACTTGTTGTTCGCGGCAACAACGTTCTCCGCTTCCAACAATTCGGGAACCTTGAACTCGTTTTTGAGTCCTACTAAATACTCTTTCGAGGCCGCGTTCGCGCGAATGCCCTGCCATATTTCGGAGTATGAAAGTCCGGAAATTTTGGAAATGCGCTGGAACATTTCCGACTTTTTCACCACGTCTTCTTCCAGTTCCAATTTGTCCTTTTTCGCGTCGTACGACATCAAGTCGATCAGTCCGCCCTCTCTTTCGGGATCCTCGCTCCAGTGCTTTCCCACTTCCGTAACCTGCACGACTCTTCGAGAGCGCTCCATGCTTCCCGCAAAACGGATCGGACGCGCCACAATCACGACGTCCGTCGCTTTGAAGCTCGTGTTTTTCACTTCCAAGTCGTTCACAATCCTGTCCCACACCGAGTACGCGGAGTCTCCGTGAATCGTTCCCATAATAATGTTGCCGGCAGCTCCGATGCGCATGGCCTCGTACAATACTTTCGCTTCGAGCGAGCGCACTTCTCCCAATACAATCGCGGAATCGCCCAATCGAAGAGCCGTGCGCAAACTTTCTTCGGGAGCCACTTCGCTTTCGGTTTTCGAAACCGAAATGGGACTTCGGGTTTTCAAGCGCTGGATGTTGAACCCGATTTGCTGCATGTAGGGCACCGGGATTTCCAAAGTGTCTTCCTGAACTAATATTCTGTTATTCTGCAAAATTTCGAGCATTAGTGCTTGCATCAAAGAAGTTTTTCCCGAACCGCGCGAGCCCGTAACCAAAGTGGTTGCTTGCGCGTCGATGAAAAAGCTGAACAACGAAGCGGCCAATGGGGGCAGCATTTTCACGTCAATAAACTGCGCCAAAGTCCAAGGGGTTACCTTGTGCAATCGGAAGGCGAACGCGGCGCCGTCGGGAGAAAGCGGAGGGCCGATTACGGCAACGCGCGTTTCCAGTTCTTCCAAATCGAAGTCCAGAACGGGGTGCGCTTCATCAAAAGGACGCCCGCTCATGGCGCGGAGCTTGGAAATGATGGCTTCCGCTTCGTCGTCCGTGTAGAAAATATTCGTCTGGCACAATCCGTACTGCGAGTGCACGACATAGATGGGTTTTTGGCCGATGGGCGCGTCCAAATAAATGTCTGTTAGGTTCCGATCCGAGAGCAAAATTTCCAGAATTCCATACCCTACCGTATAGCGCGCGACGATTTCTGCCAGTTCTTCTATTTCGCTTCGGTCAATCTTCACGTTGTTGGATTTGGCAATATCATAAATCGTGCTCTCGTACACGCGTTCGAAGTATTTGCGCGATTTCGCGATTTGCGAGTATTGGGTTTTTCCCGGCTTGAAAGAGGCAACCACTTCGCGCGCTTTGGAGAGCACGAAATATTTTTCCGGAGGAAGAGAATATTCGGGAGGATTCACGGAATAAATTCGCGAAGGCTTGTCGGGGTGGGAAAAAATCTGAACGCTCGAGTTTTTCACCACGTAATCGTCCAAGAGCGACATTTGCTCCAAGCCTTCAAACACCAAACGGCTTCCGATGAACGCGGGCTTGATTTGCGCTTCAAAGTATAATTTGTAGAATTGCTGCGGGGAAGGGACTTGATTCAAGCGCAACAGCAGTCTCTTCGCTTCTCCCAATAATTGCGTTCCTTCCAAGTCCGCGCGCAGTTTGTTCAACAAGTTCAAATAAATTTTCCAGTCGTTCTGCGAAGCCGCATCCCCTTTTTGCGCGAGTTCGGAAGCGCGCTGGACTTCCTGCAGCAATTTCACGTACGCAGTGAAAGGGTCGAAGGCGAGCAAATCGTGAGTAACATCCTGCACCAGATTGTGCCGTTCGCCCAATCGCGCTTCGCCCAATTTCGTGTCTCCGAGTTTGGACGGAATCCACGGGGTTTCGTTCTCGTACTTTTTCACCAAGCGCGCGATTTCGGACAGCATGGCTGTTTGGCGCTCGTTATACACTCTATCGTAAACGTCCGCGAATACGACCAAATCGGCTTCGATTTCCTTCAACGCGTAAATGGCATGATAGCGGCAGCGCGAATCGTCCGAAACCGAGCTCCCGTAAATGCAGTTCCGGCAG
>JAZDMJ010000024.1:0-9444 GCA_043801115.1 Candidatus Iainarchaeum sp. | reverse complement strand
GTTTCTTCGGTAATCAAAAACTCGTCCAATCGCGCTTTTCGCTTCGGGTCGGTGTACGGGTTTTGGACGGTGAGACAGTCTTGGCACTTGTGAATGATGGAAGGATAGTCTTCGGGATTCGACCATTTGATCCAAATTTTGATGTTTTTGGTCATTTCCTTCCAAGTGAACAAAGAGTAGGGTTTTGGGCGTTGGCCGTCAAAACGTTCGATAGTCTGCACGAGCTCTTTGGCCTCTAAATCCTTGAAGGGCTTTAATGGGTGGGTGGATAGGGTAGCGAAAAAGTATAGTTGGCCGGCTAAGCGGTTTTTTCGTATTGTGGATAGGGCTTTTTTCTTGAAGCGGTACGCGTGCAGAAAATCGAGTATGAGAGTGCGGTTGGGCTCGGGAAGGGTTTCGATTCGAGCTTGTTCGCACTCCCATCGTCTAGCCAAGTCGTTTGGGTCGAAAGTTTGGTCCATTCCAATATTCCTCCTTTTTGGAATTTTTAAGGAACGAGGAATGGGGCTCCAAACTTTCGCTTTGATGCCCCCGCCGGGATTTGAACCCGAGTCGCCGGCTTGAAAGGCCGGAGTGCTTGGCCGGGCTACACCACGGGGGCGGCCATTGCGTAGGCCGAGTCCGCGTTCCATCTCCCAATTCGCCTGTTGGCGAATGGGCCCATTCGAGCATTGCTCGAATCGGGTCGCTGTTGCTCGATGGAACTTGCTTTGCAAAACTCGGCTCGCTCTGAAATTGTTCGCACGGCGCGAATTTAAACCAATGCTCACTTGTGGCGGAGCGCTTTCCAGAGGCCGCGCTTTTTTTGCGCTTCGGGCGGGTAATAGGTTAGCTCTCGGGTTCCCCCTCGAATGTTGCGCAGCGAGCCGGTCAACGCTTTCTTGGAAGAGTGCGAGAGCGCGATTTTGGGCGGGAGCGAGTTCAAGAATTCTTCCAATCCGACCGCTCCGCGTTGTCTGGGAATTTCGAAAAAAGTCATTCCCAGGTTTTTGACGTCGTGCGCGTCCGTTCCCGCCGTCAAAAAGCGCGCCTGGTCGCGCAATTCCTTGCTCGGAACGGGATTGACTTTGGACAGCCAGCGCGCTCTTAGTTTGGGAAACGGAACCCAAGATACGACTTTGGCGTGCGCGGCCGACATGCCGTGAAACGCTTCCACGCCCAAGCCATATGCTTGGACGAGTCGGGCGAGTTCGCGCGCAGCCGCTTTTTCGGGCTCTAGAATCCTTTTTCGACGGTACAATTCGGACAATTGGAATTGGGCGCCGTGCATGGAAGAAGGGTGGGGCAGAAAGCCCGCGCACTTTCGGTTTCGAAGCTCGTCGAGCAGTCCGTTCAATGTCCACTTTTTGGAGAGCAATGCACGGTCGAACAGCGCTTTCTTGTCTCCGCTCAACGCGATAACGTCGATTCCTTCGGCTGTGGTGAACTCGATGGCGGGAATGAGCAAGAATTTGGACTGTTTCAAGGTTTCGGGCATTTTTCGTTCGAGGAGTTCGAAAATGTTTTCCGGTTGCAGTTTTCCAACCGCTCCCGCATGCGTCGTAACCGCGACAAAGTCGAATTTGAGCCTTTCGATTCGCTTCCAAAACCGTTCGGCCTGGGCTTCCGTCCTTTTGTCGCTCTTGAAGGGGACAAAGTGCTCGTGCAAGGATCCTTTCAATCGTTCTCCCGCATAGGCCAATCGAAGGCGCGCATTGGCGTTTTCGTACTTGTGCTGAGCGCGCGCTTCCAATTTTTCGGCAATCCAAATCCATCCTCGCGCCCGCGCGCGCTGCCCCAATCCCTCCAAAAAATTTCCCTGATAGATGCCAATGTTTGCCTCTGTCATGACCTTTTGGAGAATGTTTCCAGCCATGAAGTGCAATAGGATTGTGTTTTATAAAACCTTTTGCACTCTGCTTTCAAATGGCTCGTTTTGAAGCGGCGGAAAACAGACTGTTCAACAATGTGTGGGTGTGCATGCGCTGCAACGCGCGGAATAGGAGCGGGACGGGAAAGCCCGACCAATGTCGAAAGTGCAACTCGCCCAAACTGCGCTTGAAAAACAAGACGGCCAAGAAAAAAGCGTAAAACTGCCCTTTTTTTCCAAAAACCTTAAAACCTTTCAAAACAATGGCAATGATATGAAGGCCTATTTTGAGTTGCTCCGCCCGCTCAACGGAGTCATGGCCGCCATCGCCGTCCTCATCGGTTACTGGATTGGACTGGGAGAAATCGCGTTTTCGCAAACCATCGGACTCGCCCTTGTCTCCGTGTTTTTGATTGCGGGGGCGGGGCAAACCATCAACGACTATTTCGACCGGCACTTGGACAAAAAATTGAAACCGCACCGGCCACTTCCCAGCGGAAGAGTCCGGCCCCACCATGCAATATTGTACTCCTTCCTCTTGTTCGTCGTTGGAATTTTGCTCGCGCTCTTTCTCACGCGCGACGCTTTCTTCATTGCGCTCTTCATGAGCCTCGCGCTGGCGGGATACAGCGCGTTCATGCGAAAAGCGAAATGGTTGGGAAACTTTTTCGTCGCTTTCGGAACGGGCGTTACGATTATTTTCGGCGCGAGCTTGACGGGAAACTATGGAATTGTTCTATGGCTCTTTTGGCCCTTGTTTTTTGCAAACGTGGGAAGGGAAATTTCGAAAGACTTGGAAGACGTGCAAGGAGACAAAGGGTTCAAACTCACCTTTCCCATGCTTGTTTCAGAATCGGGCGCCCAAATCGCAGTGTATTTGTCCTACTTGCTGAGCGCGTTGTTCGCCTTTTACGTTTTCGCTTCTGGAATCGTTCCCAAACTTCCCTTCATTTCCATTGCCCTGCTTGCAGTTGTTGGTTTCGCGTATTCCGCGTGGCTGGTTTCGCAGGAAAAGTATCGCGCTTCCCAAAAGTGGAGCAAAATTTCAATGATTATAGCACTCGTTGCCTATCTTTCCATTCCCCTGGTGTGAGAATGCGGGAAAAAATCGCCGCAGCCGTTTTCGAATCCCTCCAAGAGCACGGTTTTCGCGTGCAATCCTTTCTGGGAACGCACTCGTGCTTCGACTTTGTGGGAAGAAAGAATTCGGAAATCGTTTTAGTGAAAGTGTTGGAAAACATCGACGGATTACGCGAAATCCAGGCCATCGAACTCGCCAAACTCTCCCAATTGTTCAACGCGCTCGCATTGGTGGTGGGGGAAAAGAGCAAGAGCGCAAAGTTGGAGGACGGAATTTCATACGAGCGCTATGGAATCGCGTGCCTTTCTCTTGAAACCTTCCGGCAAGTGCTGGAAAAAAACCTTCCTTTTTCCAAATCCTTTAAAGGGCAGAATATTGCAGAGTTGGACGCGAAAAAACTCAAAGCGGAGCGGGAAAAGCGAAAGCTTTCCCTCTCCGAGCTCGCCGAAAAAGTGAACCTTTCCCCCGAAACACTGTACAGGTACGAGCACGGGCAGGGCGCGAGTTTGGAAAAAGCGCGCGCCATCGAACAAGCACTGGACGTTTCCCTCGTGAAACCCGTTTCGCTGCGCGCGGAGCCCTTGGAAGCCGGAAAAGGGGAAGAGAAAAAAGTCGAAGACCGAGTGTTGAAACAGCTTCGCTTGCTGGGAATTCCCTTCACGTCGTTCGCGCACGCGCCCTTCAAAGCCTACTCGCTTCCCTCAGAATCCCTCTTGATTGAAGAGGCCGCGCAGAGCGCTGAGCTTCCGCACAAGGCGGAATCCCTGCAAAAGAGCGCGAAAGCGTTCCAATCCCACGCAGTGATATTCGCGCGCGAGAGCCGGAAGGAAAAAGTGGGAGAAACGCCCATCGTACTCGAAAGCGAACTGCACGAGTTGAAAAAGGGAAAAGCACTCATGAAATTGGTCAAAAAGAGGGAAAAAGCATGAAAGACTTCGAAGAGCAGCGCGCACAAATGGTTTTCCATTTACAACAGAGTGGCGCCGCGCATTCTCCCGAAATATTGAACGCATTTTCTAGAGTGAAAAGGGAAAACTTTTTCTCGCCCGAATTTTTGCAGTACGCGTACGCGGACGACGCCTTTTCCATCGGACTCGGACAGACCATTTCCCAGCCCACTACAATTGCGATTATGCTGGAATTGTTGCAAGTGCGCGAGGGGGAAAAAGTATTGGAAGTGGGTTCGGGGAGCGGGTATGTGTGCGCGCTGCTCGCCCATTTGGCAGGCCCTTCCGGAAAAGTGTTCGGAGTGGAATGGCTGAAAGAATTGTTCGACAACGCGCAGCGGAATTTGTTGGCGGAAAAAATTACGGGAGTGGAATTGAAACAAGGAGACGGCGGGGAAGGTTGGAAGGAAAAAGCGCCCTTCGACTGCATTCTTGTTTCGTGCGCGTGCCCTTTTGTCCCCAAACCCTTGATTGAACAGTTGAAAGAGGGCGGAAGAATTGTTGCTCCTGTCGGAGACCGCGCCTCGCAGCAAATGCAAATTGTCGAAAAAAAAGACGGAAAGCCATTCAAACGCGCGCCCGAAATCGGATTGTACGAGTGGTTCACATTCGTTCCGCTCATGGGAAAAAACGGGTTCAAGTAGTCAAAACCATTTTTTCAGATTGCTCTGTTTTCCCTTTTCTTCCAGTTTGGGCTCTAATCTATTCAAAACGCTTTCCACGCGGTCGCGCGAGAACGCGCGCTCGTCCACCAGAAACTGCAAAACTTTTTCCCTGTCCAAGGGTTTGAATTCGACGTCCGCTTTTTCGTTGTACTCGGGCTCCAAAAATATTTTTTCAATCTCTCTATAATCAAATTCGGGCGCGAATTTGGCAGCTTTGCAAATTTCTTCGAATGAATCGTGCTCTTGAACGAGCTTGATGGCGGTTTTGGTTCCGATTTTGGGAAACTTTTCGTTAAAGTCCGTTCCAATCAAAATGCCAAGCCAAACCAGTTTCTGCCGGGAAATTTTCAAGCGCTGCAGATTTTCTTCCAATACAATTCTTTCGGGTTCCACATCAATCCACACGTTTCTTCCTGGCAGTTTTTTCCGCCCGCCCACTGCAATATTGCGCAACAGTACGGGCGCGCCGAACAACAGCGAGTCATAATCCTGCGAACTGCACGCATCCACGATTTTGTGCAGGGCCATGTAGGATGCTTGCGCTTCTCCCTCGCTCGGGGCTTGGACTACTGGAAGTCCTAATGCTTCGAGTAGAAAGCGCGCATCTTTCAGCATTTCATCCGTCAGTTTCAACGCGCGCGAGCCGAATTTTTTCGCGCTTTCCATGTCCCCTTCCTGCAATGCTTTTTCGTGCTTTTCAATGGCTTCCGTGCGGATGGCGTGCCGCGCTTTCAAGGTTTCGGCCTTCAATTCGTGCGGTTTCCCGTCGAAAACGAAAACCGGCTTGATTCCCTTTTCAATCAAATTCGAAGTGCGGTAGAGTAAGCCTGTTAAGTGCGAAGTGACGCGGCCTTTTGCGTCCATCAAGGGCTGCCCGTCCGGGCCGCGGATGCTGGACAAGAATTGGTAAATAATATTGTAAGAGTCAATGGCAATAGTTTGGCCGTCCAAGTCGGAAAGGGAAATGTTCTGTTTTTCCAAAAGCGCTCCAATCGCGGTTCCCATGCTTTAGAAAGCGAAACAGGCGGTTTTAAACCCCACTCTAAAAAAAATGAAAAGTTCGCTTTTTGACGTAATTTAAATATTGTAAACGGCAGGTTTAAATACTTCCGAGGAAGAAGTAGTAGGTCGGAAGCGAATTCCGGCTTTGATACTTAGTTCGGTGAGCCTATCCCGAATTCCTTTGGCGTTTGCCAAAGCGGACTAAGTTCGAAACCAACTCTCTCAAAGTCCGCGGCCGCACTCAATGCGGTCGCGCCTCCTTTCTTTTCGTTCAAAAAATTAAGCAAGCATTCCGTCGGGCGCCTTGTCTTCCAAATACAATTTCGAGTCCAATACTTTTTGAACGGCGCTCACGAAATGGTTGTTTTCGACTGTTTTCTTGTTCAAGCGCATGGCCGACATTCCCGCTTCAATACAGATTGTTCGAATGTCCGCGCCCGTGCACCCTTCCGAAATGAACGCAAGCTTTTCCAACTCGACTCCCCTTCCCAGTTTCATTTTTCGCGCGTGGATTTGGAAAATCTTCAACCGTGATTTTTCGTCCGGAATCGGAACTTCGATAATGCGGTCGAACCTTCCCGCGCGCAACAGCGCGGGGTCCAAAATGTCGATTCTGTTCGTCGCGGCCAGAATTTTCACGTTTTCCTTGTCCTTGAACCCGTCCAATTCCGCGAGCAATTGCATCATCGTGCGCTGGACTTCCCTGTCCCCGCCCGAAGAATCGTCGATGCGAAACGCTCCGATGGAGTCGATTTCGTCGATGAAAATAATCGCACTCTTTTGCTCTTTGGCCATTTTGAAAACGTCCCGCACGAGTTTTGCGCCTTCTCCAATATACTTGCGCACCAACTCGCTTCCCGTAATGCCGATGAAAGTGGAATTGGTTTTGTTCGCAACCGCTTTGGCGAGCAAAGTTTTTCCCGTTCCCGGCTCGCCGTACAACAATACTCCGTTCGGAGGCTCGATTCCCAATGCTTTGAATTTTTCAGGATTTGTCAAGGGCAATATTACCGCCTCTTCCAACTCGCGCACTTGTTTTTCCAGTCCTCCGATTTCTTCAAATGTAATTTTTGGGCGGTCAATGACTTCCATTGCTTTCGCGCGCGGATCTTTTCCTTCGGGGAGAATGTGCACGATGGAGAGGGAGCGTTGCGTCATGGCCACTCTCGCGCCGACGGAAATTTCCTTTCTTTTTTCCGCTGGAACGTCGATCCAGAATTCGACTCCGTTCGTATTGCGCACGATGGCCGCGCTGGGAAACAACTCTACCACGTTTCCCACTACTAGGGGAGTAGCGCGCAGTTCGTTGACTTCCGTGCGAAGTCTCTGCAATTCCTGTTCCAACTGCATGGAGCGCGTGCTGATGATTTGCCTTTCCGAATGCAGGGAGCGCAATTGCTGTTCCAAACTGTACACATACTCGTAAATGTCGACGGGCTTTTTTTCGGCTTTGACGTCCATATTCCCTCTACACATGCGAACTTTTAATAAAGCCTATTCGCGAGCGTTTTGTATGGAGTGCGAAGTGTGCGGAAAGGCGACGAATTCTCCCATTCAAATCGAGCTGGACAGTGTTTTTGTATGGACGTGTGGGGAGTGCGCGCGCTTGGGAAAACCAGTTTCCAAGGCCAAAATTCCCCTTCCCCGCTTGAAAAAAGAAGTTCCCGTCATCGCGTTTGACGAGGGCCTTGATTTGGTTTTGGATTTGGGCCGAAAAGTGCGCGAGGCTAGGGAAAAAAAGGGAATGACGCTGGAAGAATTGGCAAAAAAACTGTACGAGAAGGAAAGTTTGCTCCAAAAAATCGAGCAAGGGTTTGTCCCCTCTCCCCGGCTCGTCGAAAAACTGGAAAAAACCCTCGGCCTTCAATTGAAAGAGAGAGAAGGAAACTGAAATGGCGTTCGAAGAAATCATTCTTGCAGTAGTCATCTTTTTCGCGGCGTGTGCTCTCGTAACGCAATTGTTGAAACGCTTCGCGAAAGCGCAAACCTTTGCGAGCATTTTCAGCATTGTCCGTTCCAAACGCCCCTTGAAATGGTTTGACAAGTGGAGCAAACTGAAAGGGTTGAATGCGCTCGCCGAGTTCGGGCTCGTGCTGGGCTTTGGAGTTCTGGCGTTCGACTATTTGTACGCGCGCGAACAATACTGGAGCAAGCGCCTCATATACAACGCAGTTATTTTCGTCATTCTCGAACAAGCCTTCTCCTATTTGGTTTCTCCCGCGATTTCCGCGAGCCCCATCGGCTCGGGCTGGAGCTTTGCCTTTGCCATCGCGTTCGGACTCTTTGGATTTGCGGGCTTCGGCGTCATTGCCCTGGTTTCGCAAGCGGGGGACATTCTCGTCAAATTGCTTGCGGGAGAAAAAGCGCTTCCTGGAGTCGCTCCCGTCATTCCCGGAATCCAGATTCCCAATGTTCCCATTTTTGTCCCCCTGCATGGGTGGATTTCATTGCTGATTATTTTGATTGTGCACGAGGGAATGCACGGACTGCTCGCGCGCAAGAACAAGATTTCCCTCAAAAGCGCGGGGCTTTTATTGTTCGGATTTCTGCCCATTGGAGCTTTCGTCGAGCCGGACGAAAAAGAATTCCAAAAAGCCGAACCGCGGAGCGCGCTGCGTCTTCTTTCCGCGGGAGCAACCGCAAATCTGGCATTCCTTGTCATCGGATTTGTCGTCGTTGCCGCCTTTAGCGCGTTCGTTTTTACTCCCGAAATCGCGCCCGCGCTCGAACAACAGCACGCGCTTTCGGTTTCGGGCGTGCGCATTCTGGAAGTTACTCCCACGACGAATTATTTGGGTGGAACAATACAGAATAGCGCGTTTGGAAACCTTCTTGCGGGAGATGTTGTACAACAAGTGAACGGCGTTCCCATCCGTTTGCAGCAGGACTTTTTGGACGCGGCGAAGTTGAATGCGCGGGAAATCCAGATTTCGATATTGCGCGGCGAAGAAGCGCTTTCATTTTCATTGCCCAAAAACGCGGCGGGAATGATTGGCGTTACAATTCAAGAAATTCCCAATCTGGATTTTGTGGCTCCTTCATGGTACACGAACGAAGTCGCGTTGTGGAGCTTTTTGGCCAGCTTTTTCTTCTGGCTCTTATTGTTGAGCTTTTTGATTGCGCTCGTTAACTTTTTGCCCATGGCTCCCTTTGATGGCGGAAGAATTGCGGTTCTGCTACTCACTCCGTGGTTTGCGAAGGAAAAAAAGCGCGAAGAGCGCGTGCAGTTTTTGATTGGAAGAACGCTGTTCTACGCCATTCTGTTGCTCTTCGTCATCAATGCGCTGCCCTTGTTCCAGCCGTAAAACTAGATTTCCCTTTTTCCGTCTTTTTCGATGTGAATTACATTTACGGGGCATACGTCCGCCGCTTCCTTATTTTTTGCGTAATCTTTCTCTGCAATAACAACTTCTTCGCATCCGGGGCACGCTTTGCTTTCAATCGCTCCTTTTGGGTGGCTCTTTGAGCCCTTCATTTCCCAAAACTCGGGCGCTACCGCAGTACAAGCCGCGCATCCGATGCAGTTTGCATAATCGTGCACGATTTTGATTTCAACCATTTTCAATTCCTCTCAAACCATAGCGGTATGCATTATAAAAAAGGTTTTGGTGCGCCTCAGACTTCGATGATTCCTTTTTTGATTTTGCCGTCCATTCCGCGAATCGCGTACTTTCCCCCGCCCGCGGAAGGCTTGTCCAGTTCTTTTTCCACTCTTCCCCCTCTGAACGGGGAAGAGAGTCCCGTAAAAACGCAAACGACTTCCACTCTTCCTTCAAAAGAAGGATCCATGCGCGCGCCCCAAATCACGGTCGCATTTGGGTCGATGGTTTTGGTAATTAATTCGCCAATTTCGTTCGCTTCTCCCAGCGTGAGTTCGGGACCGCCCGTAATGTGAATCAG
>JAZDMJ010000018.1:0-5729 GCA_043801115.1 Candidatus Iainarchaeum sp. | reverse complement strand
GCGAATCGTCCGAAACCGAGCTCCCGTAAATGCAGTTCCGGCAGGCGAAAATGAGATAGCGCTTGCCTCCTTCTTCTTTAAGGAAATAGTCTCCCACTTCAAAGCCGTTGATTTTCATTCCGACCGCTTTCTAAAAGGATTTGGGAATTTAAAGCCCTTGCCCTTTGGACGAGCGATTTTCCCTCTTTTTTCGTCCAACATATATAATTCCTCGACCTTTGATTGGAAATGAAGGGAAAAAGCGAGTGGAAGAAGGGTACCCAATTCGTTGCCGTCATCGCGCTCGTTACGATTGTATTCTATTTCGGCATCGTTTTGAACGTCATCGGAGTCCAGCCCTTCGAACAATTTACCGCCTACTCCGCTTCGCTCGCGTTGAACGCGCTCGGACAGCATACTACAGTGTACGCGGGCTTCGAGCCCGTGCAAGTGTTGGTGGGAGAGTCGCACATCGAATTGAGCGAATTGTGCACGGGAATGCTGGAAACAATTCTTCTTGCAGTGGCCATTTTTGCAACGTTTGAAATTTCGCGCAAAAAACGGACCATTGGAATTGTGGTGGGAGTGATTGCAGCACAAGCATTTAATGTATTGAGAGTGATTGGAAGCGTGATGAATATTGTTTCAACCAATCAGGGCTTTGCCGAACTCACTCATGACGTATTATTTAGAATTTCACTGCTGATTGTCATTGCCGGCTTTTACTACATCTGGCTTCGGTGGGCGCTGAAGTAGGCCTTATGCAGAGTCGCAGACTCTGCGATGTCTAGCATTGCTAGACAGACAATCGACCGCAGTTGATTGGACGTCCGCGCCGCCGGCTCGCGCAAGGACCGTGCGGGATTCTATTATATCTGGCTTAAATGGGCGCTCCGAGAGAAGCAAGTTTATAAACGAGCAATTCATTAAAATTCCCAAAGCACTATTCATAACACTCAGTGAACGATATGGGAATCGGAGACTCGATTGGCGGAATTTATTCCAAAATGGAAGACGCGTTTTTCGGCTTCTGCGACGCGCTCGACTCGAAAGGAATTCCCATTTACGGACTCGTTGACGCGCTCGAAGGAAAAGGAATTCCCGCCTTTCCCGCATTTGTCGGAATCATTGCACTCATCGTTGCAGTCGTTGCGGGCGTTTTCTTTTTGCTTCCCGGAACAATTTCGTTCCAGCCCTCTTTTTTGGACGACGCGGACTCGGCAACGTTGAACAGCGTTCAAGTAACCATTTCCCTGGGCGACAAGTTGTTGGAATCTCAAACCATGAATTCGGGAGAAACTCTTGCGCTGAGCGGAGTGAGCGTGGGCCAGAGCTTGACGGTTTCAATGTCCAAAACGGGATTTGAAAATTCGACGGAAACCGTTGCCGTTTCTTCCAACACAATTTCTCCCACGTTCAGATTGTCCAAAAAACTCACGATTGTTTCGGCCAAACTGCAAGTCGTGGACAGGGATACATTGACGCCGATTGAAAACGCGCACGCGACGGTTACAG
Source organism: Candidatus Iainarchaeum sp. (assembly GCA_043801115.1). GTDB lineage: Archaea > Iainarchaeota > Iainarchaeia > Iainarchaeales > UBA10191 > CAZHUN01. Next base: position 4,235 of record JAZDMJ010000018.1, on the reverse strand, counting down.
TCCAAGGAAGCCCCGTTTCGGGCTATTCGGACTCGAACGGAATGATTACGTTCGCTTCCGTTCCCAGAAATATTCCCCTTTCCATTTCCATTACCGCGAGCGGGTACGAGGACAGCACTCAAACCATTACTTTTTTGGACGGCATTCGAACCATTCAAATGGCGCCGGACGGAATCTCGCTCGAAGGGCTTTCGGACATCACGATTCGCGTGCTGGATGCGGACGGAAACCTAATTAAAAACGCGCAAGTGGTGCTGAAAAACAAAACCAATGCAAGCGAACTGACGAACGCTCCCGCGCCGACGGGAGAATATTCCATTCCCGTTCAAAACGGAACAGTATTGCAGTGGATTGTATCCAAGGACGGGTTTGCAACGTACGATTCGAGCATTGAAGGGGACAATTTGACAGTACGGCAGGACGAAACCATTGAAGTGATTCTTTCTCCCGGCGGACAGGATGTTGTCGTGTATGTTTACGCGGGAAACAATCTGGTGAACGATGCGACCGTTACATTGTACAACGCGCTGGGAGAACCGTTGGACGAGAACAGCACCGAGTTCGGGGGATTTGTCGAATTCAAGGACTTGAATGTGGGAGACTATTTTTACGTCGGAGCGTGGAAGGAAAACTTTTTGCCAACAGTTGAAATGTTTTCGCCCAAGGACAAGCAAACAATTTCCCTTACTTTGGAACAAGTGAGTTCGGCGAACAGCGCTTCCGTTTCCATTTACGTTTCGCAGGAAAACGAAAACCCCCTGCCGGGAGCCATTGTTCAATTCTTTTCGCTCGACGCGAACGACCACATTACTCCATTGGGAATTCCCGCGCAGGAAACGGACTTGGTCGGATACGCGGGAACCATTGCCCCGCTCGTGAACTTGTATGTAACAGCGAGCAAGGATGCGCTGTACGGGGATGCGAACAAAGTACTGCTCGCGGGAACCGTGAACCGCATTGACATTACCGCGTACGCTCCTTCCACCATTGTTACGCTCTATATAGTGGACGCGATGGGCAATCCGATTGACGAAGGAAGCGTTTTGATTACGTCCCAAAGTGGAATGACGTTGTTCGACGGGAACATTGACATGGGAAAAGTAATGTTTGATGCGCTTGGAAACGAAGTCGTGAATGTGGTAATTACGGCGGGCGGGGAAACGTGGGAAGAAAGCGTCAATGTGAAAGGATTGAGGGAAAAGACAATCGTGTTTGGAAAGGCTTCTACTGATAAATTCGCGCCCCAGTTGGAATTTGTGCGCTTTGAAGACGCAGACGGAAAAACCGTGAAAGGAATCGCTTCGGGAAAGGACGGATTCGCGGTATTCAAAGTGGTATGGCCCGCGGGAGCGGACAAGGGCGGAATCCACTTGCGCGCGGGTTCGGACGAAACAACGCACGTCGAGTCTCAGAATGCGGGAATTCTGGGCTTTCAGGGAACCGCGAATTCCTTCTTTTACGGAAGGACTTATACTCCGAACCCCGCTCCGGGAAACGAAGCCATTGACTTTCAAAATTCCGGAATCGAAGGAACGTACAACAAGTTTTTGGAATTGTACTACAACAATCCGAGCGGAGCGCAAACCTTCAAAGTGCGCGTGAAAGTGCGCGAGAATACTTCTTCGGGAGAAATCGAACTGCATTACAGGGCGTGGTCGCAGGCGGGAGGATATTATTACCGCAGTCCGTCCGACCCAATTCTATTGCAGAGCGCGTACGCGGACGAGCGCAGCGCACTGTACGCGGAAACGAGCGTGCAACCCCTAGCGGTGCTGGACGGAAAAATCGCGTGCAACGAGAGCGCGTGCGTTTCGCTCCAATTCGTGGATTCTCTCGGAAACGAGTATGACCCTCAAAAGTTCAGCGCGGCCGCGAACGAATTGTACGCCGTGCAAGTTTCCGTGCAAAGCGCGACGGAAAAAGAAGTCTCGCTCACGGCAACGACTTCGACGAGCAAAGCCATCGGATTTACGGGACAAGAAGTCGAACCGTTTTCCAACTCTTTTCCCGATTCGAACGGCCAGAGCGCTTCCACTTTGAATTTGATTTCGAACAAGGACAGCGTGCAGGGAAGATTTTATTTCAAAACTTTGAAGGCGGAGCAGACGTTTGTCAAAATTTCGGCCAGCGTGGACAATAATTCGTTCGCTCAAACCGTTTACTTTAATATTTCAGCGCAAAATCTGATGCACGCGACGATTGACCCCCAAACCCCGTTGCAGGGGGAAACGTTTTCCATTTTCATCCAAAGCGACTCCAATGAAGCCGTGAAGGAAGCCACGTTGCGCTTCAAAAACGCGCAGGGAGTTGAAGAAAAAACCATTATCGGAAACAACACTTCGGGAAAGGGAAAAGCGGGAAGATACAGCGTCAAGGGAAATTTGAAGGCGGGAAACTATTCCGTTGAAATTTCCGCGCAAGGGTACAAAACTTTCTCCCTCCCGCTCTCCATCGCGCAAAGCGGAGTGCTCGTGCTTCCGGATTCTATTTCCATCCTGCTGGACAAGAGCACAAAGAGCGGAACCGCCAAACTCGAAATCAGGAACGCGGGAAAAGAAACCGTCAACGACTTGGTGTTAGAGCAAGTGACGGACGAAGTGATTCCATTCAATTTGTCGTTTGCCGCGCCCTCTTCCCTCGCCGCGGGCGCCTCTCAGTCCATTGAACTGAGCGCGGAATATTCGGGAGACGAAAACCGGGACCACGGGGAAATCCAGTTGTTCGCGCGCGGAACCATTGCTGGCGTTTCCACGGTTGCGGCAACAACAAGAGTATTGTTGGAGTATAACAAAGAGTTCGACTCTTCGTGCCTTTCCTTTTCGCCTTCGAGCGCGAGCGTTTCTCTCCTTGCGGAAGAAGGAGTAACGAAGCAGATTCCCATTACTGTAAAAAACAACTGCACCATCCAAGTGCAATTGGTTCCGGAAGTGAAAGCGCAGGGAAGCAAGGACGACGCGCTGGAAGTTTCGGCGCAAGAACTGGGCCTGCTTCCCGGAGAAGAAGGAACCACGCAGATTACGGTCTCGAACTCCATCAACCGAACGGGATACGAGGACGCTTCCTTCTCGTACATCGTATACTATAAAAGCGATTCGCTGACGAAAAGCATTCCCGTAACCATTTCGCTCGTCCATCGCAGACTGTACTTGCAAGTGTCGGACAACATTCAATTGTTTTTGACACAGTTTGAAAGCAGCCAGCGCGCCTACCAGGCCAAGCCCTTGAACATCCGCAACGCTTCCAATACTTCGATTCAAAACATTACTTTCCAGAAAAGCTCGGCGTACGCGCAAACCAATTCGTACGGGGACGGAATCAATTCCTTGTACGGAAATGGAACGGGAGCCTACGCGTACACTGGATACAATCTATATACTTTGTACGGAAGCAATTCGCAGTATTCGAACCTGCAAGGAAACCAAATCGTGGAAAGCATTCCGGGCGTTGATGTATACATCGAGCCTTCGAGCGGAATTCCGATATTGCGCGCGAACGAGAGCGCGATTCCCGTTCCGGCTGTTATTGCGCAGGGAAGCGTTCAAAAATCGACGGTGGCACGGCAAGTGTTCACGATTAGCGGAACAGTGGACGGAAAAACAGTCGCGCTGCGCTCCGTCAATGTATGGGTGTACGCGTCTTCCCCCTCCTGTTTGAAAATCACCAATCCCAAAATCGAGTACGCTTCCGAAATCGTCGGTCCGAACGCGGCCGACACGAAAACCATTTCCCTAACCAATAATTGCATCGGTCCTGTTCAGATTTCCGCAGTTCGCGCTTCGGACGCGATTTTGCAGCAATTGCTCGGCATTGCCCCTTCAAGCGGCTTCGCCATGTACGTTGGAGTCGGACAAACCGCTTCCATCAACTTGATTGCCTCGAAAGCGCAGGAAGTTTCCCGAAACGGCACGGTCCAAATCTTCGGCGTCATTTCTTCCACTGGCCAAGCCGTTCTGACCGATACTGTTCCCATTTCCATCAAATTCGGAAAAGGAGCGAGCGGGACAAAAGGAATTGTTGGAGTCAAGGGAAAAGTGCCCATTTGCGATTCTCCCGGACAGTTTATGGACGTCGAATTTCCCAAACTGGCCACGGGAGACGATTGTTCTTCGGGCTATTGCGATGCGGATTCGGCGACAAAGTATTTGGCCAAAAAAATCAACCAGAAAGTGGAAGATTTGGAAAACAAGATTGCGCAATTGAACAAGAGCGCGCTGTCGTGCAGTTCGCCGTACGCG
>JAZDMJ010000009.1:0-4269 GCA_043801115.1 Candidatus Iainarchaeum sp. | reverse complement strand
CTTATGTTCTTGTTCTGCCGGAGCCAATTGTCTAGGTTGTGCGAATTCAGGACGAGAAATACCCCCGCTCCACACTGCATTCCCGGTTTTTTTGATTTCGCGCCGCAGTTGCGCGATTTGCTTGTTTACGCGCTTCAACTGGTCGCGCATTGGCTGGGATTCTCTTCTCCATACGCGCCATTTACGAAAGAATGCAACCATGCATAAAACAGGAAATTGTCCTATATTAAGATTTGGGTTTTAAAAGCGAAAGACGTTATTCTTTCGATTTCATGTCTAAAACGTTGGAAACCGTGCGCCAGGCCGCGCTTGAAGGAGAGAAGAAGGAAGAAGCGCGCAAAGTCCGGCAGAGCTTGAGCTATTCCGTCAAGGATGGATTGGCGTGGAGTGTCATGGACGGCGCGGGAAACAAATTCATTACCGCGTTCGCCGTCGCGTTGAAAGCGAGCAATTTCCAGATCGGATTATTGACTTCGATTCCCCAACTCGCTAGTTCGTGGGTGCAATTGTTGAGTGGAAAGTTGCTCGACAAGTACAAGTCGCGCAAAAAATTGGATGGATGGTTTATACTGTTTCAAGCGCTCACGTGGATTCCAATAGCGCTCATTCCATTCGTATGGCCCAACTTTGCCATCGTGGGATTGATTGCGCTGTACACTGCGTACATGGCCTTCGGCGCGATTGCGGGGCCAATTTGGCAGAGCTGGATGGGCGCATTGGTTCCCGAAAAAATCCGCGGAGCATATCATGGAAGGAGAAACCAACTCGTCGTTGCGGTGGGGTTCGGCTCCACGTTGATTGCGGGGTTTTTGCTGAACTTGTTTCCCGCGGAAATGGTATTCTACGGATTCGCGCTGCTGTTTTTCATCGCGTTCGCGGCGAGAATGGTTTCGCGCTATTTTTTGATGAAACAGTACGACCCGCCCTACGAACCGACTCCGGGCGCGTACTTTTCATTGTGGGATTACACGAAGCGCCTTCCGAAAAGCAATTTTGCGCAATTCTCGCTCTTCATCGGCTTGATGAATTTTGCCGTCAATTTCGGAAGCCCGTTCATTGCCGTATACTGGCTGAAAGAATTGAATGTTTCCTACTTGGAGTTCACGATTGCATTGCTCATGCCCGTCATCGGAAACTTTGTCATGGTCCGCTATTGGGGAAAACTGGCGGATAGGTTTGGAAACATTAAAATTCTCACTTTGACGGGAGCGCTCATTCCCTTTGCCGTGCTGTACTATTTGGCCTATCCGTACGTGCAAAGCATTTACTGGATTTATTTTGTCGAATTTTTCAGCGGGTTTGTGTGGAGCGGATTCAATTTGAGCGCTTCCAATTTCATGTACGACGCCGTCTCTCCCGCAAAGAGAGCGTACGCGTACTCGTATCACGGAATTTATGCGGGAACGGGAAGCTTTGCGGGAGCGCTTGCAGGAGGCGCCGTCATCGGGCTGCTTCCAACCGCGTGGTTCATTCCCAGCGTGTTTTTGTCCATTTTTCTGTTTTCGGGAATATTGCGCTTTGCCGTGTACTTCGCCTTCATCAAGCGCATCCGAGAAGTGCGACCCGTCGAGCACGTGAACGATGTTCATTTGATTCAAATTGTCGCAACTACGAATCCTGTCAACGGGTTTTTGTTCACCGCATTGGACGCGGCCAAAAAGGGCGCGGGAGAAGTGGACGAAGTCGTGTCCGCGTTTTTCGAACACTTGGACGACAAAGTGTTCGAACCCGTCAAGGAAAAAGTGCGAAAGCGGGCGCGGAAGAAAAAAGGCCAAGAATGATTAAAAACTCCGAACGCGCATAGTAAAACCATGCCAGCGCCGATGTGGGGAATACTGGTCGAAGCGGAACAGGGGTCGAACTCGTTCGAACGGCCGTTTTCGGTCAAAATCGCGCAATACCGCAAAGAGTTTGCCCAAAAAGACTGCAAGTTCTACTCGAACCCGCTCATTCGCAGGGATATCGGAAAAATCCTGAAAAACGAAAAATTGTTTGAAAAGATTCGAAACACGCACGCGTTCGAAGTCGGCCGCGTGGATGTTTCCAGCATGCCCGCCTGGAAACTGTTGTCCACGGGCGTGTTCGAACCGTTTCGAAACCTGCACAGGGAAAATTTTCGATTGTTGGAAAACACGGGAGCCGCGCACTTTGTCGAATACGGAATCGTGCAACTCTTGCTGAAAGAGTTTCCAAGAGAGTACAAAATGCAAATCAGCCCCAGCGCGACGGACTTGCGAAAGGCAATGGCGGAAAACCACGGCCGAAAGCCTCCGACAGAACCTGTCCCGCTGGGAGAATTGGAAAAAATGCTCCGAAACTATTTGACGCGCGAACACTTGAAGTTCAAAAAACTGTATTTGAAGCACGGCATGCTAAAAGCGTTCAAAATCAAAGAAGAAAGGCGTTCCCAAAATGCCGAAAGAATGCGGAAAAAAACCCTTCGCCCGCATTAAAAACCCGCAACTCTTAAATTCTCGGACTGCGTTGTTTCCGCATGGGACTTGGGGAATTGTTCAAAAAGCGGGACGCGCCCTCGCCGGGAAGCCGCGACGTGTTGGAGTTTACCCCGGAAAGCGTGGACGAAAAAATAGTGAAATTGAGCGCGGAAGGAAGGGCGAACGTGGGATTGGATGCGCGATTGATGGCCAACCAGACTGCTTTTCCGCAAGCGCCCTCCGTTCAAAGCGTGCGCTTGTACATTGACTCGCGACTGCGGGGAAACGACAAAGAGTCGAGCCGGAGAAGAAGCAAAATGGATTATGGAACGCAGCAAGTGCTGGAAAAATTGTTGGAAAAGTGCGTGGACCGATACGTGCTTTAATATTATGAACTCCAATCGAATTCCCAAAAAGAAAAAACGCATAAAAACCGAAAGAAAGCGGCCTGAACAGAAATATTTTTTCTTTGTTTTAAGAGCTTCCAGCATTCGGCGCAATTTGAAGCGCGAAGCCATGAAATGGGCCAAAACCGTTTCGGAGAAAAAAACCAAATACATTTTGGCAAGCAGTTTCGGTGGAAGGCTTGCGGGCCTGATGATTTTCCTCGAATGCCGAAAAATCATGAAAGACCCCCCAAAACTCATATTTCGAATGGAAAAAAACCAATTCGAAAAAATGGTTCGCTCAAAAAACATTGACCCGAATTCAATGGTTTTGGACGTGAACGGGCTATTCGATTCCATTCTACCAAAAATTCTCACTGACTACAAGAGCATGCCGAAAAAACTGAATCCAGAAGAAGAATTCCTGCAAAACGAAATGGTCAATATTGCCAAAATGAGTTTGGAAGAATTTGAAGAGCAAAACCAATTTTAAAAAAGAAAAAAATAGGATTCCGCTATTGTACGGAATCCAGCAATTCTTGTTCCAAAGCGGCGGCGTCCGCGTCCGAGAACGAGTCGGCCGAGTTTTGCGCTTCCACAACTAAGGGATCGCTATCGCTCAAACTGCTCCCGTCCGTCGGCGGAGACTGCGTGCAGCCGAACAGGAATACGGCGGAGAGAACGAGCAAGGCCAGAACAACATTTGATTTGTTCATGGTTTCACCTAGCTCCCGTTCGAATCATTGGATTCTTCGTTTCCATTATTCGAATTTCCGTTGTTTCCGTTGTCGTTTCCGTTGGAGTCGTTGTTTCCGTTGCCGTTCGAATCTTCAGACTCGTTTTCGTCTTCGGACTCGCTCCAGTTCTTGTCCTGCCACTTGTTTTGGTCCCGCTCGAGAATGCGCTCTCTGACTGCTTGCGGAACGCCCAATCCGAGCTGTCTACAGCGCACGTCCTTGTCCTGCACGTGGTTGATGATGCACCACCTGTGGACCAAAAACTTGCACTGCGGCGCTTCCGGATTGCTTTCACACCATGTTGCGATGCGGTCGCGGCAAGAGTTTGCGTCCTGCGCGCACGGAATGTCCGAAATTTTCCTGCACTCGGGCTCTTCCGGGGTTCCCGTACAGTATTCTTTTACGGACTTGGGAAACTCGGGCGCTTTGAATTTTCGGGCGTGCCCGATAATGTACACTTTGAAAGAATCGCTTCCAATGGAAAGCGTTCCCTTCCAAATGTCCTTTCCTGGCTTTTCAACGCGCGTCAGCGAAATTGTTCCCACTGTTTCCACGACATTTCCGTCTGTAGAAATGACGCTCGCCGAAAACGAGTTTCTGTCCAACGAAACGTCCTTCAACAGGAATTTTTCATCGTCCAGTTTGAGAACGCCGCGAGAAAGCACGTTTCCGTCGCGCTTTTCGACTTCTCCCGCCACGATTTGCACTTTG
>JAZDMJ010000083.1:0-12467 GCA_043801115.1 Candidatus Iainarchaeum sp. | reverse complement strand
GTCGCAATCATTTCGTCCCCGCCAGGCAGGAATTCCTTGATTCCCTGGTGCATCAACAGCAAATTCTTCTCCCCGCTTTCGGGCTTCGGATTCCACGCCTTCAACGCTTCCAATGCGTACTTTTCGGGAACGCTCGAAAGGCCGTACACGTTCAAAATTTCGTTCCCTTTTTTCAGCACGGCGCGCGCGGCGTGCACGTGGAGCAAAAAGCCCGCGCTCTGCAATACCTCGATTGGATTCTTGTACCCTTTCGAACGGTACTCGTGGTTTCCGTGCAGGGCAATGACGGGAATTCCCAAAAAATTGAAAGGGCGGGAAATGCCCTCGCGCTCTTTTTCGAACTGGACTTTCAACTCGGACTGTTGCGCTTTCAAGCACGGAGTCAAGAGTTCGAAGGCTTCGTGGAACACTTCCTGCCTGGGCAAGGAAGAATCGAACAAGTCTCCCGGAATCAGAATCGCGTCCACTCCTTCTTTCAACGCGATTTGAATGGCCTGCGAAGCCTGGGAGAAAGCGTCCTTTTCTCTCTCGGTTCCAAAATTGTCTCCCAAGTGGGAGTCTGAAAAAATTGCGAGTTTCATTGCAACACCAAAGGGGCGAGTTTGAACTGCTTTTTGTCGCGCAGGGCCTTTAACGCTTTCTTCACGTCTTTAAAAGAAACGACTTCCGCCTCCACTTTGCCCTTCCACGCAAGGGGTTGGAAAGAGTTCCACTTTTCCAACTCTTTCAACTGTTTTGGAGTGCCTCCACGCACAACAAGCGAACAGCCCCTTTTCAGCATTGCCTTGGCAGCGCCGGTTTCTTCCTTTTTTCCCGAAAGGGAAATTCCCACCACTCCAGAAACTCCTACGGGAAGGCCGTTCAATCCTTTTTTCTCGCTGAAATATACAAACGCGTTCGCGCCGTCGATTTCGACAAAGACTTCTTTTTGCGGAGCGTCCAAATCCACTTTCAGCTTGGGCATTTGCTGTTGGATTTCTTTTCCCACTTGCGCGGCCGCTTCTTGCGAAGAGAAAGAATGCGCGCCCGAGCGCGAAACGCGAACCGCGAAGGACTTTGCATTCTTCAATTCGAAAGCGGAAAGCTCGGCGGCTTGAAAGGACAAGTCGTTAAAGTCGAGAAAGAGCACTTTTTCGGCCAGCGCAACAGAGTGGATTCCGAAAACGAAAGCGAGCGCGGAGAGCGCCCTTTTTTCTTGCACGGTTTGGAAAAAAATCCTTCCCGGACGGCGCTGGAAAGGAGAGTGGCGGATGCTGTTTGCCTGTAAGGCCTTTTCCACGTTCGCGCACAATTTGTCGAAAAACTGCCTTCGCACGAACTTGCTCTTGAGCGAAATTTCGGGCGCGGTTTTGACCAGAATCCAGGACATAAAAGAGACCTCTTCCAAACACTTTAAAACCATTTGAAGTCTGCATTAGTTGCGAAGGTCGTCGGAAACAATCTTTATGCGGGTTCGACAGAACCCGCGACGGATGCGGTGCCGGCTGACGCTTCAGCCGCGGGGGTGGCAGAACGGCCATGCACCGGCCTGCAGAGCCGAGTAAGAGGGTTCGACTCCCTCCCCTCGCTTTCGGCCTTTTTGCTTTCGCAAAAAGCCCGGGGAAAAAAAGCATGAAACAAGTCACGCTGGTGTTGCCGTTGAAAGGCAACGAGTTGTGGATGGCCGTGAAAAAGAAAGGGTTCGGAGTCGGAAGACTGAACGGTTTTGGGGGAAAAGTGGAAGACGGCGAGACGATTGAACAAGCGGCCGTGCGCGAATTGTGGGAAGAGTGCGGCGTGAAAGCGAGCGAGAAAGACTTGCAAAAAGTCGCCGAGTGCCTGTTCTTGTTTCCCAGCGTTCCCGAAGACAAGAACTGGAACCAAAACATGCACGTGTTCGTCCTCTCCAATTGGGAAGGAATTCCGAGCGAAACGGAAGAAATGAAGCCCGTGCGCATGCAAGCGGAAAAGATTCCCTTCGACCAAATGTGGGAAGCGGACCGGCACTGGATTCCCGAAGTGCTAAAGGGAAAGCAAATAAAGGCCAAATTCGTATACAATGAAAGACAGCAATTGCAAACGTTTGAATTGAACGAAGTGAAACAATGGTGAAAATGGTTTTGGTTGCGCTGGCTGCGGTCGTTCTTTTGGCGGGCTGTACAAGCTCGCCCCAAGCACCGCCCGCGAGCGACGCGAACACTCACGTCGACCAGAATGCGGACCAGAACGCGCCCGCCGACCAAAATGTTTTGGACCAGAACGTGCAAGACCAAAACGCGGACCAGAACGCCGATCAAAACGCGCAGGACGAAAACACTCAAACTCCTCCACCCGTTGAATTGAAAGACGGAGTCATTTTGCAGCAGGGAAGCTCTATGCAATTGTTTTACGTGGACGGGTATATTGAAGGAACCGGAGTTTCGGTTTTTTCGGGCAAAAAAATGCGCGTCGTCGTGAAAGGAATTTACAGCACGGGAAACACGCTGGAAGCGTGGATTGCACTGTCGGACGCGAACGGGGACGTTGAAAGAGAAGGGTTTTTCGGCCAAAACGACCTCGTCCAATTCGACTTGAACGGGGACTACTGGCACCCCTTGCAAGGAACGCAAATTACCGTCAAAAGCTTTGTCATTCATTAAAAACGTTTAAAGCCCGAAAAAGGCCTTTTTTAAAGGTTTTGGCGGAAAGAAATTGTATTCAGGATTCCCTCCAGAAACCTGATTTTTTGAAAAAAAGTGAAAACATATGGGATTGCGTCCGGGACACTGTTATCGGTATGCCACCAAGCCGTCGTACACGCGAATGGCCGTCAAAGTGCACTCGAAAAACTATATTGGAGCAACGCCCGGACTCAAAACGCGAAGATTCAACATGGGCAATCCATTGAAAGAGTTCGACACGATTGTCGACTGGATTTCCGAAGAAGACCGACAGTTTAGAGACAATGCACTCGAAAGCGCGCGGCAGGGAATTGTCGGATTTTTGAACAAAAAAATCGGAAAAGAAAATTTTTTCCTCAAAATCCGCGTCTATCCATTTCAAATTTTAAGGGAAAATAAACAAGCGCAGGGAGCGGGCGCGGACCGCGTAACAAAAGGAATGAGCCACCCTTTTGGAAAACCGATTGGACGCGCCGCAAGAGTGCGCCAGGGAAAAGTACTGATGAGTTTGCTTGTGGATGAAGAGAACACGGAAAACGCGAAAATTGCCTTCAAACACATTGTCAAAAAAGTCGGAATGAAGACGAGCGTGCGCGTGCACAAGGACGTACAAAGCATCGGAACCAAGCCCAAAAAAGTGCGCGAAGAAGTCGTCGAAGTGGCCGCTCCAACAGCCGAAGAAACAGCTGCAGCGGAAGCAGCGGCCGCAACCCCCGAAGCGGGAAAGACGGGCGGAAAAGAGACGGGAAAAGCGCCCGTCAAAGAAGAAAAGCCCGCCGCGAAAGGCAAAAAGTGAATTCGTTTAAATTCGACTTTGTTCCACACTATTTGCATGCAATCATTTTTGTTTGTACTGGGCCGAAACCCGGAATTGTCGGTTTTGGAAATTCTCCGCTATTTTGAAGTCCGACACATCGGATTCGAATTGAAAAATGCCAACCAGCACGCGGCCGAATTTGAAATTCTCCCCGAAATCAATGTGGAGCAAGTCGTCAACGAACTGGGAGGCACGGTCAAAATCTGCCGAGAGCTCGGAAGTTTGGACGAAAAAGGAAGCCTGCACCTTTCCCAATGGGATTTGGCCAAGTCGAAAAAGTTTTATTACAGCGTGAATGATGTTTCCACTCTGCCCTCGCCGCACATTGAACAATTGCGCGAATACTTGAAAGAACGCTTTAAGGAAGAAAAAGTCAAAGCCATGTACAAGCCCCCGCGCTTGAAAGGGCCGGACTCGGCAAAAGCGCTCAACCCTTCGCAATTGAAAAAGCGCAAGCAAGTGGAAGAAGGACTGGACTTGAATGTTTTCGAAAGCAAAATCTTCCAAACCTTGGCGGTTTCCAACGTGCAGGAAATGAAAGCGCGGGACATTGACCGGCCGCACACGAAAGCGCCCGTGGGAACAAGCATTCGCATGGCCAAAATTTTGAACAATCTCGCGGGAGCTCGAAAAGGCGTTACAGTGTTGGACCCGTTTTGCGGAATGGGAACGGTTGCGCAGGAATCGATGTTACTGGGAGCGAATGCAATCGGAGTGGAAAAAAACGCCGACCACTACAATTTGTGCCAGAAGAATCTGGGCTGGGCGAAGAAAAAATACGCGCTCAAAACCGAATTCAAACTCTACCAAAAAGACGCGAAAGAGCTCGCGCGGTTTTTGAAAAAGGGGGACTTTCAAGCCGTTGCCTCCGAACCCGAGCAGGGGCCGTACTGGAAAACCATTCCGCGAAAGAATGTAGCGTTTCACACCATGCACGAATTGAACGAGTTGTACGAAAAAGTGTTCGAACAGCTTTCCGCCTTGATGGACAAGGGACAGAAGATTGCCATTATTTTGCCCGAAATTTCGGCCGACACGGGAAGCGTTTCCGCAAGCGAAGTATCCTTTATCGAACACGGCTTCGGAATTGTAACGCCCCCGAGACAGATTCCGAAAGCGAACCCTTATTTCTACAGGGATTCGAAAAACAAAATCGCACGCAGAATCTATTTGCTCGAAAAACGATAGTCAAGGTTTGGTCTTGAAATTGCGCCAATGAAAGCGCGAATCCTTGGATGGAACATAACCGCCGTTGCGCAAAATAATTGCCGCCTTTTTCCGAACCACAAAAAAATTGGAAGGGTCGGTCGCGATTCGAACCAGTGCATTCAATACGACCTTCCGCCGCTGGGCCAACGCCAATTTCTGAAGCCCGGCGCCGGGCTGTTTCATGTTGATTTTTTTCATTTGGCCGTCGAAGTCTCGCAATCGCCTGTCCCACAAACCCAAATTTTTCATTCGCTTTGCCGCGAGCGGGTTCAACGGTTTTCGAACGGCCATGCTTTCTATTGAAATTTTCCACCATAAAAGCCTTTCGGGCCCGCATTTTCATCCAGCTTTTTAAACCGCAAAGCCGTCTTTTCCAGCATGCAGTCGCCTTCCATTGTGTGGTTCCGCGATATTCAGCCCTCCGACTTGAACCTGGTCGGCGGAAAAGGGCTGAACTTGGGCATCATGTACAAGGCGAATTTTCCCATTCCGCCCGGATTTGTCGTTTCGGCCACGGCCTATTTCAACTTTGTCAAGAGCACGGGAATCCAGAAAAAAATCCTCGACACGATTGACTTTGTGGATGTTGAGAATACGGAACAATTGCAGCAGGCGTCGCAGGAAGTGCGCGAACTAATCCTTTCCACCCCAATGAGCAAGGAACTGGAGCAAGAAATTAAGCGCGCGTACTTGAAACTGGGAGAACGGCAATTGCTGAATTTGAGCACGGTAGAAGAGGACTATGTGGCCGTGCGGAGTTCGGCAACGGCGGAGGATTTGGCCGAAGCGAGCTTTGCCGGAGCGCAGGAAACGTTTTTGAACGTGAAAGGAGTCGAAGAAGTGCTGAGCGCGGTGAAAAAGTGCTGGGCTTCGCTGTTCACTTCCCGTGCGGTTTATTACCGGAAGAAAAACAAGTTCATGACGGCAAGAGTCGGACTTGCGGCCGTCATTCAAAAAATGGTCCAAAGCGATGTGGCGGGAGTCATGTTTACGGCCGACCCTTCCAACGGGGATGTCGGAAAAATCGTGATTGAAGGGGCTTATGGATTGGGAGAAGCCGTTGTTTCGGGCGCACTCACTCCGGATACCTATACGTTGGAGAAGGGGAGTTTGCAGATTCTGGACAAAAAAATCGCGACGCAGAGCTGGAAGTTCGTGCGCGGCGCGCAAGGGAATTCGAAAGCGGAAGTGCAGGGAAAAGCGCAAAGCGCGCAAAAACTCTCCGATTCGTTCATCGTGCAATTCGCCAAAATCGGAAAACAAATCGAATCCCAGTACGGAAAACCGCAGGACATTGAATGGGCGCTCGAGAATGGGAAACTGTACATCGTCCAAACGAGGGCCATTACGACAATGAAAAAAGTTCAGGATGCGGAGGAAAAGCCCAGAGCGGAAGAAAAAAGGGAATCGTTTTTGCAGGGAATTGCCGCCTCTCCGGGAATCGCGACGGGAAGAGCGCGCGTCATTCCGAGCGCGCAAGATATTGGAAAAGTGCAAGAAGGGGACATTCTAGTTACAAAAATGACGAACCCGGACTGGGTTCCCGCCATGCAAAAAGTGATCGCAATTGTAACGGATGAAGGGGGAAAGACTTCGCACGCGGCCATTGTATCGCGCGAACTGGGAATTCCCGCGATTGTGGGAACGGAGCAGGCGACGAAAAAAATCGTGGACGGGGAAGTAATTACCGTGGACGGTTTTAGCGGAAAAATCTTCAAAGGAAAAGTGGTGGTAGAACCGGTGCGCGTGGAAGTCGTTCAAAAGGGAAAACTGGAAGCGGAAGAAAAAGAAGTTGAAATTCTCGTTGAAGAAGCGAAAGCGGAAGAAAAACAGTTGGAAATTGCCGCGCACGCGCCCAAAGTCGAACCGCAAACCGCGAAAGTGTTCGAAGCACAAGCGGAAAAGCTCGAAGAATTGTTGAAGATTCCCATTGTCAAAGTCAAAGTGAATGTGGCCCTGCCCGAAGCCGCGGAAAAGGCCGCGCAGTCGGGAGCGGCCGGAGTGGGATTATTGCGCGCAGAGCACATGATGGCCGAAAGTGCAATTCACCCCGCACAAATGATGCGCGACGGAAAAAGAGAAGAGTTGAAAGAGCAGTTGAAAACAGGAATCCGCAAAGTTGCAATTCCGTTTGTGGGAAAGCCCGTATGGTACCGCAACTTGGACATTCGAACGGACGAATTCAGAAACTTGCAAGGGGGAGAATTGGAGCCGAAAGAGGAAAACCCTATGATGGGATGGCATGGAATTCGCAGAAGCCTGGACGAACCCGAATTATTGAAAGTGGAGTTTGAAGCCATCAAAGAATTGAGAGAAGAAGGCGTAACAAACGTTGGAGTGATGATTCCCTTTGTGCAGCACGTGAACGAATTCAAAAAAGCGAAAGAAATTGCAATAGAGGTTGGATTGAAGCCGCACGAGGACGTTCCCTTTGGAATCATGGTCGAAACGCCTGCAGCCGTGTGGACGATTCAGGACTTTTTGGAAGAAGGAATCGACTTTGTCAGTTTCGGAACGAACGACCTCACTCAACTTACATTGGGAGTCGACCGGAATAACGAAAAACTGCAAAAACTCTTCTCCGAACTGCACCCCGCGATTCTGTCGCAGATTGCTTTTGTTTTGTTCTACTGCAAAAAGGCAGGAGTCGAATGTTCCATTTGCGGGCAGGCGGGCAGCAATCCCGAAATGGTCAAAAAACTGGTTCGCATGGGAATTTCCAGCATTTCAGCCAACATTGACGCCGTCGAACAAATCAAGCAAGTCGTACTGGAAGAAGAAAAAAAGCGCCTCATGGACGCGCTGAACAAAAAATAGAACCTTTAAAACCACTCCACTATCCTTCTATTTCATGAACAAACTCGTGGTCGGAAAAGGAGCTGAAGAAGGCATTCGAAGGGGACAACGGCTCGTCTTTGGAAACAGCGTGGAAAGCGTGAAAGGAAAGCCCGAAAAGGGAGAACTCGTCGAACTCATCGACGCGCAGGGAAAATTCATCGCGCAAGGTTATTACAATCCCAAAGCGGCCGTGCAGTGCCAAATCCTTTCCACTTCCCAAAAAGAAAAAATCGACTTGGAATTTTACCGAAAAAAAATCGAAAACGCGAACAACTACCGCACAAACAGGCTGGGGTTCGAAGAATCCTATCGATTGTTTTACGGGGAATCGGACGGCATTCCTGGACTGTTAATCGACCGCTTTAACGAAATCGCCTCCGTGCAAATCTCTTGTCCCGGCGTCGAAGCGTGGAAGGGGCAAATCGCCCAAATCCTGCTCAAAATCAACGGAATCAAAACCGTTTTCGAACGCAATGATTCGCGCAATCGGAGCAAAGTCGGACTGCCCATTTTGAAGGGATTGCTCGCGGGAGAAAAAAAACTGCAAACCGTGATTCGCGAAGGAAAAGTATTGTTCAACGTGGATGTATCCCGAGGACACAAGACGGGATTCTACTTGGACCAGCGCGAAAACAGGATTGAACTGGAAAAGTACGTGCACTCTGGCGACCAAATGTTGGACGTTTTCTCGTACACGGGAGGATTCGGACTGCACGCGGCCGCACTGGGAGCGGAAGTTTCCATGGTCGACTTGAAAGAGGCGCTCGCGGAAGCGAGAAAAAATGCGAAATTGAACAATTTCGAATCCATTGAGTTTTTGGAAGGGCAGGCGTTCGAAGAAACGAAAAAACTGTTCGGACGGAAGGACAAGTTTGATATTGTTTCCTGCGACCCGCCCGCGTTCGTGCAAAAGCGCGAGGATTTGGAAGCGGGAAAAAAAGCCTACCACCAAATCAACTACAATTGTTTGAAACTCGTCAAAGAGGGCGGGCTTTTGGTGAGTTCGAGCTGTTCGCACTTTTTGAATGAAGAAGAATTTTTGGACGTGTTGGAACAAGCAGCGGCGAACGCGGGGCGACGAGTTTCCGTCATCGAAAAGCGCGGACCCGCGCGCGACCATCTCACTCCCATTGCTTCCGAAAAAGGGCAGTACTTGAAGTGCATTTTTTTGAGAGTTGAGTAGAACCAGCGAAGGAAATTATATGAATCCACGAAAACGCAGAATGTTAATAAAACAAAACATAAAAAGGAAAAAAAAGAGAAAAGTCGTATTTCACCAAATCACGAGAAATCTAGATACCCCAGATCCATTTTTTGTGCTGACGTCGATTTACACGCATGGTTACAAAGGACGTGGTTCACCAAACGTTTTCCTAAATAACGCAATGCTTTCTTCTCCTTTTGGAGATTTGCGAAGCCCAAGCACAATTGATGAAATCATGGGAGACAAATATAGTATTGAAATGAAAACTAGAGCAAAAAGAAGTAACTTTTTTGGCGAAGCGATTGTCGAACACGCGTTTCCAGATCAAATCAAGAAAATTCAAATTGAAATCTTTAAAGGAGTTAACCCCCAAGAAAGACAACGAAGAATAGAATTTTATAAGAAAAAATTTCCAAAAATCGCGATTGTATTCACATAAAAGACCCAAAATAAGCCTTAAAATGCCTCTTTCGGGCTATTTTTCTATGAGTCTATTGCAGAACGCGGATTTGCAAAAAATCCAAGCGGAAATCAAAAAACGCAAAGCGAAACTCGTCGGAGTTCAAGTCCCTGAAGGAATGAAAACGGAATTGGAAACAATCATTGAATGGATTGAGAAAAAGACCAAAGCGAAAACAATCTCTTTCGTCGAACCATGCTACGGGGCATGCGACACGGCGGACGACAAAGCGAAAATGCTCGGGTGCGACTTGCTCGTTCACTTTGGGCACTCGCAAATCTACAACCCTTCGATTCCCGCCTTGTTCATTCCCGTCCGATATGAGGTGGACGTTCAAAAAATCGCCCCCAAAATCGCGGAATTTTTGAGCGGAGCGGGAGTTCGAACAGTCGCGTTAGGCACTACAATCCAGTACGCAAACAGCGCTCCGCAATTGCAAAAAGAACTCGCCAAAAAAGGAATCAAGGTATTGCTGGGAAAAGGAAAGGGGAGAGCAAAAGAACGTGCACAAGTGCTCGGCTGCAATTATTCGGCCGTTCGCGCGGTCGAAAAAAAGGTGGATGCGCTCTTGTACTTCGGCGATGGAAACTTTCACGCGCTCGGAATGGCCTACAGTTCGAAGAAACGAACCTTCGCCGCCGACCCGCGCACGGGAAACGTGCACAGTCTGGAAAAAGAAAAAGAAGCGTTCGAGCGGAAACGCTATGCCGCGATTGCGCTCGCGCAACAGGCGAAAATCTTTGTTGTTATTGTGGGACTGAAAAAGGGACAGTTGCAGAAATCTAAAGCATTGAAAGCCAAAGAACTGATTGAAAAGAACGGAAGAACGGCGTTTTTGGTCGGAACGGATGTTGTGAAAGAAGAATTCTTGCTCGGCCTCGAATTCGACTGCATTGTAAATACTGCCTGCCCGCGAATTACTTCGGACGACGGAATGCACTTCAAAAAGCCCGTTATTTCATTGTCCGAACTGGAAGTCGTGCTCGGAGAAAAGAAAAAAGCAGAACTGGACGAAATTTTCTAGCGCTTTTTCGACGCTTTCCACAAGAGTTCGAACTGGTTTTGGTACCCTTTGGCGTTTTCGGCATTACGGATGACGATGGCCGTGGCCGGATTGGCATTCCACACGAAGAGAACTACAGTATCGCGAAAAATCACCGTGTCTGTAGGAGAAAAGTTTTCCGGAGGATGAAAGCGAGCCTCGCCGAAATAGTTCTTCAAAAGTTCGGGGTCTGAAAATTTCAACCCTTCGTTGAAAATCACGCGCGACTTGATTTTGCGCCGCTTTTTCTCCTGCTGGAACTTGAACCAGAATGCACCCATTGTTTTTTTGAACAGCCCCGAAACCCCAAAATCGCAATACTCTCCGCTTGGAGTCAACTCGTCCAGCAAGTCTTCCAAAACCAAGCGAATTCCCCGAACGCCTTGAAAAACAAAAACCCCTTCGCGAGAATGAACGCCGTGCTTTTGCTCGAGCAACGGAACCACTTCGCGCAGTTTTTGCAGTTTTTCCTCTTCCAAATCCACCAACACGCGCGGGTGCTGGGCCTGAAAGTGCAATATTTTTCCCTCCAACACAGTTCCCACCAAACCCTTCTCCTGCAAGCGGCGCAATACATCGTACAAAGTAGCGCGGTGCAATCCCGTCTTTTCAATCAACGGTCCTACAGTCGAACCGCCCAATTCCAGCAAGGCAATGTACACGCGTTCTTCTGCATCCGTTAACCCCGCCGATTCCAACAATCCCATATTCCACTCTCTCCCCCAAAAGGTTTAAAATGTCGTCTCCAAGGAGACTACAAAATTAGTTAAACCCGCGAACAGGATATTGGTATATGCAAACCATGTATGCGCAAGCCATTGCAAGGACTGCTTCGAAAACCTCCCTGCTCAAACTGAACGAGCAAATCAAGGCGATTTCGCCCTCGCTCGATGTGCGGGATTTGTTCCAAGTGCTCCGCAAACAGTACGTGGAAAAGGAATTGAATTCGGAAGGGTTGAAGGCGCGCTTGAAGGCCATGCAAGTCGAAATGCCCGAACTGCGGACAGAAGCCCAACCCTTCGAACCGCAGTTGAGAGAATTGGCCGAACGCGAACGTTTGGACTGGGGGGATATGTACTTCCACATGCTCTGCCGCATCACCACGCTCGAAGAGTTGCTGACCTTCTTCCCACAACTGCAAGGAAAGCGCGAAGAGCTGAAAAACGTGCTCGCACGATACAGCATGAGTATCATGCCGTTGAACTATGCTCTCCCATTCGAAGTGGCCGCACAATACATTCCCGAAATCGACTACTTTTCCAACCATCTTGCCAGCAATCCCGACCCATATGGGCTTTTCACTCCCGAATCCAAAATATTGGACAAGGAAACAGGAATGGTGCTCGCGTCGCAAAAGTTCCCCCACTCCCTACTCATGAACGTATTTGCCGCCTGTCCCATTGGTTGCGTGGGCTGCTACAAGAGCTACTACACGCGAGAGTACAACCACGAGCTTGGATTGACTTTGGGAACAATCATTGCACAAACGCAAAAGCTCGTCGAATACATGAACGAACACCCGCAAGTGTACGATGTCATCATTTCTGGCGGGGAACCCTTGCTCTTGGACGACGAAAGGATCGCCAAAATGCTGGAACTCTTCGAAAACGCAAAACATTTGAGAGTGCTACGCATCTGCACGGGAACCATCTTCCTCGGACTCCCGTTCCGAATTTCCGAAAAATTGCTCGAAACCATCAAAGCGTTCGCGCGCAAAACCGGAGTGCGCTTCACCTTCCAAGCGCACTTGGCCAACCATTTCCAAATCTCTCCCGAAGCCATGATTGCCGTGCACAAAATCCGCAAGGCGGGCTTCACCATCTACTCGCAGATTCCCATCCAAGAAGGGGTAAACTTTTTCCGCAACGATTGGCCGAAAACGCTTGAGTATTGGAACGAGCTCGGAAAAAGGCAGATGCAGGCCGGAATCGAACCTTACAAATACATCGTGGACATGAAACCGAGAACCATCAAAAAATACGTTCCAATCGAACCATTACTGTGCATGTGGAGCCAAATCGCGGACTCGCATCAATGGCCAGAACTCCAGCGCCCGAAAACGCTGAGCATTTTGGGCCCAGATGGAAACATCATCCTTTCCGACAGCGACTTGCTTAGCATGCGCAAAAAAGTCAATACCGAAAACCAGACCGTCGAATACTGGATTCCCACCACGTTCACATTTCAGAACGGAAAGCTAGAAATCAATCAATTCCAACACCACCTCGAACCATTGATCGAAGGATACAACGACGACC
>JAZDMJ010000074.1:0-3479 GCA_043801115.1 Candidatus Iainarchaeum sp. | reverse complement strand
GCGTCGAGCAGAAAGCCGAACTTTTTCTGCTGGTCTGAAGGGGAGATTCCCAAACACTTGAAAATGCGCTCTTGCAGTTCCCGCTCGTGAATTCGGATGCTGCCCCCGCCCAACTCGACTCCATCCATTACAATATCGTACGCTTTCGCGCGCACTTTTCCGGGATTCTTTTCCAGCAATTCAAGGTCTTCATCTTTGGGGTGCGTGAATGGATGGTGTTGTGCAACGAATTTTTCGTCCTCTTCGCTCCACTCGAACATGGGAAAGTCGACGACCCACACAAAATTCCACTTTTTATCCCCGCGTAGTTTGAGCAAGTCGGCCACTTTCAATCGAACCTGACCCAACGCAGTGCACGCCGTCCTCCACTCATCCGCTATGAGCAAGAGCAAGTCTCCCTCTTTCGCCTTGCACAACGTCAACAGCGCTTCCACATTAGATTTGGACAAAAATTTGGCAATCTGGCTTTCGATTCCGCCCTTCGCGACTTTGGCCGTAACCAGTCCCTTCGCCTTGTAAATTTTTGCCGCCTCAGTCAATTCTTCCAATTCCTTTTTTCCAAATTTTTCCGCCGCGCCCGGAACACAAACCGCTTTGATGCAGCCGCCCTTTTTCAAAACCTCGTTGAACACGTTGAACTGCGACTCTTTCAGCGCAGTTGAAACATCTGTGAGTTTCAACTCGAAACGAATGTCCGGCTTGTCCGAACCGTACTCTTCCATGGCCTCTTGAAAGGTCATGCGCGGAATGGGGCCGATTTTGTGCTTGAATACTTTTTCCATGACAAAGCGAAGCATTCCCTCCGTTTCCCTCATCACGTCTTCTTCTTCCGCGAACGACATTTCGTAATCGATTTGCGTAAAGTCGGGCTGTCGGTCCGCTCTCAAATCCTCATCACGGAAACAGCGCGCGATTTGAATGTACTTTTCAAACCCTGAAACCATCAAAATCTGCTTCCACAACTGCGGGCTTTGGGGCAGCGCATAAAACTTTCCCGCATTCACGCGCGAAGGAACCAAGTAATCCCTGCTTCCCTCCGGAGTGCTCTTTCCCAGCATGGGCGTTTCCACTTCTATAAATCCCTGCAAGTCGAAATAATCGCGCGTCGCTTTGACGATTTTGTGGCGCAAAATCAAATTCTTCTGCAACTCGGGCCTTCTCAAGTCCAAAAACCTGTACTTCAAGCGCGTTTCTTCGGCCGCGGCCGCAAACTCTCCCACTTCAATCGGAAGAGGCTGTTCGGCGCGGTTGAACACTTCCAGTTTTTTCGCAATTACTTCGATTTTTCCCGTCGCAATCTTCGCGTTCTCCGTCCCTTTGGGCCGTTTTGAAACAATTCCTTCAATCGCAATACAGCTTTCGCGCGAGAGCGACTGCGCTTCTTGGAGCGCTTCTTTCGACTCCGCGGGATTGAATACGACTTGCGTCACTCCCTCGCGGTCGCGCAAGTCAATGAATGTAAGGCCGCCGTGGTCTCTCCGATTCGCAATCCAGCCGAACAATACGACTTTTTGCTTGAGCTGCTTTTCGCCCAATTCCCCGCACGAATGGGAACGCTTCAATTGCATGACATTTCACTGTTCCAATTTGTTTTTATAGGGGTTCCTGGCATAGTCTCGGCGGAGTTTTTTCAGCGATTTTCCTAGAATATATCTCGTATTTCCACTTCCGAAAAAAAACTCGTCGTGAAGCTCGTCAAATTTTCCACCAAAATGCCAATCCACCTTATTCCGAAGTTCTTCCATATTGGAAGGGTCCCTAAATATAAAGTATGCATCAATTGGAGAGTCGAGATGTTTTTTCAAGTCTTCAACAAATTTTTTTTCAAACTCGGCCGAAATATTTCCTACAAGAATCATGTCCAAATCGGTTGTGGGAGTAAGCTTCTTTGTTTGGCCTCCATAAAGTAGCACTCCTTTAAATTCTGGGTTTTCCCGCCTCGCCAATTCCACTCTTTGAAAAAGTTTGGAAAATGTCGCACTTCTTTTTCTCAAAATTCCGAAATAAAACCCGAACCTTTCCCTCTCCAAAGGAGTCGCGGTTTTCAAAAATCTTCGAATTCCCGAACGCGCCTTGACTGGCGAAAGGTGAGAAATTTTTCCCACCGTTAGCAAAACGCGGCGGTCGGTTTTGTTTTTGGGAAACAAAACCACTTCCTTCTTGGATTTCGACAGTGAATGAATGCGTATGGCCATACTAAATAACACTTTCCGCGCGTTTAAAATCCTGCGCCTTTAAATTCAGCTCGAGCCGATGGAAACGAGTGTGCACGCGTGCGCGGAATAGTCGGCCGGGTAAATGCTTTCCAACCGTTTCGTCAACGCGTCCTCGTTCCACCAAATTGATACCTTGCTGCCCGAAAATCCGACGCACGCCTGGCCCGCTTTCACGCGCTCGAACATGTTTTGCAGGGAATCTGTTGGCCAGTTGACGGCCGAGTGCGTGGAATAGTTTAAGGGAATGACTTGGTTTTGCGCGGAAATGCCCACAAACGGCGAATAAAATCGTTCTCCACCCTGGCAGGACAGCCACAAATTGTAGGGAACATCGAGTGGCGTATAGAATACGGTTTTCGCGTACACGAAATTGTCCGTTGGCGCGCTCGACCAGTATAACCCGTATGTGGGAGAAGTGCACGAGCTCAAATTCTGCAACGAATCGCTTTTTTGGTAAAACAAGGAATTGCCTGCAAAGTCCTTGCACGCTTTTCCCGTTCCCATCGTCGAAGCGAGTCCCGTCCACTTGGAAAGAGAAGGAGAATCCGAGTACGCGGTACTGCCTCCCGAATCCCAACCTCCTTGTTTGAGCGTATAACCCAGCAAGGCATTGTTGGAAGACAAGGATTCAATGCGCGCGAGAATTGGAGTGGCAAGGGAAGGAGAAAACGTAATCGTCGGACTGAAGTCCGCGCTCGACCCTTTGTCGATTTCTACTAAATATCCCCTGTGCGAATAGTTCGTGCTCTCCAAGTCCGAAAGCTTGGAAATCGTTCCCTGCACGAGCGCGCTCCCAGTCGAAGAATGGACGTTTTGCGCGTCCAAAGAAGCAACCAAAATGTCTCCTCCGGAAAACGCGCTCCCATAACCCGAGCGCGAACCGCTTCCAATCTCTCCATCAAAGGGAATGTAATAGAAGGGATTGTCGGAGGGCGCGTCTTCGATTTTTTGCAAAATGATTTTGAACTTCGCGTTCGGCGTTTCTCCTTCGAAAAAGGAAAGCGAGGAAGAGTCAAACGTGGTCGAAATCGCGACTTGATAGGTTCCGGGGCCGGGAATGGGAGAAACTGCGGCCGGTTCGTCCATGGAAGCAATCGCGGTATAGTAAAAGCGCGCGGGGTCTCGGAATATTTTTTGAAAGCCGTTCAAAGAGCTCGAAAACCACGAAGGCGCGCCCGCAAACTCTTCTTCCGTCAAATAATCCGCCAAGTCGGTCTTGAATGAATCCGAATAGCCGTCCTGGACGAGCAAGGCTTTGAAGCT
>JAZDMJ010000071.1:0-12824 GCA_043801115.1 Candidatus Iainarchaeum sp. | reverse complement strand
ATTTGAAGTTGTCGAAAGAGCTGAAATTGTTTGCCGTACTACCCGAAGCGCCCGGAGCGCCCTTCTTTCTGCCCAACGGAACCGTATTGTACAACGAGCTAACGAAACTGATTCGCGAAAAGGTTTTTCCGCGCAATTACTTGGAAGTATTTACTCCGCTCATTTTGGACAAAAAATTGTGGGTCATTTCGGGCCACTGGGACCATTACAAGGAAAACATGTACTTTACGAAAATCGACGGAATGGACTATGGCATCAAGCCCATGAACTGTCCGGGGCACATTTTGGTGTACAAGAACGAGCGCCATTCATATCGGGATTTGCCCATTCGCATCAGCGAGTTTGGCACCGTGCACCGGCACGAGTTGAGCGGGGTGTTGAACGGATTGTTGAGGGTTCGAAAATTCACGCAGGACGATTCGCACATTTTCTGCACGGTCGAACAAGTCAAGGACGAAGCCTTGGCCGTCATCCGACTGCTGGATGAAGTGTACAAAGTCTTCGGCTTCTCGTACGCATTGGAGCTTTCCATGCGGCCCGAAAAGAATTTTGCGGGAACCATTGCGCAGTGGGACGAGGCGGAAAAAATTCTGAACCAGGTGCTGAAAGAGAGCGGAAAGCAGTTCAAATTGAATCCCGGAGAGGGCGCTTTTTACGGCCCCAAAATCGACTTTCACATTCAAGACGCGCTGGGAAGAAAATGGCAGTGCGGAACCATCCAGCTGGACTTTCACATGCCGGAAGCGTTCGGAGCCGAATACTTCGGCAGCGACGATAAGCCCCATACTCCCGTCATGATTCACCACGCGATTTTCGGAAGCTTGGACCGCTTTTTGGGAGTATTGATTGAACACTATGCGGGCGCTTTTCCGCTCTGGCTTTCGCCCGAGCAAGTGCGCGTTCTCTCTGTGTCCGACAAGTTCAACGGCTATGCGGATTCCGTTGTTTCCGAGTTGAGAAAGGAAAGCATTCGCGCGTTTCCCGACACTTCGAACGGAACCGTTTCGTACAAAGTGCGCGACGCGCAATTGCAAAAAGTTCCCCTCATTATAGTAGTGGGAGAGAAAGAGCAGGGCGACGATTCCGTTACCATTCGCTGGCGTTCGGGCGAATTGTTCGAGCAAATCCCCTTGAAAGAGTTTATTTCCGCGGTTCGGCAGCATATTGCCTCCCGTTCCATGGTTTTGCCGTCTTTTAAGTAGTAAATTTAAATACGGGAAAAGTCTTTCTTCACTGCATGGCGGACAAGAGCTATTTGAAGGACTTGATCAAAAAGGCCAAAGAGAGCAAGAAGGAAGCGGAAGAAGACAAAGGCTTCGACTTCGACTTCAAGCCCGAAGACAAGAAAGTAATGAAAGAGGCCGAGCAAAAGCTTGCGCAGGCGGTTGCGCTCCCCAAACCGATTGCGGGCCCCAAGCAAGTGAGCCGGACAACTTCGTTTCCCTCGCAGGGAGAAGTGGAAAAGAGCGAGTTCGAAAAAAAGCTCGAAGCGGCCGAAAAAAAGCAGATTGCGCAGTACGGAGATACCACGATTTTCAAACTGAAAGACAATCCGCAATTATTGTACAGCGTTCCCGTTCCCCGCCCCACTGCGCAGGAAAAGCAAATCATCAACACGATTAAAGAAGCGGCCACTCGGCTCATCACCATTTCCCCGTACAGAATCCGCGACTTGGAACAGAGAAGGAATGTTTACTATCAGCGCGTGCTGGACATTTTGCGCGCTTCTCCCGAACTGGGAATTCCCGAAAGAAGGTTTGAATTTTATGCGGATGCGGTCGTGCGCGAAATGGTCGGCTACGGGCTGATTGACCAGCTCGTGCGGGACGACCAGTTGGAAGAAATCATGATTATCGGCCCTCAAAAGCCCGTGTACGTATTCCACCGCTCGTACGAAATGATGCTCACAAATATCGAGTTCTACTCGGATTCGGAAATCGAGGATTTAATCAACAAAATCGCGCGCGAAATCGGAAGAAGAGTGGACATTTCCGCGCCCTTGCTCGACGCGCGCTTGCCCGACGGCTCTCGAGTAAATGCGACCATTTCCCCCGCTTCGGTTTCAGGGGCAACTTTGACAATTCGAAAGTTCCGCGCCGACCCGTACTCGCTCGTCGATTTAATTAATTACAATACATTGAATCCCGAAGCGGCCGCGTTTTTGTGGCTGATGGTGGAAGGCCTTGGCGTCAAGCCCGCGAATGTGCTCATCTCCGGAGGAACGGGTTCGGGAAAAACCACTTTATTGAATGTCATGGCTTCTCTCGTGCCCCCGCAGGAAAGAATTGTTTCCATTGAAGATACGGCGGAATTGAGTCTGCCTCTTTTGCACTGGATCCGCTTGGAAGCGCGTCCTCCGGGAATGGAAGGACGGGGCGAAATTACGCTGGATGTTTTGACGAAAAACTCCCTGCGAATGCGCCCGGACAGAGTGATTGTGGGAGAAGTGCGTCATGACGAAGCGTTTACGCTTTTTACCGCAATGAATACGGGGCACGACGGCGCCTTGAACGCGGACGCGCTCGTGCAGTTTTCGGACGGCCGTGCCCGTTCCATCGGCGAATTCGCCGAAACCATTTTTTCCCAAAACAATTCGAAATCGGAAAACGGTTTCGAGTTTGCGGAAGTGCGGGGCATTTCGGTCAAGAGTTTGAATAAGCAGTCGTTGAAGGCGGAAGACAAGTCCGTTTCGCGCGTGTGGCGTAAAAAAACAAAACAGTCAATGCTTGAAATCCGCACCAAGTCGGGCAAGCGCGTTACGACTACGTTGGACCACCCATTTTACAAAATTTCCAGCGGGATTGCGGAATCGAATGCGGGACAGTTGAAAGCGGGGGATTGGATTGCCCTGCCGAACGGCATTGACGTTGCTTCCTGCCAAAAAGCGGAGAACGCGTACTTGGCGGGCCTCGTGCTCGGGGACGGGCACTTGCGGAAGGAAAAAGTCGAATTCGTGAACGGCGAGCCCGCGCTTGCCGAAGCGTTCGCCGCTTCCCTTCGTTCCCTTTCGTCCAACCGCGTTTCCGTTTCCGAAAAGTCGGGCTATATGCGGATGAAATTGTACGACGTTCAATTGTGCCGGAAACTGCACGAAGAGTTCGGAATCCCTTTTGGAGACAAGACCAAAATCTTCGAAGTTCCCGAAAAAATTTTGACTGCGGATTCGGCCAGCGTGGGCGCGTTCGTGCGCGGGTTGTTCGACTGCGAAGCGCACGTGAACGCGGAAACGCGCGCCATCGAGTTTTCCACGTCCAATCCCAAACTGGCCCGAACCCTTCCCTTGCTCTTGCTCCGCTTTGGAATTTTTTCCCGCACTTCAAAACAGTTGAAAGATGGAAAGGGAAACGAGGGACCGTATTTCAAAATTTCCATTTATGGAAGGGAAAACTTGGGCCGCTTTGCCGATGGCGTCGGATTTGGCCATCCGAAAAAAGCCGAACGCTTGGCCGCGATTTTTACGCTGGCTGGAAGCGAAGTGGACTTGGTTCCCAACATCGGCTCGCTTTTGGCCAAAGCGCGTCTGGAAAATCTTCTGTCGCAGGAAGCGCTTTCAAAACTTTGCGGAATCAAAACGCGTTCGACCGTTCGTGCAATCGAAACGGGAGAGCGAAAACCCAACAAGCAAACGCTGTTGAAATTGCTCGCGCAATTGAAGGGAGAAATCGCGTTCCAGCTTCGAATGTTGGCCGAAGCGGACATTTTCTGGGACAAAATCGTTTCCGTTTCCTCCATAGAGCACGACGGTTTCGTGTACGATTTGACGGTCGACGACAACCACTCGTACATGGCCAATGGAGTGTGGGTTTCCAATTGCATGGGAACCATTCATGCGAACTCCGCGCAGGAAACCATTGTGCGCGTAACCTCTCCCCCGATGAACGTTCCCCAGCTCATGCTCGCAGGGCTTGATTTTGTGATTATTGAACACAGATTGCACGACCGAAAAAAGGGAACCATTCGAAGGATTACGGAAATTGCCGAAGTTTCTGGAGTATTGGAAGGAAAGCCCACCACAACTCCCGTTTTCCAACGCGACCCCGTCAAAGATACTCTTGAACGCACGGGCGCGGCGTGCAAGTACTTGAACGCGCTCGGGGATTATACAGGGTTGAACAAAAAGCAGATGGAGTCCATTATTTCGGGAAGGGAAAAATTTTTGGAAGAATTGGTCAAAAAGAACACGCGCGCGACGGGAGAACTCGCCAAAGCGTGCCAGGATTATTTGGCCAGCAAGAGTGATTGAATGCCGCAAGACAACATCCAGAAAATGAAAAAAGCATTGGAAGAGCAGAAAAAGGCGCAAGCGTCCTCCGCTCCCAAGCGCATTGAATCCGTAGACCCCCGTCAAGTCGAACGCATTGTCGAAAAAATGAAGCAAAAATACGCGTCCGAAGGCGTTCCAGTAGAAGAAGTGAAAGGAAGCCTGGCGGAGTTGCGCACGATTATTGCGGAAGGCGGAACCGCGAAAGTGCAAATCCAAACCGTGGAAGAACTGCGCGAATTCAAAAGCCCGCTCGTCAAAGCGCTTGGAAATTTTTATTTAACCTTCAAGCTTCCCTTGGACGGTTTGAAGAGAATCATCCGCGGTCTTCCCCCCGTGCGAGATTTGGGATTCCAGTTGTACAGCGCGAACATGAATTTCTCTTTACAACAATACTTGGCCCTCGCCACAACAGTTTCTGCATTAGTCGGATTACTTTTCCTCATTTTGGCCGCGTTTGTATTCATGTTCATGAGCGTTCCCCTCGGCCTTGCCATTATTTTGACGATTTTTGTCGGCATTTTCGGTTTTATTTTTTCCGCGTTGATTGCATTATTGTATCCGCGCTCGAAAGCGCAACAGCGCGGAGAAGCCGTTTCCGCCGAACTTCCATTTGCATTGCGCCACATGTCCACGGAATTGAAAGCGGGCATCGGGCTATTTCGAACCATTCAAGCCATTGCCCAGGCGGATTATGGCCCGTTGAGCGAAGAATTCGCGCGCGTGGTTACAGAAATTGAAGAAGGAACGGATGCCAAAGACGCGTTGAAGAATTTGGCGCTCCGCACCCAATCCCGCGCGCTGCGCAATGCATTATTGCACGTCATCCGCGCAATGAAAACGGGCGGCAATCTCTCGCAAGTCATGAGCGAGATTGCAGAAGATGTTTCGTTTGAAATCCGCTCGAAAGTGCGCGACTTTGCCGAAAAAATGAATTTCTTTGGGGTAATATTCATTTTCATGGCCATTGTCGCTCCCGTCATGGTCGCCATTTTCGCTTCCATCCGCAACGCTCCTTTGGGGCAGGGCGGAGTCAGCTTCATGGCCGCGCTTCCCCTCACTCCCATGGTTGTTGCACTGTTCTATGTGGTTGCAATGCCCTTGGTGCTCGCGTATTTGTTTTTGTATTTGAAAATGGCTCAGCCCAAAATTTGAGGAATACAAATGCCGAAAGAAAAATTGAAAGATTCAGCCTTTTACAAGGACTACTGGCGCGCATTGAAAGAGATGAAAATCAAGCTCCCGCCCGAACACTGGTGGGCTATTTCTCTAGTCGTATCGCTCATTTTCGCGCTCGTCTTCTACTTTTTGATGGTGTACATCAACTTCGGAGACGTCATCTTTTCCGTCATCGGATTTGTCGTTATTCTAGATGCAATGATCGGCTTTCCGTACATGAAAGCGCTCAAGCGTTTGGAAGACATTGAAAGGGATTTGCCCGACGCGCTGAAGCAGATGGCCGACATTTTGAAGTCAGGCGGAACCTACGAGGCCGCGATGAAAGAAGTCGCGCAAAGCGAGTACGGCTATCTCACTCTTGAATTTCAAGAATCATTGCGCAAACTGGAAGAGGGGGAAAATTTTGAAACTGCTTTGCTCAGCATTGTAGAGAATGTGAACTCGCGCCTCGTTCAACGCACCATCACCATCATCATTGACTCCATCCGCGCGGGAGCGGGCCTCGCAGATGTGCTCGAAGAAATTTCGGACGACGCGCGCGAGTTGTACCGCCTTGCCATCGAGCGCCGCACTCGAACAATGATGCAGGGAATGTTCATGGTCGCCGCAGGCGCCATTATTGCTCCGTTTATTTTCGGCATGGTTTCGGAAATCGTGAATTTTTTGATTCAGACTGCGACATCTTCCGGCATTGCCCAAATGTCCGTCATCGGCGGCAGCGTGGCCGAACGCTCCTCGCTGTTGGTCAATGCAATCATTTCTGGCGCCATTTCCGCGAAAGACACGATTATTTTGATGCTGGAAGCGTATATTTTCATTGAAGTGTTTGCGGTTTCGGCCATGATTTCGTTGATGCGGGAAGGAAAAATCGCAAAAGCATTCATCTACTTTCCCGTTTTGCTATTCCTAGCGTTTTTGATTTTCTTTGTTTCGCGAATTGGAATTACAATGCTGTTAGGAGGACTAAGTACATGAAACTGCTCGAAGAACAAAAAGCACAGGGCTCGCTGGAGTACTTGCTGTTGTTGGGAGGCATCGTTGCCGTCGTCGCCATCATCGGCCTGTATTTGAAGAGCTACCCCAAAACGCTTGAAGGAAGCGTGAACGCCCAGACTTCGGCCACGGAAGGCCAAGTCGGCAAGTAATGTTTAAATAGGCCGAATGCGTTGGTTGAGAATGCGTTCACTTCAAAACCACGGAAAAGGAGGAAATGCAATGAACAAAAAAGGACAAGGCTCGTTGGAGTACTTGCTGCTCATCGGAGGAGCCGTACTGGTCGCCGTCATCGTAATTGCGTTAGTGATTACGTTCGGACAAACGGGCGGAGATACGACAACAGTTTCCGTCGTAAATTCGTTGTGCCAGCAGTACACAGCCCAAGGAGAAACCGCTTGTGGTACAGCAACAGTGACCAATGCAGGAACAGACTATACCTGTGAATGGTTAGATAGCGATCAATGCGGATATTCGCCGTGATTGTCATGGACTCCAAAGGCCAAGTGTCGTTTGAGTATTTGCTCACGCTAGGCTTTGCCGTGGTTTTGGTCGTGGCGGCTTCCGTGCTCGCGCTCAATGCAGCGGGAGTAGCGCAAGTCGCCCAAACCAAAATTTTGGCGATTCGAGAGCAAGCCATCGCATCCCTCGTCGGTGCCTGACTTGCTCTTCGCGTTTTCTTTATTTTATTTTAGCGCGACAGTCCTCGGACTATTGATTGCCACGTACACGGATTTCAAAAACCGCATTGTTCCCAACTGGCTAACTTTTGGAATGATTGCGCTGGGATTGCTCGGCCACGCATTGCAAAGCTATATTGTAAATGATTGGACAGTGCTGGGAATTTGCATCGCGATTACGGCCGTTACCTTCATTGTTTCCTACATTTTGTGGAAGCTGGGTGTTTGGGCGGGCGGGGATGTGAAACTGTTTACGGGAATCGCCGCGTTGAATCCGTTCAACCTCGCCCTGCTCTCTCAAGTCGTTGCCCTTCCTGTATTCTTGCAGTCCAATTTCTGGCCCTTGTTTCCCTTAACACTGTTCATTTTCACGCTCTTCGCCATGCTGCCCTACGCGTGCCTGTTGAGCGGAGTGGGACTGGCGAAGAGCAAAGAGGCGCGCAAGGCGTTGAAAGAAAAAGTGTTTCCCGAGTGGAAGCGCGTTTGCGCGTTCGCGTTTTACGCGGTCGGCTTTGGAGTCTTGCTTTCCCACTTTGCGCTCCCGTGGTGGCTGTTGTTCATTGCCGTTTTCGTTGCCGGATTTATTCCAATACAGTGGCAGTACATGTTGGGCTTTGTTTCGATTGCGGGATTAGTGTATTTCCAGCAATTAGTTTCGATTCAGTATGCGGTCGAACTGGCCGTCGTGCTGGGAATTGTCGCGCTGTTGTGGAATTTGCAAAAGATTGCCAAAGAGTTTGTGTTGATTGAATGGAAGCAAATTAAAAATTTAAAAGACGGGGACATTTTGGCCGACTCGTTCGAGTGGAAGAAGGGAAAATTGGAAGTGTGGAAGCGTCCTTCCTGGAATAACCTTTTAAAGCTCAAAAATGCTAAAACATTGCAGTCTTTCCTGTCTCCCCGACTGGCCTTGCACGGAAGCAGGGCCGCAGGACTTTCGCTGCCCGAAATTGCGCAGTTGAAAAAGTGGGAGAGAACGGGAAAGTGGAAGGGAAAAGTGAAATTGAAAAAGAGCGCGCCGTTGGCGCCCGCAGTATTGATTGCCTATGTGGTATTGAATTTGGTAGGGGATGTGTTTTGGTACTTCATCTAAATAAAAAAGGCCAGAGTTCGATTGAATTCGTGTTGCTGTTAGTCGTATTGCTCGTTTTCATTCAAGTCGTGATTGTTCCTGCTGTGAATACTTCACAGGACGCGGCCACGGACGTCGCGCGCTTGGGGCAGGCCAAGCTGGCCGCCCAGCAATTGGCGGACGCGATTAATTTGGTGGGCTCTTCTTCGGAAGGCGCAAGGCAAACCGTGCACATCATTCTTCCAAACGATTCCAGCATCGTGTGCAATTCTTCCCCCGCAAGCGTCACTTTCTCGTCGCGTTTGGACAGCAATGCGGGCTTTGAAGGAAAATCGCAGTGCGTTGCTTCCACGCACGTGTGCCAGTCCACCATTTCCGTGAACACGACTTCGCTCTCGTGCATTCCTTCTCTGATGGAGGGAAAGCGCTCGTTCGCGTTGCGCGTTGAAAAAGCGACAGGCGGTGTGGTGAATGTTTCAGAAGCGCCCACTCCATAACCGCGGCCAGACTTCGTTTGAAACGATTTTGATGGTCGCATTCGTGATGATTGTTACGACAGTTATTCTTTCCTACTACTGGCAGACGGAGCCTTCGACCAAAGTGTTGATTTCCGCGCGCGAGCACACATTGCAAGAGCTCTCAAAACTGGACTCGTATTACGTGATTCAAAAAGTAGACGTTTCCCTTTCCGGCGGAGTATTCAATGTAGTGCTCGGCTTCGAACCCAATATCGACTGCGAGGACACGGATGCGAGCACGCTGTTTTGTAAAAACATAGTCGGAGTTTGGGATAATAAAAACGACAGCGCGGTCGAAAAAGCCGTGCAGGCCGAAACTGGCGCAGCAAACGTGTTGATTCAAACCATTCCTTTCACTGCAACGTAATGCAATCGTCGAACTTTTCCAAAGCTTTTTCTACTCCTTGAATCCGAGTAGCGCATGAACGAGTCGCACTGGAACGCGTTGCTCTTTCTCTTTTCCCTTGCTTCCCTGCTCGCGCTGTTCGGCTGGAATGCATTCAACGCCCCGTTTCCCGTGCTCGTTTCCGAACTCGAGCAACACACGGGAGAGAAAGTTGTCGTTCTTTCTTTTGTGCAGTCCACGGAGTGGAGGGGAAGCGCGCTGCTGTTTTCACTGGACAAAAATCATTCTGCAATTCTGTTTTCTCCCTCGCTCGAAGAAGCGGAATTGCTCGACTGCAATTGCTGGCTGAAAGTGTACGGAAAAGCGGAAAAGTACAAGGGGCAAGTGGAACTGCAAGTGGAAAAGGTGGAAAGGGCTTGAGTTGGGAGACGGGATTGGGAATTTTGTTGGGAACTCTTTCCGGGCTTCTTCCGGGACTGCACTTGAACAATGTTTCGTTTGCGTTCGTGCAGTTTTTTCCCTCGTGGGGGCTGGCGGGAATGCTCGTCATTGTTTCGGCCACGCTCGCGCACACCGTATTCGACTTTTTGCCCAGCATTTTGCTCGGCGCTCCGGACGAAAACTTTCTCTCCGTCCTTCCCGGGCACGCGATGGTGCTGGAAGGGAAAGGATTGCACGCGATTCAATACGCGTTGCTCGGATGTTTGTTAGGCGGAATTTTCGCGCTCTTGCTCTCCCTTCTATTGATTCCCTTGTACGCGCAAAACGAAAATTTCTGGAAATGGTTCATTCCGTGGATTTTGCTTTTTTGGATGATGGGAATGGTTTGGCGCTCCAAGCACAAGCTTTTCGCGCTTCTCATTATTGCGGCGAGCGGCGCGTTCGGACTGCTTTCCATTTCGTTTCCAGCCGAGTACGGGCTCATCGCGTTTATTTCCGGATTTTTCGGCGCGAGCGTGATGGTGCAAAGCTTGAAGGCAAAGTCGAAGTGGGTTCCGCAATCGCTTCAACATTCTCCGATTGAGTGGAGGGAAGTGTTTCCCTTTTCTCTGCTCGGAGCAGTGGCGGGCGGAATCGTTTCCCTGCTTCCCAGTCTGGGCCCTTCGGAAGCCGCGGCGCTCTCTCAAAGTCTGGTCGTAAAGCACTCGCGCGAACGCTTTCTCGTATTATTGGGCGCCATCAACGCTTCCAACGCATTGCTGGGTTTTGGCTTGTGGTTTTCGCTGGGAAAGTTGCGCACGGGCAGCGCCGTTGCGCTCGATGCGCTGGGAGCGGTTTCGTTTCCCGACTTTGTAACGCTGATGCTGGCGGCCGTTTCCGCCTTGTGCATTTCGGTTTTTCTCGCGTGGAACTTTTCCCCATATTTCATTCGCTTGCTGGAAAAAGTTTCCTATTCCAAATTGAATTGGGCCGTGCTTGCGCTCTTGTGCGCTTTTGTGTTATTGCTGACTCCTCCTTTTGCGTGGCTCTTGTTCGCGGCCGCGGCCTCGCTGGGAGTGGTTTGTTCGAACTGGAATGTGAGAAAGACTTCGGGGATGGCGTTTTTGATGCTGCCGACGATTGTCCTCTTTTGGGGCCTTTCTTTTTAAATTCCATTTTTCTTCTTCCTTACATGGCGTTGAAAATCAAGCGCTCGCTCTTGGAGGACTTGTTGCAAGCTTCGCGCAATTCGGAGCCGAACGAGTTTTTCGCCCTGCTTTCCGTGAAGGAAAAAAAGGACGTATTGGAAGAATTCGTTGTTCTTCCCTTCCGCTCGGGGGATTCGTTTACGGACATTTTTTCGAACAATATGGGCTATGACCAGAAAATCAAGGGAAGTTTCCACTCTCACCCGTCCAATTCGGCCAAGCCTTC
The DNA here is from genome assembly GCA_043801115.1 of Candidatus Iainarchaeum sp. Lineage (GTDB taxonomy): Archaea > Iainarchaeota > Iainarchaeia > Iainarchaeales > UBA10191 > CAZHUN01. Next base: position 1,921 of record JAZDMJ010000071.1, on the reverse strand, counting down.
GCGCGCGGACTTGCGCTCGTTTCCCAACTTCGGTCAGATTCACTTGATTGCGTGCAGGCCTTACACGTTTCAAAGCGTTTCCGTGTTCGACGTTTTCGGAAACCCAATAAAGGCGGAAGTGGTTGCATGAATTTGCTTGCAATTGTGGACGGCATGGCCGACCGAAAGTGCAAAGAATTGGGAAACAAAACCCCTTTGCAGGCCGCGCAAAAGCCCGCCCTGGACTTTTTTTCCTTTAATGGCCAAGTGTGGAACGTGCAAGTGTTGGGCAAAAAAATTCCCCCGCAGAGCGACCAAGGAGTGCTCTCGTTGCTGGGCGTGAACCCGTGGAAGGCGAAATCCTCGCGCGGAGCCATGGAAGCTTTTGGAATGAATATTGCAAAAAAGAACAAAACGTATTTTCGCTGCAATTTTGCCTCGTTTGAAAACGGGAAAATTCTGGATCGCAGGGTCAAGCGTTCGCTTTCTTCGAAAGAAGCGCGCTCGCTCGCGAAAGAACTCAACCGCCGAATTGGTCTTCCAGTCCAATTCCGCTTTTTCCCTTCCATTGAACATCGGGGAATTTTGGAACTGGATTTTTCGAAAAAAGCGCAAGTGTCCAACACCGACCCCGCGTACGAGCGCTTTCAAAATATTGGAATCGCGAACGAAACTTTTTCGAATTTCTGGAAGCCGTGCGCTCCTTTGGACAAAGCGTCTGCTTCCGAACTGCTCGCGCACTTGGTGAACGATTTTTCATTGCAGGCGTTTTCCGTGCTCGAAACCGCAAAGGCGAACGTAAAGCGGAAAAAGAAGGGGAAAATTCCCGCGAACGGTTTATTGTTGCGAGACGGCGGAATGCTTTCTCCGTTGCCCAAAAAGCACGGAAAGTGGGTGTGCGTTTCCGAAATGCCTTTAGAACAAGGCATTGGAAAAAGCCTGGGAATGAAATTGTTTCCCTTTCCCTTCCAAGGAGGACTTCCGAAAAAAGTATTGCAGAACGAGTGCAGGCACGCCCTCCGCGCCATGCGAAAATTCAAAGGAAAAAACGTTTCGCTGTACATTCACTTCAAGCCCTTGGATATTGTCTCTCACGACGGGAATGCGTTGTTGAAAAAAGAATTGCTGGAAACGTTGGACAAACAATTTTTCGAACCCTTGCTCGAAATTCTTTCCAAAAAGGACGTTTTGGCGGTTTCTCCCGACCATTGCACTCCTTGTTCGTTGAAAGCGCATTCTTCGGATGCAATTCCTTTTTTGGCGTTTGGTCCGAAGTGGAAAGCGGGCCGGAAAAAGTATTTCGAACGCTCGTCCGCTCTGGAGCCAGTTTCGGGGTGGAAGGCGTTTTCGAAAGCCTTTGCGCGTTAGCTTTTAATAGCGGGAATGCGTTTTGCTTGGCATGCGAAAGCGCGGACAGCTCACGTTTGATTTTGTATTCGCCATTATCGCGTTTTTGATGTTTTTGGGATTCGCTTCCACCGTACTGAACGGCCAAACCAATGAAGTCATTCTCGTCCAAACCCAGGCCAAAATCATTGCCTCGAACGTGGCGCAGTTCATGGACTTGAACGAGTCCATGCTGTTCAGCACTTCTTCGTACAAGGTTCCGACCATCGACTTGCCGGTGGGAAAAATGCCGTGCAGGGTTGAAATTTCAAAAGCGGACGTAACCGTGACGGTTTTTTCAAAAGATTCCGAATTTTCTCAAGATATTGAAGTGATTGTTCCGCGTTCTGGAACGGATATTACGGTAAAAAAAACAGTATTGTGTGGGGAGAAGCTAGTATGAAGGGACAAATTTTTTCGCTGGATTTCGTGATTGCCGCCACTGTTTTCGTACTCGTCATTGCGCTTGTATTGCAGGCAACGGAAACGCTTACGTACCAGTCGAAAGACCGCGAACAGCTGATGGACGTGCAGCGCGTGGCCAACACGGCCATTT
>JAZDMJ010000066.1:0-2017 GCA_043801115.1 Candidatus Iainarchaeum sp. | reverse complement strand
TGTTATCCAATAAAGGCGGTGCCAAACTCTAGCGGAAAACAAAAATTTCTGCTAGACACTTTCTGTCCTGCCTATCCGTTTTTGTCCAAGCAGTATATCCGGAATGCCAAGAAGGTTGGTTTGAAGTCGAGCAAAAGATTCAAGCCAAAAACACTTTTTCATTGGATTGAAAAATGCGGGCTTTGGGTGAAAGAAAGCAGGGCAAAAGGAATTTGAGCAACCGCATCGGGCAACACGAATTTGCTTTACGTCGAGATTTGCACGACTTGCGGGAGTTGGGATTCTTCCGCGCTGTTGGTCAAAGGGTCGGTGTAGCGGGCGAAAATGTGGCATTGTTGGAGCGAGTCTGCGGGCGTGCTCGAAGGGGCGGTAATGGAAAGGGTTACATTTTTGGTCTCGTTGGAAGCGATTTGGGCGATGTTCGAGTCTGAAAACGAAATCCACAAGTCGCACGCGTTGGAAGTTTCGGTCGAAAGTTTTACGCCGGAAATTGTTACATCGCCGTCATTTTTGACGTGCAATTCCGAAGTTTTGGTTTCGTACGCTGTTCCGGTTTTGGAGAGCGAAAACGAGTACGAGCTCAACGTCGGCTTGATGCTGGCGCTCGCGGCTTCGATGGACAAGGTGAACGGAACCGCTGAACTTTTCCAATAGTTAGTGTGGAAGAAAAAGTTTCCCGTAATGTTCGGATCGGCCAGCGCGGTCGTGCTAACGTTGACGAGCTTGACGGAAACACTCTTGGTTTCGCCGTCCCCAATTCCCGTCAACTGTTCCGGGGTGAAAGAAAACCAGTTTTGGATGGTTTCGACGGAGTTTTGAGTCGAGCCTTCGGGAATTTCGATTTCGAATTCAATCGTGTCCGCGAAATCGGTTTTTTCGTTGTTTTTGATTTGGATTGGTTTGGGAGTGCTGGCGAGCGTTCCCGCTTGAATGGTTCCGAACGAAACTGCAGTGGTTTTCATTTGCAGGTCCGGCGTCCGCGCAATCGTAAAGTTCAAAGATTGCGTGGCCTCTTTTCCCTTGACTCCCACTTGCAGTGTTTTGGTGTCCCCGTTCTGTCCTGTAACCGCGTACGTGTCCGGAATGCGAATCGTGAGCGTCGCCCCGTTGCTTCCCGGAGACGCTTGCAACGTGGAAGGTTCGAAAGAGGCGAAATCTTTTCCAGTGCCTTCCGCCTTCAATTCCAGATTCGCCGCAGTTCCGTTATTTGTAATCGTCACTTGCACGGAAACGCTTTGTCCGACGTATATTTTTGGAGGAATCGCTTCCACTTGGATTTGCAAGTTCAGGTTTTTTTCCAACTCGATTGAAAAATCCGTTTCTTCCGCGGTTACAATAATTGTTTGCGTCGCGTTCTTGTAGCCCGAAGCGTTGAGGATTACGGTATAGGTTCCGTCCCTCAAATTCGCGCTTCCCTCTCCCTGCGAAATTGTTCCGACTGTAGAAGTTCCCTGTTTGATGCTTCCACTGAAAGAAAGCGGGTTGCCGTCCACGTCTTGCACGTGAACCGTCACGGCGTGCACGGAGGCGATGAAATACCAGTACAGCGCGCCCGCAATCGCAATGATTACAATGATTTTGATGATGGTGGGGAGCATTGTTTTGATTCCTGAAGCCGCTCCTCCCGCGCTGTCCTGCCAGCTCGGACCGCTGTCGTCTTCGCTCGACGAAATGCTTTCTTCAGGCCATGTTCCCGCGTCAACCATTTATTTTCCCTTCAATCTTTTTTTCGCGTGCTCGAACTTGTGCAAGTGTTGAAACCTCAACTTCCACTCGTCCCGTTCTTCTGAAATTTTTCTCAACTCGGCCTCTTTTTCTTCCACCATGCGCTTGAAGTGCTGCAAGTACTCGTCCTTTTGAGAATTTTCCACTTCGAGCTTGTGCAATTGCGCGGAATATTTTCTGCGAAGTTCCTCTCGGGAGCTCGAAAGCTTTTCTTCCGTTGAAGTGATTCCTTTCACATACTGGTCTCGCATGGCCTGGGTTTCTTCCTGCACTTCGAGGAGTTTTTTCATCG